>JAIPJX010000051.1 GCA_021733945.1 Verrucomicrobiota bacterium | reverse complement strand
ACAGGTGGGGATTGTTGCGCTGCGACAATCCCGTCCGCGTTCAGCGGACTGTCCGTCCCGGCAGTGTCACACCCTGGGTTCGTCGCACCGCTCGAGGCAGCACCTGTCTGTCGCAGCGCGACAGACACCACCCTGCTCCAACGCAGCGCGTCGGAAGAAGCACGGTGTTTTGGAGTGCGCGCGGCAGAGCGCAGCGTCGACGCCGCTTTGGTCGTGCCCGAAGAAACAAACCCACTCACTCCGAATCAGGATCCCAATCAGTTCCACTGCATGCCGTGAGGAACCTCGGAATCCTCAACGAACACACCTCCGCACATTCACCGAATGGCTGTGCGGTTCGTCGAGAATCCCTGCGTCCGGCTCGAAACAAAATTTCAGGAAACAAGATTTCAGTTTCCAAATCCACAACCAGCCCTTATTGTCGGAAATCCATTTCCCTGACAGGATGATCGCGAACTGCGGCATTTCGCATATCCCGATCGAACTCTCGAAATGGTCTGAGACCCATGGCAAAAGCCCTGACAGTCCAACCCAACCCAAAACCCAGGAGAACTCCACAATGACAGTCTCAAGCTCCAGACGGCATGCGTTTACTCTGATCGAACTGCTGGTGGTGATTGCAATCATTGCAATTCTGGCCGGCATGCTTCTACCCGCTCTCAGCAAGGCCAAAGCCAAAGCCCAGGGCATCCAGTGCATCAACAACCTCAAGCAACTCGGCCTCGCCATGATCATGTACGCCGACGAAAACGACAACTACGTGCCCCGGGGGAACGGTTTCCCCTGGTTCCTGGCCTACATGCCTTACATGCCCGAAGGCGGAACCGAGACGGATTACCGACGGGTCCGGATCTATAAATGCGGCAGTTACCCGAAAAAGAACAAGGGGAAGGAACAGATCATCACCTACGTCATCAACGCCTGGAAATTCTCAAGTCCAACCGACAGGGTCGGAACCGAACAGGTGGGCCCCTCGAAAATCACCAGCTTCCAAAACCCCAGTGACACGATTCATCTGGTCGACAATGAAGACGGCGAATGGCGTCCCGTCATCACGGGTTACCGGGATGCCATCACGGACCTGAACGACGTCTGGGCCCCGGATCATATCCCGTACAATGAACGGACCGGCAAGCTCAACTCCCAACGCCGCGTCGCCGCCAAACGCCACAACGAAGGGGCCAACATCCTCTACCTGGATGGCCATGCGGGCCGCCTGCGCGCGCAATCGATCGTCACCGACCTCTGGCGGGAGGTGCGCGATCCAACCGCCGTGCGCCGTTAGACGGTCTGTCCCACTGCCATTCGTTTATCCGGCCGTTGGATGCGCCCTCCCTTAGACTTCCGGTTTCCTGTCCGCATCGACGATCTCGAAGAAATATCCGTCCGGAGTTCGGAAGAAAAAACGTTCGAACGGTGTCGGCCGTTCCGGGGGAATGACCGACACCCCCTGCTCCGCCAGGCGGCGCTTTAATCCCTCGAACTCGGCCAGCGGCACCGCAATGGCAATATGCCGACCGAACTCGCGCTCATGTGCCGACGGCTCAAAATCCGGCACCTCCACAATGTGCGCCTCCTGACCCTCGGCAATCTGCAACCAGCAGGCTTTTCGCCCAATATTTCCAGGCCTGGAAATAGACGGCCAACCCAGTGTCGCCATTAAAAAATCCTTCGTTTTGTCGACGTCCCGCGACGCCAGAGTGAAATGCGCGAATGCCATGGACCGACTCTAACCACCCACCCCGGTTAATCAATCCTTCTCGATTCGGTTGCCCACCCTCGCGATTTCTGCTACCTGCTAGTGCGCAACACACGACTGGAACATTTTATGACCATCAAACAAAGACTCGCACTCGGCGAAGAAGTCCGCGTGCTTTCCTTCGGAAATCTCGCCAGCCCCAAATGGATCGAAATCGCCGGAATTGTGGGCGGATTCCACGGACTTTGGCTCGATCAGGAACATTCCGCCATCCCTCATCACCAGATCGAATTGATGACCATGGCTTGCCGCGCAGCCGGTCTCTCGAGCTTCGTGCGGGTGCCCCCGACGGACTACGCCACCGTGATGCGCCCCATGGAAGCCGGGGCCGAAGGCGTCATGATCGCGCAGATTCGAAATGTCGAACAGGTCCGGCAGGTGGTGGATTGGGCCAAATACCCGCCCATCGGCACCCGGGGTCTCTATCTGGCCAATTACGAAAGCCGCTTCGGCACGGTCGATCAGCTGGAGCATATCCAAAATGCCAACCGCGACCGATGGCTCACCATCCAGATCGAAACTCCGGAAGCGGTTGAATGCGCCCAGGCCATCGCCGAAACCGAGGGCGTCGACTCCCTCTTTGTCGGCCCCGGCGATCTCGCCTGTACCCTCGGTGTTCCCGGTCAGGTGCTCCACCCCAAATGCATTGATGCTCTGGAAAAGGTCTCCGCGGCCGCAAAAGCCGCCGGCAAACCCTGGGGGGCCCTGGTTCGCGGCGCTGAACACGCGGAAAAATGCCGCAGTCTCGGATGTCAGTTGTTCAGTCTGGCGGGCGACCTCGACCTCATCCATCGCGGATTCCAGACCACCAAGAAACTGTATCCCGGTTTTTTTGAGTAGCCGGCAACATCCCTCCCAGCACCAAACCGACAACCCTCCCTTTCCCAACTCCAACCCATATGCCAACCGCATCCCATTCAACGGAATTCGACGTAACGATCCTTGGAGGCGGCTCCGCCGGATACGCTGCGGCCAGAACCGCCGCCGCTGCCGGCCTCAAGACCGCCGTCATCGAGGGCGGTTCGCAGGTGGGAGGACTCTGTATTCTGCGGGGATGCATGCCCACCAAGGCGCTTCTGTACGCGGCTGAGGTCATGCATACCACCCGCAAGGCCGGACTCTTCGGCATTCATCCCGGCGAGGTTCATTTTGATTTCGCAGAAATCATGGCGCGAAAGAACCGGCTCATTGGCGAGTTCGCCGATTATCGTCGGGATCAACTGGAGTCCAACCGCTTTGAGTTCATCCGGGCCAACGCCCGTTTTACCTCGCCCCACACCGTCAACCTCGACTCCGGAATCACGGTCACCTCCAAACATTTTGTCCTCTCCACCGGCTCGGTCGTGTCTCCGGCTCCCCTGCCCGACCTCGATGCGCTCGGTTATATCACCAGCGACCATGCCCTGAGCCTCGAGCACCTTCCAAAATCCCTGATCGTTCTCGGAGGCGGGGCTGTGGCCGTCGAGTTCGCTCAGTTCTTCGCCCGGTTCGGAGTTCAGGTCACCCTGATCCAACGCAGTGCACACATCCTGAAAGAGGTCGATCCCGAGGCAGCGGTCGTGATCGAAAAAGTATTCCGGGACGAGGGAATCCAACTCTTTACGGATACACGCCTGCAATCCGCCAGCCGGGACGGGGACCTCAAAACCATCCATTTCGAACATCAAGGCACCGCAACACAGGCATCCGCCCAGGAAATCCTGTTCGCGCTCGGACGCTCCCCGAACATCGGCACGCTCAACCTGGAAGCTGCGGGCGTGACCGTGGACAAGGGACGCATCGTGGTCGACCGGGCGATGAGAACCTCAGCCCATCACATTTACGCCGCCGGCGACTGCACAGGCCTGCACGAGATCGTCCATGTGGCCATCCAGCAGGGCGAAATCGCAGCCCACAACATTGCGCATCCCGAGGCACCAAAAGAAATCGACTACCGCCTCCTCGTCAACGCGATCTTTACCGACCCCCAGCTCGCTGTGGTCGGACTCACCGAACAAGCCGCCAGGCAACAGGGCATCGCCGTGCTCAAGGCATCCTATCCCTTTAACGACCACGGCAAATCGCTCATCATGGACGCCATGGACGGATTCGTAAGCCTTCTGGCTGATCCACGTACGGGGGAAATCCTCGGGGGTTGTGTGGTGGGCCCGGTTGGTGGCGAACTGATCCACCAGATCGTCACGGCGATGGCCAATCGAATGACCGTGCACGCTCTGGCCGCCATGCCACATTACCACCCCACTTTGGCGGAAATCTGGAGCTATCCCGCCGAGGAACTCGCCGATCAGATCCCGAACCCGGAAAAGCTGTAAAACAGCCGCCTCCGCCGAGATCTTTCCCAGGTGGGGATTGTTGCGCTGCGACAATCCCGTCCGCGTTCAGCGGACGGTCCCGGCAGTGTCACACCCTGGGTTCGTCGCACCGTTCGAGGCGGCACCTGTCTGTCGCAGCGCGACAGACACCACCCTGCTCCACACGCAGAAACTCGCTGCAACAGAGATGCCTTTTTTTGTTTCGAGGGCAACCACGGACCCTTGTATGGAGTCCCGGCTTTAGACGGTCCGGACCGCCTGAAGGCGGGATTCCATCCCTCCCGACCTCCGCCTCATCGTTCCCAGTCGGTCCAGAGCGCCAGATCCCCGAGCGCAGGGCGTCCGTCGTGCCGCCAGGTCAACGGCGGCTTTTGCATCCGCCCCAGCTCGCAGATCCTCGGGACTCCCCATGCGGCAAGCTCTCCGGCCAGATCCTCTCCCCGGACTCCGGCCGAGGCCAGGCCGACCGTCGACACCTTGTGCCGCACCGCATCCGCTCCCTCAAGCGCCTGCTTCAAATCCGAAACCCCTTTGACGTAGATGAACCGGTTGAGACAGGACATTTGAAACAAGGGATCAGCCTCATACACCACGGTCCAGGCGGTCGAATCCTGACTCGCCCACATCTGGGTCTCTTCCAGAGCGGAGGCCCGCAGTTCGTAGAAACCGCGCCGCGTACGGAGCACGGCAGCCTGGTCGGCCGCCAGGGAACCACGCGGCTGGATTTGCTCCAGACGATCCAGCTCCCTCCCGAGCGCTTCAGCAAACTGCTCTGCGGAAACCCTGCCTCCGTGTTCCACATAAAACACATGCGGCGAGAGACACCCCAGCTGGTCCCAGGCCGCGACATCCGCCGCGGCCATTCCCGCAACACCGCCCAACAAAGAGGGCGAAAGAACATCCATGGCCACAAAACCAAAGCTCACCCGGTGTCCGTAACCCAGAAACCGCGATCGGGCCGGAAGGCGCTGCCGTATCGAGACCAGGGTTTCATCAGAACCACTCGCCACGACGCAGTCCGCTTTTTCGAACAACACGGCTTCGAGTTCCGAATCCCCTCCCCGCCATTCCACAATCTCGAGGCAGGCTCCGAGCTTGGGAACCATCTGATAAAGCGAATGCGCAAATAAACGCGGCAGAAAAGCCGCACCCGAGGCGCATTTCACCACTTGAGCCGATCGCGTCAGCATTCCGAACAGAATCGTCAACACCGTGGAATTCGGAATCAGCCCCGCTGAAATCTGGGCAATCAACTCCGGCCCCCGGGTCCGGCCAAGAGACCCATTTCCCGGTTCAACCTCGGACGCCTGGAATCCATCAAACCGATCCAGATGCCCCAGATCCTGGACAATCAATCGCTCCAGAGCCCTGCTCGTCAGCGATTCAAAAAGGCTGTTCAACCCGTGCTCCAATGTGGCTCTGGAAAATCCCGTCGCAGTCGGTCCCTGCTCCAGTGCGAGCTTGCGAAACGGATACTCGGGGTCCAGCCAATCGCGTCCCAACTGATCAAACACGGCGATCAACTTGGTCGTGCTCCATTCCGGCAGGTAGATCTCCCGGTTCCTTTTCAAAGTCTCACACGCATCGGCCAGAATGGTCGGGGTGAGCTCAGCTTCCGACGGCAGGTCGGCGAGAAAATATTTTGGCAATTCCATCGTCAGGGCCACTTGTAATCGATCCGGTCCTCCGGGGAAAGTCAACTCGACATCAACGAACACCCCCGCGGTTCGGAAACCACCGCACGCCCCAGCAACTCGAACCCTGTCGCATGGCGCACCGCCAGATCCTCCGTCTGCAAGGCCATGACGGATCTTGCATTTGCCAGATCGACAATCCGGATCAACCCCTGCTCTCCCACCGCAACCTCCCGCATGGTTTCCGGGCACACCACCGTCGCCCGAGCCCACGGCGGAAACACGAACACACCCTGCTCCAGATAGGCCTGGGAACTCAATTCACTCATGCCATATTCACAAAGAATCCGCTCCCCTGGAACGTCGAGAAACTCCCCGATTCCGGCATGCAATTCCGTTTTCGGCAGAATCCGGGAGCGTCCCTTGTAGCCTCCGGTTTCCATCACGAGGGTTCCGGCGGGAAGCTCCGTTCGCCGACCCTGATCCCGCAACCAATCGATCAAATGAACAAACGAAAACGCAGTCCCGACTACCATGCCCGGCCGACCGCGCATCCGCATCGCCTCCAGGGCACCCTCCGCGCGCGCTCCATCCAGATGCCAGGCACCCTCGGAATCAACACGACCGGCAAATTGGGATTCGGAATCGCCGAATCGCCGCCGCACCATTTCGAACATATGCACCAGGGAGGAATTCGGTGCCACTTCCGCCCCGGGAGTCAGACTCAGCACCGGAAAACGCCCTCCCCCCATCCGAGCCGCAACCCGCCTGCGGAACCACGCATCCGCGGACGCCTCATAGACCTCCAGGGATGCCGCACTGTGGTAATGCCGACTGGAAGTCTGGCGTGTGGTTCCACTGGAGTAAAACACCGCGCATCGATCGTCTCCCAGGCTGGACACCTCATACTCCTTAAAAGCGGCCGTCGGCAGTGCTGGAATCTCCCGCCAGTCCCGGATCGTCCCACTGCGGATTCCTTTCGACCGACAAAACGCCCGGTAAACCGCCACGCCCTCCAACTGCAGTTCAAATAACTCGACAGCCATCGCCTCAAAGGCCGGCTTCGAAGTTTCAGCCCCGTTCAGGCCGTTTCCCTCGACAGCATTCGAGACATCCCGAATCCACGAAAGCAGACGGACGCTGTAATCAGCAAATTTCGATTCTAGATTCAGAAACTAAACTCCGGGACGATTGATGAAGTACAGAAAAGCACCGAACAGCGCCGAGAAGATGATGCCAAACACAATGGACCACCAAACCACCTGCCTATGCCGCCGCCGGTTGGAACGTGCCATTCCCGGTAACAGATAGTACCGATTTTCTTCTTTGTTTTTTTTTCGCCAGAACACAGTGTTTTGGATCCAATCAAACAATCCTCCGGGATCACGCCCTTCGGACTTTCGTTGCTTGAACCGGCCTCAGTATCGGGCTTCCCTTCAGGAAATCAATTCCTGAAAACTGTAAGTTCACGGCAGCGCTCCCCGAGCTTTCAATTGTGCGGAATCGCTCTTTCGGGTAACCCTATCCCATCACCATGTTCCCAGTAGCCGAACGCGAACTCCTGGTCGCCGCCAGAAGCCCCAAAACCTTCTTCTGGCGCCTGATCGCGGCTCTCGTTGTTTGCGTGATCGCACTCGTGGCCTTCTGGGCCGCCGATCGATTTGGCACCCGATTCGTCGATGGCCGCCAGGTTTTTACATTCCTGACGCACCTCGCCTTTGTCTGCTGCCTGTTTGGAGGTGCCTCGTTGACCTCGGACTCGATCAGTTCGGAACGACGGGAAGGCACCCTGGGGCTTCTTTTCCTCACCCAACTGCGCGGGCACGACATCGTTCTGGGCAAACTCCTGGCCGCATCCCTGAGAGCCGCCTACAGCCTGCTGGGTACCCTCCCCATCATGGCCATCTCCCTGCTGATCGGGGGCGTATCCGTCCTTGAATTCGTACGGGTGGCCCTGCACCTCATGGTCACGCTCTACCTCTCCCTGTCGATCGGCCTGTATGTTTCCACCCGGCACACCCGCCAACGGTTCGTGGCCAACGCCAGCTCTCTCGCGGTCCTCACCCTGGCCGCAGGACTCTTCGGTGCCGGTTGGATCTTTTCGGACGTGCTGGGATCGACCACTGCCGATCGATTGCTCCAACTTCCAAGCCCCATCTCCCCGCACCTGACCGCCTTTGATCCCCTCTACCAACGAACCACCCTCTGGGGTCTCCCCCTCTTCTGGCTTGCCCTGTCCGCGCAGGTCGCCCTGGCGTCCCAACTGCTTCTCCGCACGTCCATCGTGCTGCGCACATTGCTTCACAGCACCTCCCCCAGACGAACCGGGAACGCACCTGCTTCCGCAACCATCCCGCCGCCCCTCCACCCGCAATCAGCCTCCCATCGCCTCCACCGCAACCGCACATCACGAACACGGGATCTCGATCAGAACCCGTTTGCATGGCTCGCTTCCCGTGGAAACACGACAAACCGCGCGGCTTTCGCCGTGATCGCGGGAGTTTTCGTTTATACGGTCTGGAAAGGAAATCAACGGGCCGATCCGGTGGTCACGGCCGGCGTCGCCACTCTCTTCACTCTGATGTCGATCAAGCTCCTGGCGGCGTCCCAGATGTGCGGCCGCCTGACCGAGGACCGACTCTCGGGAGCCCTGGAACTTCTACTCACGACACCGCTCGGTGGCACCACGATTGTCCGTGGTCAATGGCAGGCACTGTGGCGGCAAATGCGCCCCCCGATGGTGGGGCTCGTCGTTTTCCTGGGATACCTCCATTGGCTGATCCAAACGAACGAACAATCAGCCCTTCACGGCTTTGTCCACTGGTTGTTTTGGGTGCAGGGCATTCTCTTTTTTCCAGAATGTCTGGCTCTCGGATGGGTCAGCCTCTGGATGACGCAGCGTTGCCGCACTGCGGCACATGCCACGGCGACCGCCCTGGCTCTGGTCGTCCTGCTGCCCTTCGCCCTGTCGGTCTGGATCGCCGCCACGTTCAACCTCGTCAGTTTCCAGGCCACCGCACAGACCAACGATTCCTTGTTTGGCGCGACCTGGTTGGGACTCAGCCTGCTCAACTGTCTCTTCTGGGGAACGCTCGGCGCGAGAGCCGTTCGCAGGGACCTGCAAACCGCTCCGACCTCCGGGGCACTGCACCCCGTTCGGACGCGCCCCGGCGCACCCGGCGTGCCTGTGCAGAACCAGAAAACGCAAAGACAATCCTCCCTGGTCACGACACGGCAGGTTCTTCTCGTGATCACGGCCCTGGGTGTCCTTGTCTTCATCTGGCACAGGTTTCATCAGGATCGGTTGGTTGCCGCATGCATGCAACACCTCCGCACGTCGGGCTCTCCAGTCACACTGACGGAACTGGACACCTGGTATACCCAGGTACCCAACGAAAAGAACGCCGCGTTCATGATCAACGAAGCCATCGATTTATTCGTGCCACCGGCTGCAATCTCGCGGCAACTGGCCCGACTGGTTCGGGAGCCCGGGGACCTCCTGCAAAACCGGCAGTACCAGGCACTGAGCCCGCTTCTGAACCTCTACCTCCAGACCAATCAACCGAGCGTCTCGAGGATCAAGACCATCGACCCCATGCTTCCGGCCCGATACCCCGTGAACTTCCGGGCCGGGCTCCAAACCCAGCTGCCACACCTCGCCGGAATCATGGCCCTGGCGAACTTCCTCCACTGCGAATCCAGGATCCACCTGGCCAACCATCGGGCCGCCGACGCGCTCGAATCTTTTCAGGCGCTCCTGACACTGGCCCAATCCCTCGCCCCGGAGCCCTGCCTGGTCTCGCAACTCAACCGGATGCTTCTTCTCAACGGCTGTCTGCCGCTGCTGGAGGAACTCCTCACCCGGGCGGAGCTCCCGGAAAAGGACCTGAGAATCCTTCAGGACAGGCTCACCCGATGTGAAACCGCCAGTCGGCCCGCCCTTCAACGCGCGCTCGCCGGCGAACGCTGCATGGGGTTGGACCTGTTTTTTCGCAAACCCGCTCACGTCGTGCCCCTGCTCAACCCAACCGCCTCGTCGACGGAACAGTTCCTATGGGGATCCGTCCTGGAGCTTCGGGCCCTCACCGGGCTGGCCGACCGGGAAACCGCCAACTATCTGCGAATTCTCGGAGACCTCATCCACGCCGAAACAGCTCCCTATCCGGAAGCCTACGCACGGTCCATGCAAATCGCCCTCGAACTCCGGGATCAACGCGCCGGCTGGATGGGCCTCGTTTCCCAGTCTACACTTCCAAAACTTGAATCCGCCGCGGGCCGGACCGCGCATCATGCCCTTCGCCTGCGCCTCATGCGGCTTGCCGTCGCCGTGGAACGTTACCGACTGGCAAATGGCGGGGCGCTACCCCGGGAACTGCGGGAATTGATGCCGGACTTCCTCGCCGAAGTTCCGAAGAACCCATTTGACACCACCGCCCTGAGTCTGATCCCACTTGCGCCCGGCTACGATCTCGCAGGCAATGCCCCGGATCGAACCCACGAACACGACCCGGAAAAAAAGAGACTCGACCCACCGCCGATTCGATTCAGAATCGGACGATGAATCTCCGCCATCCGTTCCCGGCCTGAGCATCGGATCAACCGCCAATGCCACTGTTTCCCGTCAGCACCCGCGAACTCCAGGTGGCCGCCCGCCAGCGAAGCACCTACGTCTCCCGACTCGGCGCAGCCGGAGTCAGCCTGATGATTTTTGCGTGGCTCCTCTGGATCACACCGGGCAACCGGGGGCCTTCCGGGATGGATCTGTTCACCACGTTTTCGTGGATCGCATTCATCTACTGTTCCGTCGCGGGCGCCGTTCTCACGGCCGACTGCATCAGCGGCGAAAAACGGGAGGACACACTCGGCCTGCTTTTTCTCACCGACCTCAATGCGCCGGACATTGCGCTCGGCAAACTCCTTGGCGCGACGCTCAACTGTTGGTTCGGCCTGTTGGCCATGTTACCCATCATGGCAGTTCCCGTGCTCATGGGCGGCGTCACGCTGCAGGATCTGATCCGCGTGTTTTTTACACTCACCAACACCCTGGTTTTATCTTCATCCATCGGGTTGCTCCTCTCGTCGGTCAACCGGAACGCGCTTCGCGCCACGTCCGGCGCACTGACCGCGATGTTTTTATTGGCCGTCGGCCTTTTCCTGTTGGCCCTCCTGCTCGAACAGCACTACGGGCTCACCGGCCCCGCGAAAATCCTCCGATGGTTCAGCCCGTTGTCCTGCATGAACGAAAGCTTCTACAGCGGATTCCGCCTCCGTTCGAACAGCTTCCGGATTTCCTCCGCGATCATGGTGGCCATGTCCCTCTCCTGCCTGGCGATCACCTGCCTGATCCTGCCCCATGCCTGGAAGGACCGGTCTGGCTCCGGATCGGCAATGGGCTGGCGTCTGCTCTGGCGTCGTTTTCACTCCGGCACCGCCTCCGCACGCCGCGCTCTCCGCACCCGTTGGCTGGATTTAAACCCGTATTACTGGATCGCACACGGTGGCCGGTTCGGCCCCGCGGGTTTTGTCCTGTTCCTCCTGCTCCTCTGCTGTGCCGCCATCTGGACCGGATGGCGGTTTCCCGCCAACTTCGGACGTCCATCCCCCACCTCGGCTCTGACGTTCACCTGGCTTTGGGCGGTTTTCGCAGGGCACGTGTTGTTCCTGATCCGCATCGCAACCCTGGCTCCCCACCGGTTCTCAATGGACCGCCGGGCCGGCGGGCTTGAACTCATTCTGGCAACGCCGATTGCCCCCAAGCGAATCCTGGCCGGCAACACCCTGGCACTCGCCCGCAATCTGCTGACCCCGGCCATTTTCCTTCTCCTGATGCACGGGATGCTGCTGGTTGTTTTCCTGGAAATGGCCACATTCGAGAGCGGCCCGGGCCTTGACCTTTGGACCCGCGTTCACGGCATCCTTGAGGGCGATCCTGCCGGCAACCATCATTTCCGGAGATCAGACCTGCTGATTTTCCTGTCCTTGTTTGGTTCCTCCGCATTCCTGCTTTTCAGCAACTGGATCACTCTCGCCTGGGTGGGCATGTGGATCGGGCTGTGGAGCAATCGCCCCAGACTGGCTCCCTGGCAAACGTTGGCACTCGTCGTTGTTCCGCCATGGATCGTGTTCTTCGTTGTGATCGCGATCATGGATGTATGGCGCTTGTTCAGCGATCCGGAGTGGTCGTTCGCAATCGGCCTTTCTCTGGCCATGTCACTGACGGTTCTCCATCATCTTGGGCTTTGTCTCTGGGCATGGCGCGGGTTTCATTCGCGGTTTCGAATCGCGGTCACCGATCGCACCCTCCTGAAAAGACCACCCAGAACCTGGGCGGACCGCAGGCGCATCGCACTTCGTTTTGCCGTGGGCTTTGCATGCCTGTGTGGAGCGGTGCGCCTGTTCTACCTGGAGGAACATTACCGCGGGCAACGCGAGTGGAATCGTTTCCTGACTTCCGAATCCGTGCCTCCCGAGTCCTACCAACTCGGAAGCGCCACCCAACCCAGGACGCTGGATGCCTCCAGTTTCGCGGCCGCACCGATGTTCGCATCGCTTTCCCACGGCCCCATTTCCCGCAGGAACTCGCCGATCCTCTCCTCCGATCAACTCATGGCGGTGAACATCGAAGGAACGCAGCGTTGGTCTTTCCTCAACCGCGACGCCCGCCTTGGTTCCTGGTTCCTCCAGAAACCAACCGATCTCATCGCCTGGCAAAGGCACTTCACCAACCGCATCGTTTTTCCGCAACCCACCGGGCCCGCGCTCCCGGCCGAACATGTGCTAACGGCAATCACGAAATTCGAAGGGGAACTCGAGCTCATGACCCAGGCCGCCCAACGGCCGGACTCGGCCACCCGGAACGGAAACCCAGATTCCCCGGTCGATTCCGGCGAACTACACCGTGTGCTCGAGAACTTTTCCGAGCTCTTCCATCTACGCGCCAGCGCGCACCTCGCCCTGAACCAATACGAACCGGCCCATGCGAACCTTGAGGTACTCCTCCGGCTCGTCAATACGATCCAGGATGAACCCACCCTCGAAGCGCAACAGCTCCGAACGACCCTGGCCGGGAACGCCATTCAGGTTCTTTGGGAAGGCTTCAACCACCGGGCGTGTTCTTCCAACCAGCTCGCCGCCCTGCAATCCACCCTGGCAGAATTCGATTTCGTGACAGACTACCACAGGACCGCACGCCAGGTTACAATCGAGAATATGTCGCGCTGGGCCGGCCTCCGCGACATGATCCCCAGGATGCGCACGAACGCGCTCTCGGCCCTGGGGCACCGCAGACTGGAACGTTATTTGTTTTATCCCCTCGGCTGGACCTACCTCAACCCGATACGGATCTCCCAGTACCACACCCGTTACCTGGAACCCATCGCATCTCCTGAAACCGGTCAGATCCATCCGGACCTGGCCGATGTCATGCTCAAGGCACGGCACAAATCGGGGCCTCTCGTCTACGAGCCGGGCTCCCGCATGCCCAACCGATTCCGCCACCTGGCGGTGGACGTTGCCCGCGTGCAAACCGCCGTCGGACTGGGGCAACTCGCCTGCGCCATCGAACGCCATCGCTTCGCCACAGGCACCCTGCCCGGGACGCTCCAGGCTCTGGTCCCCGATTTTTTCCCGCGCCTTCCAGTGGATCCCGTCGGGGGCGCTCCCCTCAAATACACAACGACGCCGGACGGCCAATACACGCTTTACGGGGTTGGCTGGAACGAAATCGATGACCAGGGACCACTCCGCAAGGAGACCGACTGGGTCTGGGTCATCACCCCGCCCCGGGATTGACACCCTCCACCCCGCTTCGCGCCTTCGCGCCTTCGCGTGAGCTCATCTCGCCCCCGCCAGTCAGTAGTCCACGCGAAGCCGCCCTCCACGCCTATCGAAAAAAATCGTGCAACCTGCAGCGGAATAGTGAATCGTCGGACCAGACTTTTACGAACTATGAAAGCAATTCAATTGGAGAAACCCGGGCATTTTCGCACCATTGAAATTGACGAGCCCGGCAAACCCGGTGCGGGCCAGGCCCTTGTCCGGGTGCACCGGATCGGGATCTGTGGCACCGATTACAGCGGTTATCTCGGCAAAATGCCGTTCTACAGTTATCCCCGGATCCCTGGACACGAACTGGGCGTGGAGGTGATTGAAACCGGCGAAGGTGTTTCAAATGTCCAGACCGGCGACCGCTGTTCCGTGGAACCCTACATGAACTGCCAGACCTGTCATCCCTGCCGGACCGGCCACGGCAACTGCTGCGAAAACCTTCAGGTCCTGGGCGTACACACCGACGGCGGCATGCGACCTCTTTTTATCGTTCCCGCCCGCAAACTGCATCCCTCCAAAAAACTTTCCCTCGACCAACTGGCTCTGGTGGAAACCCTCGGCATCGGATGCCACGCGGTGAACCGCGGAAACCCGCAACCGGGTGAGAACGTTCTCGTGATCGGGGCAGGACCAATCGGCCTTTCAGTCATCGAGTTCACGAAACTGAGCGGTGCCCGGACAATCGTGATGGACCTGAACGAAAAGCGCCTCAAATTCTGCAGCGAGAAAATGGGCATCCGCGACACCCTGCAAATCCGGGGTGACGGATCGGAGCTGGAGACGCTCAAGGAATGGACCAATGGCGTGCTTCCCACCGTGGTGATCGACGCCACAGGCAGCAACAAATCCATGTCCAACGCCCTGAACTACGTCGGATTCACCGGCCGTCTGGTATTCGTGGGCATCACCACCAGCGAAGTGAGCTTCGGCCACCCGCTGATGCACCGGCGCGAAATGACCCTTCTGGCCAGTCGCAATTCGCTGCCGCCTGATTTCAAGCGCATCATTCAGCTGATCGAAGAGGGCAGGATCAACACCGCCCCATGGATCACCCATTCAGCCGATTTCGATCACTTGATCGAAAAATTCCCAGAATGGCTGAACCCCGAGTCCGGTGTCATCAAAGCGGTGGTTCAGTTGCCCTGAACCCGCGGTCCCGCCCGCTGGGATCAAGCGGGGACGCGGGACCCGTTCCAACCGGAATAAAAAACCGCGAATCCGCTCATGACGTTCCTGCCGATTGTCGAACGCGAGCTGCGCATCGCCTCCCGGAGGAACGGAACCTACCGGCTGCGGCTGATCAGCGCGCTGATCTGCCTGGGGGTCACCGCCTGGCGGCTCGTTTCCCTCGATCAACTGGCGCAGTCCCGGCAGGGACACTCCCTGTTCCTGCTCATGGTGACGCTGGCTTTCATTTACTGCCTCTTCGCCGGGCTGGCCCTGACGGCCGACTGCCTCAGTCAGGAAAAACGGGACGGCACGCTCGGGCTCCTCTTTCTGACCGATCTCAAAAGCCACGAACTGATTCTGGGCAAACTCGCCGCCAACTCCCTCGGTGCCATCTACGGGCTCCTGGCCATCCTCCCCGTGCTGGCCATCGCCCTGACCTTTGGCGGCGTGACCGGCAGCGAATATTTCCGGGCTGCGATCACACTCGGGAACACCCTGTTCTTTTCGCTGACAACCGGCCTGCTGCTCTCGGCAATCTGCCGCCATGAACGCAAGGCCTTTGTCGGCGGATTCTTCCTGATTTTCCTTTCCATCGCGGGCCCCATCCTCGTGAGTCTCTTCGCCGCTTCCTACTTCCAATTCGACACTGCGGGTGCCGCGGTCCTGTTCAGCCCGATCTACCCGTTCCTTTGCCTGCGCTTCAATACGCTCCCCTTTCCACCCTCCTATTTTTGGTGGTCCGTCGCGTCCACCCACCTCGTGAGCTGGGGCTTTTTGTTCCTGGCAGGCCAGATCCAGCAAAGCACCTGGCAGGACAGACCCAAAAGCAGCCGCCGCATCAACTGGCAGGCGCTCTGGCAATCCTTCCTGTTCGGCCCCCCCACCCGCCGGCGTTCGTTTCGAACCCGCCTTTTGAACCATCACCCCATGCTCTGGTTCAACTCGCGGAACCGGCTCAAACCGGCCACCGTATGGTTTTTCCTGTTCTGCATGGGGTCCCTCTGGATCTGGGACTGCTCCCAGCTCGGTTCCTTCATGTGGGAGGCCGACCACTGCGTGCTTGCCGTGCTCCTGCTCCATGCCATCCTGAAGGTCTGGATCGGAGTGGAGGCCTGCGCCCGGTTCGCCGACGACCACAGGAGCGGTGCCCTGGAACTGCTGCTCACAACCCCTCTGCCGCAAAGCGAATTCTTCGAAGCCCATTTCCTGGCGCTCCGCCGCCAGTTCCTCCTCCCCATCGTCGCGGTGTTCGCCTTTGACCTCCTGGTCATGTATCAAATCCTGCCCGCAAAAGGATTCTGGAATGTCTCCTGGCTGGAATCCCAATCCCTCCCCCGTCTGGCGATCGGAATTTCCATGGTACTCCTGGTGGTCGATTCCTTCGCTCTCTGCTGGGTGGGTGTCTGGGAGGGGCTCTTCGCCCGCAGCACCAACCGCGCCCTCGGGGTTACTCTGGCAAAAGTCATGGCCCTTCCCTGGCTTGGTCTGATCGCCCTGGGAATCCTTTACGGATCGGTCCTGATTTTATCCGGAGGATTGCGGGGATCGCCTTTGGCACTGACCGCAGACCGCTTCACCCTGGCCTTCCTCATCTCCTGGCTCGGCGCAGGCGTCCTGGCGGGCTGCCTGTTGCAGAAACGCTCCAGACACGCACTCGAGCAACAGTTCCGTTCCGTGGCTTCGGAACGATTCGAGGCAACCGAACCACAGCCGACCCAACCGCCGAAACACGCCGCGGCTTTGGCACTCGCAGATGAACGCGTTGCCTATCGTTGAACGGGAACTGCGCGTCGCCGCGCGGCAACCCAGGACCTACCGCACCCGGCTTTTTGCGGCCGGCGTGGGGCTCGTCATCTTCGGATTTGCCGAGTTTGCATCCGCCAGAGCCGGGCTTGGCACCTCTCCCGGATCCCAAATCTTCATGATGCTCGCCCAGCTGGCCTTCTACTACTGCCTCTTCTCGGGCATCGGCCAGACCTGCGACTGCCTGAGCCGCGAGAAACGGGATGGCACTCTGGGCCTGCTTTTCCTCACCGACCTGAAAGCCTACGACATCGTCCTTGGAAAACTGATGTCCAGCTCCCTCACCTCGGCCTATGCCCTGATGGCGACCCTCCCCATGCTGGCCATCCCACTGCTCATGGGAGGTGTCCAGGTCACTCAATTCTGGAGAACTGCCCTTTCCCTTGGCAACACGCTGTTTTTCTCCCTCTCCGCAGGACTCCTCATTTCCTCCATATTCAGGAACGCCAACCGGGCTGGAAACGCCGCCTCAATGTTGATCCTTTTCGCAGGCATCGCCATTCCGGGTCTTGCCGAATGGCTGCGTACCAGTCGGGCTCCGGAAACAGCCGCCATGCTTTCCCTCTTTTCCCCGGCATACTCGCAATCTCTGGCTCTCACCCTCACGACCGTTCCATCCAGTTTCTGGTCCTCGATCCTGGCCGTCCACGGATTGAGCTGGGCCTTTCTGGCTCTTGCCAGTGCCATCCTTCCACGCGCCTGGCAGGACAAACCGGAAAAACAACTGCGTTCAAAACAGAAGCCGGACCCCGCCGATGCCGCGCAAAAAAAGGGCTCCAGAAGAACTCGCTCCGTATCGGCGTACCGCACCCGGCTCCTGAAGAAAAACCCGTTCTACTGGCTTGCCGCCCGCAAACAATACCGTGCCATGGGCACCTGGTTGCTCCTGCTTGCCATCCTCCTGGTTTCCCTCGGAATCGCCTGGGTGTTCCGTGCCACGATCGAACCCACTCCTACAATTCTCCTGATCGCTTTTGCGCTTCACCTCGCGCTCAAGGTTCAGTTCGCCCATGCAGCCACCGAACGCCTCGCCGAGGACAGGGAGAACGGAACCCTGGAGTTTCTCCTGTCCACCCCCATCCGCACCTCCGAAATATTCACGGGCCAATGGCTCGCGTTGCGCCAGCATTTCCTCGTCCCCCTGCTCATGGTCCTGTCCCTCTGCTGGTTTGGCCGGTTCTTTCTGCAGAACAGCGTATCGCCGATCCAGATCGAGTCCACCCACCTCGACCTGCTCTTTTGGACAAGCTCCCTGATGCTGGTCGCCGACATGGCCGCCCTCGGCTGGGTTGGCATGTGGACGGGCCTCACCATGCGGCAGGCCCGTCAGGCCGCCGGCAACGCCGGTTTCAAGATTCTTCTGGTACCCTGGCTGCTGATCGCCACCTTCCTCACGACCGCCGGGTTCGCGGGATGGATCGACACAAACACCTTCGAAAGTTTCCTGACCCTCTGGTTTGTCACCGGCATGGCCACGAACTTCCTGTTCGGATTCCTGAGCCGCAGGAACCTCCACCGGCACTTCCGCACCCGTGCCGTCGAACGTTTCCAATCCGAACCCAAACGTCCCTGGTGGCTCGGGACAAATGCCTGAGAATCGGCGGACGTTCGGCCCGCGCCCCGGGCTGGACCTGCCGTGAACTCCAGACATGAGAAAACCTCTTGATCAACCACGGTCGCATCCCCCCACCCAACAAACGATCCCGGCTTCATGAAAATGATCCCGCTGAGACGCAGTGACGCAGAGAGGAAATGTTTCGTCTTCTCTGCGCCTCTGCGCCTCTGCGGGACATCATCCCCTTTTCCTTGCCTCACAAGGTCGCGATCCTATAGTCGGCTCTGTCTGCGGAAAACCAAACCACGATCGGTTGGCATCCGCCCGGGTCACAGCGCCCGGAGCGTCGGGCAACCCTTCCGCGTGCGAGCCGGTGAAAATGAACGAAACGAACATTGCCCATTACCGTGTCCTCCGAAAGCTGGGTGAAGGAGGCATGGGTGAAGTCTGGCTGGCGCAGGACACCAGGCTGCAGCGCAACATCGCGTTGAAACTCCTCCCGGTTGGCCGCGCGGAGGATCGCCGGTGGCGTCAACGTTTCCTCACCGAAGCACGAGCGGCCTCCGCGCTGAACCATCCAAACGTATGCGTCATCTACGACGTGGGTGAGACGGAGGAGCAGCAACCCTTCCTGGCCATGGAATATCTGGAGGGACCAACGCTGCGGGCCCGGTTGCGGGAGGCGCCCCTCAACATGAAGGAAGTGCTGGAGATGGCCATCCAGATGGCGGACGCCCTTGATGCCGCCTATGCCCGCGGGATCGTGCATCGCGACCTCAAGCCGACCAACATCAGCGTGACCGAACGCGGGCAGGTGAAGATCCTGGATTTCGGCCTGGCCAAACGTTTTGGTTTCGAAAGCGAGGACGACAGCGAATCCCCGACCCAGCATGAAACCGTGCCGGGGCAGATCCTGGGAACCCCCGCCTACATGAGCCCGGAACAGGCCGTGGGCAGGCCGGTGGATCATCGCACGGACCTCTTCAGCCTGGGCGTTGTGCTCTATGAAATGACCACCCGCCAGCTTCCCTTCCAGGGAGAGACGGCAGTGGACATCATGCACGGGGTGATGCATGCCACTCCGGAATCCATGGCTCGGTCCAATCCACGGGTACCTCCTGACTTCGAACGGGTGGTGAATCGATGCCTCGAGAAGGATCCCACACGGCGGTATCAGTTGCCGCGGGAATTGTTGAACGACCTCCGGGCCGTGCTCCGGAATCTCGAAGACGGTTTGCGATCCCTCCCGGAGGACGGCACTTCCCAGGATACAACGGTGATGGAGCCTCCCGCCGCCCTGGCCTCGGTCAACGTCGTCAAAGAGAGCGACATTTTCATCAACTGCGCCCAGATCGACGACCAGGCATTGTCCACCGATCAGCGGGGCTGGGTTTCCCAGCTCCAGCGGCACCTGGAAGTCCGGCTGGAGCAGCTCTGGGGCGAGCCGGTGAAGATCGGCCGGTATCCCATGCCACCCGGGGATCCGCCAGTGGACCAGACCTTCTTCGACGAATTGGCCGGTGTCAAAACCATGGTTTCGGTCCTCTCGCCACCGTTCCTGAAGACGGAGGGATGCCACCGCGAAGTGACCGCATTTTATGAACACACTCTAAAACAGGGCGGGCTGGCGGCAGGCGAAAAGTCCCGACTGTTTAAGGTGGTGAAAACCCCGGTCGAAATGCGCGACATGCCCGCGCCGATGGCGGACATCTTCGCGCGCCTGGCCGATTTCAATTTCTTCGAGCTCGATCCGGTCACGGGTCGCGTGCGCGAATTCGACGAGAGTTTCGGGGCGGTAGCCAAGCAACGTTTTTTTGAACGCATTTATGATCTTGCCCAGGAGCTCTGCCTGGTGCTCAAGGCCTGCCAACCAGGCCGGCCGGGTCCGGGCTCGGCTCCCCCCTCGGAGCGCACGGTGTTTCTTGCCGAAACCACCGCCGACCTGAGGCCCGACCGCGACAGTCTGCGTCGCGAGTTGCTCGAGATGGGCCATCGCGTCCTTCCCGAAACGGTGCTCCCGCTCGACCTCGAGGAACTGGAAGCCTGCGTGAAGGAGTACATGGACCAATGCCATGTGGCCATTCATCTGATCGGCGGCCGTTATGGACTCATCCCGGAGGGCGCCCAGGAGTCCATGGTCGAACTGCAGAACCGTTGGGCGGCAGCCCACTCCCGCACGCACGATCTGCGACGCCTGATCTGGATCCCACCCGAACCGCAGCACCGGGAGGAGCGCCAGGAGCGGTTCATCCAGAGCCTGCGGTCCGACAGCGAATTTCAGGTCGGCGCCGAGGTGATCGAAGGCCCACTCAGTTCCCTCAAGCAACTGGCCCTCCAGCGCCTGCGCCCCGCCCCGCCGCCGATGCTCCCGGCCAGGCCCGAAGCAGCGGATCATCCGCCGCATCTTTACCTGCTCGTGGATCCCGCCGACGAGGAGGACGCCGCCGAACTTCAGGACTGGTTGTTCGATCAGGGGATCGAGGTGTCCCTGCCGGACCATGGTGCGGACGAGGAGGAGGCGGGCCGGTTCCATCGCGAGGTCCTGTGCGCATGCGATGCCGCGCTGGTGTTTTTCGGCAAAGTCCGCCGTTCCTGGGTGGAGACCAAACTCCGCGACCTGCTCAAGGCGCCCGGGTTCGGCCGCACCTCTCCGTTCTCGGTGAAGGCGGTGTATGCAACACCCGGCGGCGATTTCCAGAAGAAGCGCTTCAAAACCCATCTCGCCGACGTACTCTTCGCACAAAGCCAGCTCGATCCCGCAGCGCTCCACCCGTTCGTTGACCGCATCAAGTCCGCCCGCACTGCATTGCCATGAGCACAACCGCCAACCCCGACCTGAGCAATCCATTTCCCGGGCTGCGCTGTTTTCAGTCCACCGAGGACTACCTGTTCTTCGGCCGGCAGGAACAGATCGAAGATCTGCTGCGCCGACTGCGCGAGAATCGTCTGGCCGCCGTCGTCGGCACCTCCGGCAGCGGCAAATCCTCACTGGTTCGTGCGGGCCTGCTCCCGGCAATTCAGGGTGGCGGCATGAGCCAGGCCGGCAGCAACTGGGAAATCGCCGTCATGCGCCCGGGGGGAAGCCCCCTGGCTCAACTGGCCGATGCGCTGTGCGAGGCGGGCCTCTACGACCCGGATGCCGAGGACGCGCAGTTTCATCTCCAGGCCACCCTCACCCGCAGCCGCAACGGTCTGGTCGAGGCCCTCCGGCAGTCCCAGACCTCCGAGGATTCCCGATTGCTCCTCGTCGTTGATCAGTTCGAGGAACTCTTCCGGTTCAACCACGCAAGTGCCGCCTGCCAGGAGGAATCGGTTCAGTTCGTCAACCTGCTCCTGCACGCCACCCAACAACCCGAACTGAGAATCTACGTGGTGCTGACGATGCGCTCGGATTTCCTGGGTGAGTGCTCGCAGTTCCTGGGCCTGGCCGAAGCGGTCAACGAGGGTGAATTCCTCATCCCGCGGATGACGCGGGACCAGATTCAGCAGGCCATCGAAGGCCCCATCCGCGTGTGCGGCGCCTCGATCGCCCCCAGGCTGCTGTTCCGCCTGCTCAATGACGTCGAGGACAATCAGGACCAGTTGCCCGTGCTTCAGCACGCGTTGATGCGGACGTGGGATTTGTGGAAAACCAGCGCTCCGGAGAATCCGCCCCTCCCGGAACAATCAGACCGCCCCCTTGATCTCGAACATTATGAGGCCACCGGCGGCATGCATCAGGCCCTGTCCCGGCATGCGGACGAAGTGTTCGCGGCGCTCCCTTCCGATGCCCATCGGACCGCCGCCGCCCGGATTTTCCAGGCACTCACCGAGCGTGGCTCCGATGGGCGCGGCATCCGGCGACCCACCCGGCTGAACGAATTGGTCCGCATCGCCGGCGTCGAAGCCCACGTCGCCGAAGCCGTGATCGAGGCGTATCGCGCCCCCGGAGTGACCTTTCTCATGCCTCCGGCCGGGGTCCCGCTCGTGGATTCCACGGTCATCGATATTTCGCACGAGAGCCTGATGCGCGTCTGGGTCCGGCTCCGGGGATGGGTCGAGGAAGAAGCCCAATCGGTCGGGATTTATCATCGCCTGACTGAGAGCGCCGCGCTGCACGAAGTGGGCAAGGCCGGACTGTATCGCGATCCGGAACTGGGCATCGCTTTGGCCTGGCGCCAGGAGACCCGTCCGAACGCCGCCTGGGCCGACCAATACGGCGGCAGGTTCGACCGGGCAATGGCCTACCTCGAACACAGTCGAACCGAAGCCGGGCGCGAGGAACAGGAACGCGAGGCGGCCCGGCAGCGCGAATTGCAACAGGCGCGCGCGCTGGCAGAACAACAACGGTTACGGGTGGAGGAGCAGCAGCGTGCCGCCGTGCGAATGAAGTGGCTGATGCGCGGCATGGGCGCGGTCGCTCTGGTGGCGTTGGCCTGCTTCTTCATGGCGACAGCCGCAAGGCGGACGGCGGTGGAAAACGCAACGGAAGCCGAGAATCTAAAAACCAAGGCGCTCCGCGACTTCTATGGTGCCAGCCTGCTCAAGGCAAGTTTCTTCCTGAATGAAGGGAACGGAGGCCGGGCGAATGAAGCCCTGGATGCCTGCCCGCCTGAGCTGCGAAACTGGGAGTGGGGTAAGCTTAAGTTCCAGGCCGATCAGAGCCGTGTGCTGGCGGAAGGCCTGGATCAGTTGCAGGCGGCGGTGTTCAGCCCGGACGGAACCCGGATCCTGTCCACCCAAGGCAACGGCATGTTCCAGCTCTGGGACGCCGCAAGCGGACAACACCTGTGGACCATCGACCAGGAAACAGCCTCGACAGGTTTCAGGGCGATCGCCGAATTCAGTGCCGATGGAAGCATGATCGTGACCCCGGGCGGAACCAATCTCTGCCTCCGCGACGCGCGGACCGGGAACCCAATCGAATGGGTGAACGGGGTCACGCCGATTACGATTCGAGCGTGTCCATCGGCTCTCCTGGCGTTGGTGATGACCAACCAGACCTTTCGCATCCTGGATTTAACCAACCGTCGTGTTCACGCGACCCTTGCGGAATCGCCCTTCCCCCGGGAATTCACCAACTCCGCACAAACCGACGTCCGCCTCCGGGCTGCCTTCAGCCCGGACGGCAGACGGTTGGCCACATCAGGAATGGTTCCGAGTGTCTTCCGGAGAAAACTCGTGAGCATGACTCTCTGGGATGTTGCTTCGGGCAGGAGGATCCTCGACATCCCGACCGACCTCGCCAACCTCAACGCACTGGACTTCACTCCGAGCGGAAACGGGATCGTCGGCTGCGACTCCTGGGCTCTTCTTCAAATCTGCGATACAACCACTGGCAACGTCACACGCGAGTTTCGCGATCACTCCGCCGACGTGACGGCATTCGGATTTACAGGGGACAATGGGCGCATTGTATCCGGGGATTCGAGAAGCCGTCTCATGGTTGCCGATGTTTCAACCGGGCGCCTTCTGGGAACGCTGGATGGACACAGCGCAAACATCCGCTCGATCCGCCTTGGTCCGAACGGTCGTCAACTCGTAACAACGAGTGACGACGGCACCATCCGTCTCTGGTCGCCCGACCCGGAACCAAACCCACTCGTTCTAGACCATCTCCCCGGGTACAACAAGATCTCCTCGGTGACTTTCAGCCCGGACGCCAAACGTTTGATTTCAACCTGCCGCGATCCCGCTGCTCCCCCCATCGTCTGGGATGTGGCGACCGGCGAGAAATTATTCACCCTGACCGGGCATACGAACGTGGTACAACAAGCGGCCTACCGCCCGGACGGGAAACAAATGGTCACTCTTGCCCCTGGCACCCAGGCCGAGATCAAACTTTGGGACGCGGAAACGGGGCGGTTTCTCCACAATCTGGCGGGAACCACGAATGGAGTCTATCACCTCGCCTACACTCCGGACGGCCAGCAACTGGCCGCGGCGGACGGCGAAGGCCGGATTCACTTCTGGAACGGGCAAACCGGTCAGGAAACCCGGGTCATCGACCGTCCGGATTCCTGGACCTCGGGAGTCGGAGGCATGGCTTTTTCCCCGGATGGAACCCGGATTGCCGTTTCGGATTTCGGGGGAACCGGCGAAGTGGTCGTCCTGGATGCAGCCACCGGACGACCGTGGAAAACACTGCATGGATCGATCAAGTCAAGGCTCAGCCGACCGGCTTACAGCCCCGATGGCAAATACGTCGCCGTCGCGGTGGAGGAGACCAACGACGTCCTGCTTTGGGATCTGAACCTGAACACGGCACCTCGACGACTCAGACGACACTCGGAGAATGTGCACTCGCTGGTGTTCAGTCCGGACAGCCGACGGCTTTTTACCGGTGGTGGAGACGACACGCTCCGGGTTTGGGACATCGAATTGGGCGAAGAACTTCTGTTCTTCGATCCAGGCCAGTGGGATGTATTGTGCCTCGATGTGAGCGGCGACGGTAAAACCATTGCCACGGGCGGCGAACTGGGAACTGTCAGGATCTGGAAAACGGCTCGAACGTCGCCCCAGAATCGCCAACAAACCCTGGAATCCCTCGCTCGCAAGGCGACCAGGATCGATCCCCTGATTCCTCAGGAGAATTGGCCGGCGATCACGAACCACCTGGTTACGGCGGTTTGGTCGGACGTCTCCAACGGTGCCGCCTGGTGGCGCGCCGCAATGGCCCTGACTCTGGCGGGCGACTCAGTCGCCTTCGAAGCTTTGACCCCGAGATTCCTCGAACAGTATCATCGCTCCACCAGTTCGTCCGAGCTTGCATTCAGGCTGGCGGCCCTCCCCTTCAGCACCTTCCTCCCGGGCGCAAACGCTCTCCCCGGCATGGCCGACGTCTTCCATCAATCACGAAATGCTGTGGGTGCCATGGCAGAATCCTTTCGAGGTTCCGTCATCGGCGCAAACCTGTTCGCACTCAGAGCGCTCGCGGATTATCGAACGGGCGACTTTTCGCTCTGCTCAACGACTTTGCAGGAGGCGAGGCAACGGCCTTGCACCGATTCCGGTTGGACGCCGGCGCTGATCCACGGGCTCGCCGCAATGCTGGCGCACCACAACGGCGATGCCGAAACAGCCAGACAGTCTTTGGCCGAGCTCACCCTCCACGCCCGGCAGATGCAGGAAAGACTGCGCACCGACTTCAATGAGGGATTGGCGGACAACTGGATGCTGACAGAACTTCTGCGCCGCGAAGCCGCGTCGCTGATCGATGCAAACCCGGATGACGGACATTGAGGCACCCCCCCCATGAGCAACAACAAACCACCCGCCAGCGTCTCCTACGAAATCCAGGACAAGGCCTATTTCGAGAAGCGCGGACTCAAACGCTACGCCGGTGTGTGGTCGCTCTGGGCGCTCGGGGTCGGGGCCGTCATCTCGGGGGATTTCTTCGGCTGGAATTTCGGGCTTACCTCGGGCGGATTCGGTGGGCTGCTGGTCGCCACGGTCATCATCTCGGTCATGTATGTGTGCCTGTGTTATTGCATCGCCGAAATGTCCCCCGCCCTCCCGCACACAGGCGGCGCGTATTCCTTCGGGCGCACGGCCATGGG
Organism: Verrucomicrobiota bacterium; assembly: GCA_021733945.1. GTDB lineage: Bacteria > Verrucomicrobiota > Verrucomicrobiia > Limisphaerales > SIBE01 > JAIPJX01. Next base: position 5,752 of record JAIPJX010000051.1, on the reverse strand, counting down.
ACCGTGGGGCGGATTCATCACCGGTCTGGCGGAAAACATGGAATACGTCCTCACGCCCGCGGTCATCGTGGTCGGCATCGGCGGTTACATGGGATCGGTGTGCCGGGACCTGACCGGACTCGAGATCCCGGCACCGGCCTGGTGGCTGATCTTTTATGCCGCCTTTGTGGGCCTGAACATTCACGGAGTTGAAGTCACGTTCAAGTTCACCGTCTTCATCACCTTCCTGGCCCTGGGCATTCTGGCGGTTTTCTGGATCGGTGCCCTGCCGCACTTCTCTCTGGAACTGGCACTGGACATCGCACCCGACCCGGGCCATTCACGCTGGCTTCCCAGGGGAGTTGCCGGGATAGCCGCGGCTCTGCCCTTTGCGATCTGGTTTTATCTGGCCATCGAACAACTGCCGCTGGCAGCCGAAGAATCCCACGATCCGCAGCGGGACATGCCGAAGGGCATTCTGTATGGCATTCTCACACTGATCATTGCCTCCTTCCTGACACTATTTCTCAATGCCGGCATCGCACCCGGTGCAGCTGAAGTTGGAAAATCAAGCGACCCGCTGTTCCTCGCGTTCAAGACCATCTTCGGAGATGGGGTGGGTGCCTCGTTGCTGGCGCTCATCGCGGTGGCCGGTCTGGTGGCCAGTTTCCATGCCATCATTTTCGCCTACGGCCGCAACATCTACAGCCTGAGTCGGGCCGGTTACTTCCCCCGCTGGATGTCCTACACGCACGGCAAACGCAAGACCCCGCACGTGGCCCTGATCGTCGGCGCCGTGCTGGGATACATCATCGCGTTGATCATCCAATACGGAAAAGCAATCTTTGGCAACGTGCCGGTCGGCGCCGTCCTTCTCAACATGGCCGTGTTCGGGGCGGTGATTGCGTACATCATGCAGATGGTGGCCTTCCTGATCCTGCGCCTGAAACATGGTTATATCAAACGGCCCTATCGAAGCCCGCTTGGAAATGCCGGGGCCGTGGTGGCAGCCGTGATCGCCCTGGTCACGCTCGTGTTCCTGTTCCTGAACGAGGAATACCGGGTCGGCGTTTACGGGTGCGCCCTCTGGTTTGTGGCGGGGCTCATCTACTTCGCCGTGCACGGGCGCCATCACATGGTCCTGTCTCCGGAAGAGGAGTTCGCCCAGCAGCAACGGGAAAAAGCCAATCTCCCTTAACTCCCCCAATCACAGCCCGACTCACTCCACCCAGTCCACCCAGCAAGCTTCATTCAGGGGGTATCACACAATCGCCACATCTTGGACTGCCGCAGTCCACGACGCTATCGCGACGAACTCAAACTCCCATTGGATCGACCTTCCCTTTTTCTCTGCGTCTCCGCGTCTCTGCGGGACTTCATCCCCCAACTCCAGGAACGATCCCGGGTTCATGAAAATGAACCCGCAACACCACGCCAGAGAGGGCAAACTTTACTTTCGCTACGTCTCAAACCGGCAACTGGTCATCCAATCCGCCCGCCAGATCGGCGACTCCATTCTTCAGCTTCAATTGCTCGTCCACAATGCAGGCGGTCACCACGTCCGCACCCACATTCAGAACCGTGCGCGCCATGTCGAGAATCCGGTCGGTTCCCAGGATCAGGGCGATCCCCTCGGCGGGAATCCCAAAATTCACCAGCAACCCGACGATCAACGGCAGGGATCCCCCGGGAATGCCGGCGACCGCAACGGCACTCAGCACCGAAAACAACAACAGCACGACCTGCTGCGCCATACTCAGATCAACACCGTACACCTGGGCGATAAACAACACCACACACCCCTCATACAAAGCCGTGCCGCTCATGTTCATCGTGGCTCCCATCGGAAGCACAAAACCCGCTGTGCTGGCCGACACCCCGAGCTGTTCCCGGCTCACCTGGATGCTCGTGGGCAGGGTTGCACTGCTGGAACTCGTCGAAAACGCCGTCACCAGAATCGTTCGGATCGCCCCGAAGAACTGCCTGGGAGAACGTCGGGCAAATACTTTCACAAGAAGCGACATGGTGCCAAAGAGATGAATCGCCATGACCACAAGCACTCCGGTCACAAAAACAGCCAGCGATTTCAGGAACTCGAAACCGAACGTGATCACCACACTAAAAATCAGGGCCGGCACCGCAAAGGGCGCCAGCAGCAGCGCGAAATGCACGATCCGCGTCATCAGTTCCGTGAGTATTTCCAACCCACCCTGCAACTGAAGCCGTTGGGTCTCGCGAAGCTGGGTGCCCGCCGCCCCCACCAGAAGTGCAAACAGGATCAACGGCAGAACCTGGAATTCCACCACCGACTTCAGCAGGTTGCGCGGCATCATCATGTTGACCATGTATTCGAGGTTGAATTTCGGACGCTCCGCCGCGGTCGTTTTGAGCGCCTCGGCGCGTTCGCCGAAACTTTGCTCAGCCATGATTGCGTCCTTTTTGCCCGCATCCAGTTTTACACCCGGTTTGAGCATGTTCATCATGGTCAAACCCAGGATCACCCCCACGGCCATGTTGAAAAAGAAGATCAGAAAAGTCCGCCCGGCCAGCGGTCCCAGTTTATCAAGGCGTCCCAACTGCACCACCCCAAGCGCCAACGATCCGAACACCAGTGGAATCACCACGAAGAACAGGAGACGGAGAAAGATCTGACCAAACGGATCGAACACCTTCTCCGAAAGCCACCCGGCCGCCGCAAGCACCTGTGGACTCGATGCTCCAATCAGACGCACCACCACGCCCGCCACCAACCCAATTGCCAAACCCCACAGAATACGGTTTGCCAATCGGTCACTTGACCCGGAACTCTTTGCCATGGCACACAGATACGGGATCCAGCCTGAAGTGTCGACCCCGGAGATTGCCCGACCCTGCAAATAACGCCTGGTCTGACTTGCAGGAGGGATCCAAATCCGGGAAGGTTGGGCCGAATGAGATTTCTACCGGTCGTGGAACGTGAACTCAGAGTGGCCTCGCGCCGGAGAGCGACCTATTGGACCCGTTTCACGGCGGCATCGGTCGCGATCGGCCTTTACATCTGGATCTGGCTGGCCTTTGGAGACAACAACCCGAGCTCGCAGCTGCCGGTCGTACTCTTCGGCAGTCTGGCCACCTTTGCCTACATTTACACCCTGATCGCTGGGGTCCATGTGACCGCCGATTGCCTGAGCGAGGAAAAACGGGAAGGCACCCTTGGACTGCTTTTTCTCACGGACCTCAAGGGATACGACGTGGTCCTTGGAAAACTCGCTGCCACCTCGCTCGGGGCATTCTACCGACTCATGGCCATCGTCCCGGTTCTCGCCATCCCTCTCATCCTCGGAGGCCTCACCCACGACGAGTTCTGGCGCATGGTACTCGTTTTGACGAATACCCTGTTTTTTTCGCTCTGTGCCGGCCTTTTCTGCTCATCCATCAGCCTCCAAGAACGCAAGGCGATCCTCGCCACCCTTTGTCTGATCCTCGGCGTCACCGTCGGACCACCGCTCATCGGGTATATCGATGCACTGCGGCAGACACCGTTCCAACTCAACACAGCCTACCTCACCGCCAGCAGCGGTTACTCGTTTTCGGCAGTCTTCGCCAATCCGTTCAAAGCAAGCCCCACCAGCTTCTGGATTTCGGTGAGCTTGACTCATTTCTTTGGCTGGACCTTCCTGATCCTGGCCTGCATCTGTGTGCGCTATACCTGGCAGGACAAACCCTCCACCCGCACACAAACCCGGTGGCGTGAAAGATGGAAGCAGTATCAGTTTGGCAGCGCAGGCATCCGCGCCCGTTTCCGCAGAAGTCTTCTGGACATCAATCCGTTCTTTTGGATCGCGGGCCGGAACCGACTCAGACCAGCCTATGTGCTGGCGACTCTCGGGTTGGCCGGTTGCTTCTGGTTCTGGCTCTACCTCAAGTTCCCGGACGACATGACCGATTCGGCCTCTTTTGTGCCGATCGCCCTCATGCTCCACACCGTGCTCAAAATGTGGGTCGCCAGCGAGGCCTGCCGGACGCTCTGCGAGGAACGCAAATCCGGTTCCATCGAGCTGGTTCTTTCCACCCCCCTGTCCGTCGATCAAATCATTCGAGGACAACTCCTCGCTCTGAACCGGCAATTTGGATGGCCGGTGATCCTCGTGTTGGGAGTCGATTTCGTGATGTTCCTGGCGGGCATCAAGGATCGCATCCTGGACACTTCCGGAGAATGGACTCTCACCTGCCTTGCAGTGATCCTGATGTTCGTCGCGGATATCTTCACTCTGGCCTGGGTCGGCATGTGGCTCGGTCTGAACGCGCGCCATTCCCATCGAGCCGCACGCGGTGCCGTGTTTCGGGTCATGGTCCTGCCCTGGCTCCTGTTTTTCGCACTCATGACAGCCACCGTCGCCATCAATATAGGCCAGTCCGCGCAACCGGAGAATTTCGCCGTTATCACCTGGTTCCTGATCGGAATGGCAAACAATCTCTTCTTCTACCTGTCGGCCAGGGACCGGCTCCGGCAGGAACTCCGCACCATCGCCACCGAACGTTTCAAAATGGACTCCTCCCGCCGCGCCCCAGCCTCGTCGCGCCCCGGTGCCTGAAATCCCGGACACCACCGCCACACACTTCGACTCGACAGCCCGGGGCACAGCCCCTTGAATGCGGGCATGACACTCGACTCTCATCAGCATTTCTGGAAATACGACCCCCGCGAATACGGATGGATCGCCGACACCATGGCCGTCCTGAAACGGGATTTCCTCCCCGAAGACCTGGCCCGGGAACAGGCCAGAGTTCAGTTCGACGGTTCCATTGCCGTGCAGGCGAGGCAAACCCTGGAAGAAACCCGATGGCTGCTTGAACTCGCCCGGACCGATGAACGCATCCGCGCGGTCGTCGGATGGCTCGACCTGCGGTCGCCCTCGGTCGCAAACGATCTGGAACATTTTTGTGCCGATCCCAAATTCGTCGGCGTGCGTCATGTCGTCCAGGACGAACCGGATCCCCGGTTCATGCTCCAACCCGATTTCCTGCGCGGGCTGGGTCTGCTGAAGAATTTCGGGTTAACCTACGACATCCTCATCTTCCCAAACCAACTGCCCGCTGCCATCGAGGTCGCACGCCGGTTGCCGGACCAGCCGTTTGTACTCGATCACATTGCTAAACCTCCCATCGCCCAGGGCACCCTCGAGCCCTGGGCAAAACAAATCAGAACTTTGGGCGAATGCCCGAACGTTTCCTGCAAGGTCTCCGGACTCGTGACCGAGGCTGAGTGGAAAAACTGGAACATAAACCAATTCACGCCGTATCTGGATGTGGTCACGGAAACCTTCGGCGAAGACAGGCTCATGCTCGGGTCGGACTGGCCCGTCTGCCTCCTGTCCGCCAGCTACGAGCAAGTGGTGGGACTGGTCCGGGACCATTTCAAATCGTTCTCCCCCGAAGCCAGGAAAAAGATCTTCGGAGGAAACGCATCCCGGTTCTATACCCGCCGAACGCGTGCCTGAGCATGGGGCACCCCACTACCATTCGTTCATGAGGTAGTGTGCCTCGCGCTGCGAGGCACTGTCGGTCGCTGCGCGGCCGACTCCACCCAGTCCACCCACTCCACCCGCGCAGATTCATTTAGGGGATCATCAACCCTTCGCCAGATCTTGGACTGCGGCAGCCCTCTGCCACTTCCCACCGCGTCGCCAAATCCAAAAGCGGCAGAGGCCTGCCGCACTCCACGACGCTGTCGCGAACCTGGCAAAGACCGGAGCATCCCCACGAGTGGTGTACCTCGCGCTGCGAGGCAGAC
>JAIPJX010000050.1 GCA_021733945.1 Verrucomicrobiota bacterium | reverse complement strand
CTGCCGAACAGGGTGGTGTCTGTCGCGCTGCGACAGACAGGTGCCGGGGCCAGGGGCAGGGTCCCGAATATCGATTGTGGTTCGCAGAGAGTCGCGCTAGACTGCGCGGGTAATGGTTGTCCACACCGATTCCGTGCCGAGTCTCTATGTTCATGTGCCGTTCTGTGCGCAGAAGTGCGAGTATTGCGCCTTCTATTCGCATGCGCCCCGCGGGGAGTTGGTGAATCGTTTCGTGGAATCGCTGATCCTTGAAATGCGTCAGCATGCCGGGATGGGGACGCCGCGCACCGTTTTTTTTGGAGGAGGCACGCCCTCGTTGTTGAACCTCAAGCAATGGCGTCGTCTCCTGGAAGCGATGGAAGAGATCGGTCTGCTGGGAGCGCCCGAGTGGACTGTGGAATGTAATCCGGCGACCGTGTCGCTCGACAAGGCGCGGTTGCTTCGGTCCTTTGGGGTCAACCGAATTTCGATGGGAGTTCAGTCGCTGGACGAAACCCTGCTTGAGCGTCTGGGACGGGTGCATTCGCGGGACATGGTGTTTCGGTCCTTTGATACACTCCGGGAGGCAGGGTTTGACAATGTGAACCTCGACCTGATGTTCGCGATTCCCGGGCAGTCCTTGGATGTCTGGAAGAGTACCCTGGCAGAGGCGTTCGCACTTCAGAGTGAGCATTTGTCCTCCTACGAAGTCATCTACGAGGAGGATACGCCGTTGTATGCCCAGTTGCAGGCGGGGGAGGTTGCCGAGGACGAAGATCTGGCATGTGCGATGTACGAGGAGTTGGTGGCAGGGGCGGTTGGCGCCGGTTTCGAGCAGTATGAAGTGGCTAATTTTGCCCGAGGCGGGGCGTCGGTCGGGGGCGACCGCGAATGGCCCGGTCGCGCCTGTCTGCACAACATCAATTACTGGAGGGGTGGAACCTTCGTGGGTGTTGGCCCGAGCGCCTGCGGTTTTCTGAACGGCGAACGTATCCAGAACCATTCGAATACTCAGTTGTATTGTGATGCTCTGGAAGCCGGTCGCCCGGTGATGCGCACCCTGGATCGGCTTTCGCCCGTGGCCCGGGCCGGTGAGATCGCCGCGTTTGGTTTGCGAATGAACGCGGGATGGCCGTTTGCCGAATTTCAAAGGGCGACAGGATTCGATCTCCAGGCGGGATGGGGTGATGATATGGCGCGATTGGTGGCGGAGGGAATGGGTGTGTTGAATGGGACGGGGTTTCGGTTGACCGATCACGGTCTGCGTTTTGCGGACCGTGCGGCCGGGGAGTTCCTTCGGACTGACGAGGTTTCCGTGAGGTCCGGACAGGTGCCGGTTGAAGGGAAGACGAAAGAAACATGATGAACGTTGAGAGGTTGCGAAACGGACCCCGGGGGCGATCGATGCGATTTTGCGCTCGTGCCCGGGCGATTGCCGGGCTGATCGGCACCCGGGCCTGCAAACACCAGGTTTCCGCCATCCGAGCGGTTGTTTGTCTGCTGTGTGTGGTGTCGGTCTGGGGCGGGCCGGCCGAACCGTTGAACAGTCGCAAACCATCCGGGGAAGCGGAGCTGCGGTACTGGCTTGAGAACATGGTGGCGTATCATCGGTTCACCACGGAGGAAGTGGCTGCGGCGACCGGCCTGAGGGAGAGCGAAGTTTCGAATGCATTGGAGCGTTTGGGAATATCGGCGGGGAAACGGCCCGCCTGGCGGGCAGGGGATCCGTTGGTGGTTCTGCCTTATCCCGGGGGGCGGCATCCGCGGATTGGATTTCTGGATGGCGCGGTGCGTCCCCAACGCGAGACGAAGGTGAGTGTGTTTACACCGTGGGATCCGGACAGTTACCTGGTTCTCGATGTGCCGGAGGCCATCTGGTCGAATCTGGGGCTGACCTATCTGGCACACACGCATATTGACACCATTTGGACCAGGCAGGGCATCACGCTGGCACCGATCGAATGGACTCGTCTGTCGAACGGGAGTTTGAGTGTGGAACGAACCCTTCCCAACGGGATTCGGTTTGCGGCGAAGGTCGTTCCGCGGGCCGACTCGGTGCGAATGGAGCTTGAGCTGCAAAACGGAACGGATGAGACATTGACCGATCTGCGGGTGCAGAATTGCGTGATGTTGAAGGGGGCCCCGGAATTCAATCAACTTTCAAACGAGAACAAGGTTCTGCACAACCCCTACGTTGCCTGTCGATCCCCCGACGGGCGGCGTTGGGTGATCATCGCCTGGACACCGTGCGACAGGCCGTGGGCCAATGCGCCGGTGCCCTGTTTGCACTCGGATCCGAAATTTCCGGATTGTCCGCCGGGTGCCTCCCGGAGGTTGCGGGGATGGTTTTCGTTCTACGAAGGAGACGATGTCAAAGGGGAGTTCCGGCGGATTGATGCGACGGGTTGGATGAACGAATAAGGGCATCGACTTCCGATCGGGAAGGCATGCCCGCCTGGGCACCGAGGCGGGTGACGGAACAGGCGGCGGCGGCGCAGGCAAAGAAACCGGCCTGTTGATCGGGCATGCCCTCTGCGAGAGCCACGGCGAATGCGCCGTTGAAGGTGTCCCCTGCGCCCGTGGTATCGACCGTTTCCACGGGAAACGCGGGCCAGTGGTGGTGCTGTCGATCGGGTCTGACACAAAGGGCACCCTGGTCCCCCATTTTGACGATGATCTGGATTCCGTGTTGGGCTGCGAGGGGAGCAGCCATTCCGGCGGCTTCGGCGATGGGAATGCCCTCATTGACGGGTTGGCCGGTCAGGGCGGCCAGTTCTCCCAGGTTTGGAGTCAGATAATCGACACTACGGAGCAGTGCAGCGCTCAGCGGTTGTACTGGAGCGGGGTCCAGAATGACGAGGGCCCCGGCCTTTCTTGCCCTCCGGGCCACCGCTTCGACCGTTGCCATGGGGATTTCAAGTTGGAGCAGGACGATCCGGGCTGTTTCCAGGGTTGTCGCGAATGGCTCCAGCATTTCGGGAACGAGCAGGGCATTGGCCCCTGGCAGAATGACAATCTGGTTCTGGCCGGCCTCGTTGATGGTGATGTAGGCCATTCCGGTTCCCGCGGATTCCGTCGCCATGATCTCGTTGATGCTGACCCCCGCAGAAGCCAGATTCGATGTCAGCGTTCGGCCTGCCTGGTCGGTGCCCACGCACCCGATCATGCGCACGTGACCGTTGAGTTTTGCCGAGGCGAACGCCTGGTTGGCTCCCTTGCCTCCGCAGAACACCCGGTGTTCCCGGCCGGTGACGGTCTGCCCGGGACGAGGAAGCTGGTCGACCCGGGTGACGTGATCCGCGTTGAGACTTCCGACGACCACGATGGACGAACGGATTTCTTTCGGCATTCCGGAGTCTGATGAGGCCCGGATCGGGGGGCAATGCAAAACTCACATTTGGAGGAATACGGCTTGATCGTTTGTCGTTTTTTTGGGAAGGTGCCTCTGCGTTCATTTCGTAAGGTCCCCTTTTTATGGGCTTTCGCGTTTAAATCGTGGTCGGTATTCAATGCTCTTCTTTCTTGCCTGGCTCGAAGGGGAAAAGGCCGGATTCATCTGCGTTGCGGTGAGTTTTCATCGCTCATGGTGGGGCTGTTTTTTGCGCGAATTTTCATAAATGTGTATGAGACCAATTTTTCTCCTCAGATGGATGGCCGTGTGTGCGTTCGTGCTGCCTGCGCAGGCCCAATGGATCACGCAGTCTCTCGATCTCAAGGCGGGGTGGAACGCGGTGTATCTGCATGTGGATGCGAGCCACGAGACGCTGGACGTCCTTGTGGGGGCCGATCAGGCCAATCCCATCCAGGAGATCTGGATGTGGCAACCGGCTCCCGCGACCGCTCAATTTGTGGTGTCCCCGCAACTGCCGACCAGCACGGGCAGTCAATGGGTCAGTTGGGTGCGCACCCTGGGACCCAGTTCGGCGCTGCGGCAGGTGGTTGGCAACGCGGCCTATCTGGTTCGTGTGTCAGCGAACACGCCGACGTATCGCTGGAACCTCAAGGGCAAAGCCGTTCCTTTTCAATTTCTCTGGTCCAGCACCGGTCTGAATCTTCTGGGGTTCCCGACACCCTCGGGCGCGCCGCCAATGTTTGAAAACTTCCTCACCCCGGCTCCAAGCCTCCAGTTGGCCGCGGAAATCTACTATTATCTGGGCGGGGATCTGAGCGCCTCGAATCCCGCCCGCCTGCTGACGCCGCGCACTTATGCCGTTCGACGCGGTGAGGCGTTCTGGATGCGGTCTGGCAGCACGTTCAACCGGTATTTCGGCCCCTTCGAAATCGATCAGGGTAACTCCGCGGGGATTCAGTTTCGGGATCGGCTCAGTCAGTCCCGGTTCCGTCTGCGCAACCTCACGACCTCGAATCTCACGGTGTCGATGCGTTTGCTCGCGTCCGAAGCCGCACCTGCGGGGCAGGCTGTCGTGGCTGGAACGCCGGCCCTGTTGCTTCGGGGCGACCTCAACACAACGAACCTGACCCATGGGTTTACGACCCTGGTGGAAAATACGCAGACCAATACGTTCGCTCTCGCGCCCGCCGGCAAGCCAGGCTCGGAGGTGGAGGTGGTCATTGGATTAAACCGATCCCTCATGACCGCTGCTCCCGGCGAAGTGTACGGCGGAATCCTTCGTTTTACCGATTCGTTTTCGTTGTCCGAGCGCGACATGCCGGTCACGGCGCAGGTGGCTTCCAATGCGGGGCTGTGGATCGGATCCGCCGATGTGTCCCAGGTAAGGTCCTATTTAAAAAGCTTTCAGAAAGGGCCGAATGGCGTGCCCGTTCTGGGCACGAACAACGCCTACGTGGTCAGCGGGGTGGATACCAACATGGGGCCGGTGGTCCGGAGTTTTCCGTTGCGGCTCATCCTTCACACGGACAATACCAACTCCTACCTGCTTCAACGCGTTTATTACGGCTTCAGCCCGGCCACCAATCTGGTGAACGCCACCAGCGAGGCATTGCTGGACCCCAATCGGCTTGAATCGGCGCGGCGCATCAGTGCGGTGCATCTGCCCTTCACACCCACGAACATGGTTTGGAAGTTCGACGGGGAAATGAGGGACGGCACGAACCTGACGGCCACCGTTCGACTGGCCCATGATGAACACGCCTCGAATCCCTTTCTGCACACCTACCACCCGGACCACGACAACCTGAACGCCACGTTCACCCAGACCCTGGCTTCGGGTTTCGAGTCGTTCACGGTCACCCGGGTGATGAAGCTCGATTTCACGCCGCCGGCTTCGGATTTCGCGAGCATCACCGGCAGCGGAGAAACCTTTTCCGGGGTTTACAGCGAAACCGTGACGTTCGGGGCCAAGGGGACCGAAACCCGAAGTTTTGACACCCAGGGATATTTTTTACTCCACCGGATCAACAGCGTCGGCGCTTTGACGACCCAATAAACCTTTTACCGCATCGCCCCAGCATGAACCCTATCGTTCCCAATCGTTCCATTGATACCATGAACACTCCCCCGATGATTCCCACGGTCGGCGCTTCCGCGCGTCGCGTTCTCAAGGCAGCGCTGCTGGCTCTGGCCCTGGTCGCCGCTGGTCCTGCAGCGCGGGCAGCCGACTTTAACCCGCCCGATTTCCTGACGTATCAGGGGTTTCTGGCGGATGCGAATGGAGCGGGGCTGGCCCCGACCAATCCGATCAATTACGACGTGGTGTTCCGGATTTACGACGCTCAGACCGGCGGGAACCTGGTCTGGGCCGAACGCCAGACGGTCACGGTCGACAAGGGTGTGTTCAGTGTGCTCCTGGGCGAAGGCTCCGCGAACGCCAGCGAACCGCGGCCGGCTCTGCATTCGGTGTTCGCTTCGCCGACGGCGTCGGACCGGTTTCTGGACCTGACGGTGACGGTGGGGACTTCGCCGCTGAACATCACGCCGCGTCTGCGGTTGGTCACCTCGCCCTACGCGTTTCATTCCCGGACGGCCTCGGCTCTGGCTGGATCGGACGGCGCTCCGGCGCTGACGGCTGCCAATGGTGTGTTGAGTATCAACAACTCGGCGTTGTACCTTCGTTCCTCGGGGTCGACCGGTGTGGAATCTGCCACGTTTTCGGCTGGTGGAATCAACGGGGGGACTGTGCCCAGCGTCATCCACTTTGGCGCTACGGGCGATATCTACTGGCGTTCGGCGCACCCGAGTGGGCGTGTGATCCTTCAGGACACCGGGGGGACCGTTGGCATCGGAACTTCCACTCCCGGGTTCCCACTAACCTTCGCCAACACTGTGGGGGATAAGATCAGTCTTTATGGGCAGTCGGGTGCCCACTACGGCTTTGGAGTTCAGGGAGGTCTGCTTCAGATCCACACCATTGCCGCTTCTGATGATGTTGCCTTCGGTTATGGGTCCAGCGGGGCCATGACCGAGACGATGCGCATCAAGGGCAATGGCCGGGTCGGCATCGGAACCCCGGGACCGGATGCCTATTTGACGGTGGTATCCCACAGCAATTCCGGCGGGAACAACACGGCGGTCTTCACGCCGGCCGGACTGGGTGGGCCATCCAGCCATCTTCATTACGGAGCGAGGGGAGACATTTACTGGCGTTCGGCGCACCCCTCCGGGACGGTGGTCCTTCAGGATACGGGAGGCAACGTGGGGATTGGAACCGGCAGCCCGTTGGACAGGCTGGACGTGGCCGGAATCGGGCGTTTTTCAGGTGCGGTTCAGGTCGGAGCTGGAATCGCGAGCGGGTTGTATGGAGACGGCGGAAATGTAGCCATTCGCACCTATCCGGGCGGAGGAATTTATTTTCAATCCGCAGGGGGAGCGGCCACTCCGCTGTATATCGGGCCCGACAACAATTCGACATTTTATGGCAGCACCTGGGTCAACGGGAACTCAACGATTAGCGGCGGTGTTTCCATCGGGGGTGGAAATGCAGGCCTGGCACAACTGGTGGTCAACGGAGGGCCCGTGATCAACGGCCTGGTAGGTGCCTACCTGAATATTGGCACGCATGGAGGGGTAGTGGCTCATGGTCCGCATCAGATTTCGATTTATGCCTCCCACGGCGTGTGGACGGGAGACTTTTTTGTGGTTGCTTCGGATGAACGGATCAAGAACATCGAAGCCAGATCGGACGCCGCGACGGATCTGACCACGCTGCGCGCCATTGAGGTGACTGACTACCGCTACAAGGATGCCATCGGCAGGGGCAATGACCCCCATAAAAAGGTCATCGCGCAGCAGGTGGAAAAAGTATTCCCGCAGGCCGTGCGAAAGGAGACGGAGGCGGTTCCCGATATTTACAAGGCGGCTCCGGTTGAGCACGGGTGGGTTACCCTGGCAACGGATCTGAAGAAGGGAGAGCGCGTGCGGCTTATTTCGGGTGAGAACAAGCAGAGCATGCACGAGGTGCTCGAGGTCTCGGCGAATGGTTTTCGCACTGACTACAAGGGAGAAGGAGACAGGGTGTTTGTTTTTGGCCGTGAGGTGAAGGATTTCCGCGTGGTGGATTATGACGCGATCGCCATGTTGAACGTGTCGGCCACGCAGGAGCTGGCAAAGCAGGTGGAAGCGTTGAGGAAAAGTGAAGCACGCGTTGCGGAGCTCGAAAAGAAGGCCTCCCGGGTGGAGGGGCTCGAACGGGATGTCGCCGAGTTGAAGCGCCTGGTGGCCCAGTTGGCGGCCGTGCGGCAACCGGTTCCCGTGATCGACGCCAACGCGTCCGAGGCGGTCGCGCTGAACTCAACCCGCTAATTCGAACCCCCTCCGCGCCATGTCACTGCAATGCCCGGAATCCCCGCCACGAACAGCCATGCGAACCTCACAGTCCGGTCTTTGGGAACGGCTGCGCTTCCAGTCTGGAAGACGCGCCGAAGCCAGCGAAAAAACGGCATCGTTTTCGAGCGCAAGGGCGGAGCGAAGTGAGCAACTCCTCTTAACAGTCCGGTGTTTGCATTGGTTCTGGAGGGTTGGGTGTGAGCTGATCCAAAGCGGCGTCGCCGCTGCGCTCTGCCGCCGCACTCCACAGGGCCGTCGAATTGAGGGGTGTTTGGGATTGCGGGTTGCCGTTGCTGATTCTTCCCGGAACCCGGTTCGGAACGTTCGATCCATGGTGTGGACACGACCGGGGTATTCGAAAATCTGGGGACTGGTCTGGGTGGGACTGCTGGTTGGTTTCCAGATGTCGGCGGTGTTCGCTCAGAATTTCGTTGAGATTCTGCAGAATTCCACGCCTTACAATTATTCGTCCACCGCCGGGGTGCCGCTCTCCAGCACCGTTGGGAATCCGGTCGGGTCGGATGGACGCATCCCGGTGGGCGGCGGCGGCACAAGCCTCAACCAGCCCACGCTGGGGCAGTTCGAGGGAATTGTTTCTTTTGGAGGGGTGGTGCGACGCTCCAACCCGGGGGCGTACAACACGGCCCTCAGCTTTTCGGCCAACGCCACGGCGACCGGTTTGCCGGTCGCCATCAACAACAACACGGTTGCGTTGGTGTTGCGATCCGCGCAGGTCGGCGCTCCGTTCCACAACCGTCCCGTTTCTTTCAAGCTGGGTGCGATCATCCCCGTGCCTTCGGTGGATGCCAATGGTGCGGTTCTGGCCAATGTGCTCCCGGCGGATTACTGGTTGCCCGAACCGTATTCGAGCAACAACCACGCCGGGGCCTCCTATTACTGGAGCCCGCACGCCAGAGCCGTGTTTGTGATTCAACCGGGCCCCATTGACATCACCTGGAGAAAGGCGGTGCCGGAAGTGCACACGGGAGGCAGTCAGCCTGCGGACTATGCCGCCAAACCCAATTCGTATGTGGTCGATGGTCCGAATTATTTCAAGCTGTACACGGTGCGATACATAGCCTCGGGCGGTTCTGTGAAACCGCCGCATCAGATGTACTGGACCGAAGGCGTGTTTCGGAATCTGGGTAAACAGGTGGATGTGCCGACCGGCATCAGCGCGGTCAACGTGGTTTACAACAATAACTTTCCTGCGAAGGTCGCCAGTCCGTATGTGGCGATCGGGCAATCGTTCATCACGGCGCAGACCAACCTGCTGCAGGAATTGCGCACGCTCTGGTTCGAGAATTCTCAGAATAAAATCCTCGCGTACAACGCCGAAGGCCGGGTGTTCGTCGAGTTCCTGGGAGACACACGTCCGGATCAGACCAAACAACATCTTGGGTTTGAAATCGTCGATGTGATCAAGCAGGCCAACCCGACCGACATCATTACCGACCTTGGGGATCGGCTCAATGCGTACGCGGATGGCCGGGACGACAGTGCGCTTTATCCGGAGGCGATTCTTCGGAGCGGCCCGACTTTCACCTTCCAACAACCCATTCCGGGGAAGAATCAGGTGACCTTCTATGCGACGCGGGAGACGGTGACTCAAAGCGACGTGATGATTCACTGGATGCGGGAGGGCATTCAGGGCATTCGCTGGCCGGCACGCCTGGTGCGCTATCAACAAGTCTGGCCGAAGGATGTTGCCCGGTACAGTCATTATGTTCGCCCGGAAGTGGCCACCGAAAGTGAAGCCCGACTCACCGCGGTACCGCTGCCCAACGAGAATGTGCCCCTGATCGAATACCAGGATCCCCTGGACCGTCCGCGGGCCAAGTTGACGGAACGGTTTGAGTTCTACACGTTTCTCGATGTCAGTCAGCCGGCGCACCGTACCTTGCTTCGGTTTACAGCGGGCGAAAACGTTGCTTTCCAGCGCGTCTTTTCCTGGCTGGACCGCAACTTGAAGACCCCGGCGCTGCTCGGGAATTCCGTGGCTGCGAACCTGAGCAGCTGGGATGCCGCCAACAACCAGTTTAACTGGACGAATTCGGTGACGGCGGCGCCCCGTGTGGTCAGTCAGACTGTGAATGTGGGTGACCGCATTCTGGCCCCGAATCAAGAGCTGGGTGCCACCGGGAGTTATTGGGCCGGTCACATTCTGCCGAATAAGGGGAATTCCTATCATCCTGGGGCCTATAAGGACCCGTTTGTGAGCGGGTTCACCGCCGCGAATCTGGGTGCCATCATCCCGGTGAACGCGATTCCCGGAACCAATACGCTGGAGGTCTGGTGGTTCCGGCGGGCCCCGACGGATCTGAACAAGGGGTTTCTCAACATCTATTGGCCCTCGGTCATTGGCCAGTACACCATCCAATGGCCGACCCATCCTCGGGAGATCGTGCTGGCCAGCAACGCGGGCAGCGGCGGCCTCGGCAGCCTGGAGGCCAAGGGAAGCATTTACGCCCAGAATAATCCGGGATTGCCCGGCTACAACCCGAACGAGGAGCATGCCCTCATGCTCGGGGGACAGGCGTATGCGTTGCGCGATGACTTAAACATCACCTCGGGTGCGGGCTATTCCTCGGAGCCGTTTGTTTTGCTGGATCATACCGGTGCGGATGGCCGCCCGTCCGTGACCGCCTTCAAGGTGCTGCGCGAGAAACCCTCGGAAGGCATTCTGTTCGATTACATCAGTGAAGCGGGCAAGCTGCTCCAGGCACCGATGCCGCTGCCGCTCCTGCCTCCGCCTGTGGAACGAATCCCTGGTGGTCCCCTGGTCAATTACAACTCCGAAACCGCCGGGAATTCCGGCGATCTTCCGCCCAACTGGGACCCTGCCCGGGACACGCTGCCGGCGAACGCGCACCTTGCGCATTATCAACGGTTCACCTACCGCGACCGCAAGGACGGGTTCTGGATCTACCGGGGATTGCACTCGGGTGTGCCGCAGCTGGAAGCCGGAACTTATGACGCGGGAACGGATACGTTCCGTCCGCTCACCAATGCAACCGCCGTAGTGAATCAGCCGTTTTCCCTTCAGGTGCATGTCTCCCGTCAGCCGCAGACGCTGGTGATGGCCAACATCGACCCGTTGCCGTCCGGTCTCCTGATCAATGGTCTGTTGGTGACTGGAACACCCTTGTTGGAAGGGACCAATACCGTGGCGCTGCGCGTCACCGACCCGGGGGATGGCAGTTCGGTGACCAACCAGATTACCTTCGGCATCAGCACGAACGGGACCGTGTTGGCTCAGGGACCGCTGGTCATTACGAGCACCAACTCGTTTGCGGGTGCGAACGTGAGCTATACCAACCGGCCCCCCTATCTGGCGCATTCGCCGGCACCGACGAACAGTTTTACGATGCGGTTTTATTACAAAACCCAGGCCGGCTTTGACTGGCCCGGGTTTGCCGTTCCGCCACCGGTCGATTCCATCGTTCCATACCTGCGCCCCCACGACGCGTCCGGAGCCGCTGTCGGTGATCCGGCCGCCAAGACGACCCCCTCGCTTGACATCGTTTACCGGCCCACCTGGCCGGCCACCGCTCCGGCGCTTGCGCCGGGTCAGACCCTGCTGCTTCCCACAGCGGGACTACCGGCGGTGCGTGGCCAGACCAGTCTGAAGGTGCTTTACCAACAGTCGATTGGCACGAATTTCAACACCAAAACCCCCAGCGTCCTGCTGCATGATCCCACCCGGGAAAAATCGTACGATGTCACCCACAACGGGCTGAACCGCGTGCCGGCGGGGATTCGGACGGATTTTTATCAGGGGCTCAACTATTTTCCGAACCTGCCGCCGCATCTGGCGCAGCGGCTGTTCTTTGATCCCAACCGGGGTTCCAACGGGCACCTCGTTTTTCGGGGTGAGTTCCGGGATGAATTGTTTGGTCAGAAATACGTCATGCTCAATGTTCTGGGCGCATCCGATCTGGCCACGGTCAAGGCGCTTTGTCCAACGGGGGATCCGGATAAAACCAAGTGGGATCAGGCGATGGATGGCCTGACGGCCACCGTGGAAACCTTCCGGGAGGATCTCGCGGTTCCCGGCACCTACATTCCCGATCCGGCGCTCACCGCGCAGTTCGGAGTGACCAATCTGGTGGCGATCACCGATTCGGATTCGGCTGTCGATTCGTATGCTCTCAGCGCGGCAGGTCCGGGCTCGGGATTCCTCACCCTGATCGCCGGAAACGGACAGGCCTTTACTCCTGCCGGAGATCCGGTCTCGCTGCATGTCATCCGGGTCACCGGCCCGCTGCATCTGGGCGAGCTCAAGGTGTTGCCATCGCCCAACCCGTTGAACGAATTGCTCACCATACAGCATACGGCTGACCTTGGGGCGCGCACGGACGAATACGAATACGACTGGAGGATTGCGCCTCCGGTGGACGGGTTCCCGGTGCCGATTTCCACCGACATGACCGGTTGGCAGTCGCTGGTATCCACGAACCGGGATGTTCCCCGGTACACCCTGGGTGGGACGCCAGGCATTCAGGTGTTGATCGACAACTACGTCACGATGCGATACCGGCCCGCCAACCCGAACCATCCCCTGTATGGACAGTGGTCGGCGTTCACGAAGCCGCAGCTTGCCGAAGGCTGGATCAAACGGGTGCTGGCCGGGATTAATCCGTTTAATCAACGGGTCTCGAACCTGTTCAACAACACCGTCAATACGGACGGCAGCATTCTGACCCAGGCGGGTAAACGATCGGAGGGCGCTGTCGCGTTGAATCTCGATTCGATCAATCAGTTCGGGCTGATCGAGATCTACGAGACCGTGCTCCGACGGGGCAAGGCGTTGAGCATTGATTCAGGGATCAACTTCGGTCCGGCCAACGACGCCTTGCTGCTGGCTGCCGGGTATCTCAACGACCTCTACATGATGCACGGCAACGAAGCGTTTGCCGATGCGGCCAACCCGACCATCGGGATCGGAACCAGGGATCAAACCTACGGAGATATTGCAACGGCCCTGTTTGCGTTCAAGGGGCAGACCGCCACGTTGTTGGAGGAGGAACTGGCGCTGTTGCGGGGACGCGACGAGTTCCTGCAGCCGGGCACCGAAATCGCCCCTGTGTACAACCGTTTGGTGTGGAATTACACGCGGGGCATCAACTCGGGCGAAATCATCTACGCACTGAATTACGACATCATCGATCAGGATCGTGACGGCGTGATCGGGCCAGCCGACGCGGCGCACCTGTATCCCCAGGGACACGGCGATGCGTATGGTCATTATCTGACTGCATTGAAGGGGTATTATTCCTTGTTGATGAACGCGAATTTTGACTGGGTGCCGCGCATTGAGGCCGTGACGGTTCTGGGGCAGCCGGTGTCGGTGGATTACCAGGATGAACGTAAATTTGCGTCCGCTGCGGTGGCGGTGACCCGGGTGGGCCGGCAGGCGTTTGATCTCACCTGGCGTCAGGAATACAAATCGGGCAAGGGCAACGGATGGAATCATTTTGCCGCGACGCGATCGAGCCCCAAACGCACTCGGTACTGGGGCATTGACCATTGGGCATCCCGGACCGGCCAGGGCGGGTATTTCAACTGGATCGTGGGCAACGCGATTCTTCCCGCCATCGATCCGGATCCGAGCCACGAGGGCATTCAAAAGGTGGACAGGACGACCGTGCCGGAATTGCAGCAGCTGCCGGCGATTGTGGAATCGTTGCAGACGGATCTGGACAATGCCGAAGCGGGGCTGACGCCCTTGGGTCTGCCGGAGACCAGCGTGGCCTTCGACCTGTCTCCGGGGAGAGTGGTGTCATCGGCTGCGGAGACCCATTTTGAACAGATCTTTAACCGGGCCAAGGCGACGCTGCAGAATGCCCTGATTGCGTTTGATGAAGCCAAGGATGTGACGAGTTCGATGCGATCCGAACAGGATTCACTCAATGACTTCCAGGGCAGTGTTCTCGATCAGGAACTCTCCTTCACAAACGCGCTGATCTCGCTGTATGGCACGCCGTATCCCGACGACGTTGGGCCGGGTAAGACCTACAAACAGGGTTATGTGGGGCCGGATCTTCTGCACTACATGTATGTGGAAACGGTGGAACGTGAATTCGCCGGTATGGTGAGTGCCGGGCAGTTTAATCGGACGCACAGGGTGGATGTCCAGGATATGCCGTCCCTGTGGTGGACAAACATCCTCGACCTTCCCACGACGGCGGTTGATACCCTGGTCGACAGTTTTAATACGTCCGCCTACACAACCAACCATTATATCGAGTTTAACATTGGCGCTCATGGATTCAGTAAACCCACCACGTGGGTCGGACGACGCGCCTCTCCGGGAAGAATCCAGCAGGCGGCCTCCGAAACCATCATGGCGCATCAGAACCTCCTGCAGGCGGTGAGGGATGCCGAAGCCGAAAAGCAGTTTTTTGACAAAACGCTTCTTCTGTTGAAGACTCAGATTCGAAACCACAACGATGTTCGTGGGATTCAGGCGGGGCATCTCCAGGCTCAAGCAATTCTAAAAGCTGCCCAGGGGACGGTTGAGACGCTCGGGATCATTTTGGAAACCGCGAAATCTGCAGCGGAATCGATATCGGGGGCTATTCTCGAGGGCATTCCCAAAAGCATCATTGCTGGTTTGGCAGCGGGTGGCGATCTTGCATCGGTCGCGCGAGCCGCCCTGAAAGCAGGCGCCGGGATTAGTGGCGCCGTTATCGACTCCATTCTCATTGCTTCAAACGCCGCGGTGGTGGTTCTGGAAACCGGGACTGAGATTAGTATTGCAGCCGACGAGTTTTACAAAATTGCTCCGAAGGAATGGGACAGTGAATTGAAGGAGAGTGTCCTGGGTATTGCCGCCGGTGTGGAGACCGTCAAAGGCATGCTTCCGCCGATCAACGAAAAGATGCGGTTGCTGGATGATGCCTGGCGCAACTACCGCGCTTTGCTGGCTGAAGGCGACCGCCTTCAACTCGAGCGTCTGGTTGCGCGCGAACGATCCGCCGCGATCGTGCAGGGATTCCGGACGCGGGATGCCGCATTCCGTGTGTTCCGCAGCGAAAAACTGGACCGCTACAAGGCCCTGTTTGATCTGGCCGCCCAATACAGTTTCATGGCGGCTCAGGCTTACGATTACGAAACCGGCCTGCTCAACACGCCTGCCGGCCGCGCCTTTGTCAGTCGCATCATCAATTCCCGCGCCCTTGGAGTCATGGTGGATGGCGAACCGCAGTTTGCCGGCAGCGACACGGGGGATCCGGGACTTTCGAGTGTATTGGCGGAGATGCACGCCGACTGGTCGGTTCTCAAGAGTCGTCTCGGGTTCAACAATTCCGATTCGTATTCCACGACCGTTTCGTTGCGGACGGAGAACTTCAGGATCCTTCCCGGCGTCGAAGGGGATGCGAACTGGACGGATGTGCTTCATCGGGGACGCATGGCGAACATTCTGGACGATGCCGATGTGGAGCGGTACTGCCTGCAGGTCGAGGATGGAACCGGGTTGCCGGTGCCGGGAATCGTCCTGGAGTTCAGCACCACCATTGCCAATGGTTACAACCTCTTCGGCCGTCCGGCGGCGGCGGGCGACCACGGGTATAGCTCGGCGTCCTTTGCCACCAAGATCTTCAGCGCCGGCATTGCGTTTGAGGGATACAAGGGCATGGACAACCCGGCGGCCAACGCCTCCGCGGTCAGTGGCGCAGGTGGCACCTCGCCGACGTCTCCCGGGGTTTCCTTCCTGGATTCCAACGCTTTGTTTGCAACTCCCTACGTTTACCTGATCCCGGTGGGTGTGGATTCGATGCGCAGCCCGCCCCTGGGCGATACCAGCACCATTCGGTCGTGGAATGTGGACGACGTCACCGTCCCGCTGCCGTTCAACATCGGTGCCTCGAGCTTTTCCACCAAACAGCTCTGGCAGGAGAGTGATTCCCTCAGTGAACAGTTGTTCAGCACCCGGAAACATCAACCCTTCCGTCCGGTGGCATCGGCGGATGCGTTCAATACCGGGATTTACGCCGATGATGGCCTGGCACGGTCCGAGTTCAGCAATACCCGGCTCATCGGGCGTTCGGTCTGGAACAGCAAATGGAAGATTGTGATTCCCGGATATACCTTGTTGAACAATACCCGTGAGGGATTGGATCGGTTCATCAACAATGTGAAGGACGTAAAACTCCATTTCGTGACGTATTCGTACTCGGGCAATTGACCTGTCTGCTCATCTCATGAAAACCACAGGGTGCTCTATCAGGTCCCAGGCAAACCGGCGTTTGGGTCTCGGCGCGGTGCTTCTGCCGGTTTGTCTCCTGCTGCCGCTGCTGATCCGGGCGTATCCGCCGGCACCGCATCACCTTTTCTACGGAGCGGTGCGAAACGAATTCGGAGCACCGATCAACGTGCCCGGTACCGAGATTATTCTCGAAACATCAAGCAGCACGGCAGTGAAGACAGAGGTTGTGCCCGCTCTGGAACCGGGTGTGGATTACCGGCTGGCCGTGCCCATGGATGCCGGTATCACCGCTGATCCGTACAAAGCCACGGCTCTGCGGCCCACGGTTCCCTTCGTAATTCGCGTGCGAATCGGCGAGGTGACCTACCTGCCGATCGAAATGGTGGGTGACCTCTCGAGGATGGGCCAGCCCGGGGAACGAACCCGCCTGAACCTCACCCTGGGCGAGGATCTGGACGGCGACGGACTGCCCGATGCCTGGGAACGAATGATCAATCAGGACATCACCCAGGTGAACCCGGGAGACGACGCGGACCAGGATGGCTTGAACAATCAGCAGGAATATCTGGCTGGTACCTACGCGTTCGACAGCGAGGACGGGTTTCGATTGGACGTGTCGCGCATGAACGGTGAAACACCCGTTCTCGAGTTCATGGCGATCCGGGGCCACACCTACAGCGTCCTTGGGTCCGACGACCTTCAGGAGTGGACCGAGCTTGAGTTCAAGGAAGCCGGTCAGGATCCGACGGTTCCTGCAATCCGTCACTACACGGCGGCCGGTGTGCGCATGATGCAGATCGAACCCGTTCGGCCGGCGGATGCGACGAGCGTGCGGTTCTTCAAGCTTCTGACGCAGTAGGGATGGTTTCCAAGGCATGGCGTCGGAAAAGCGACGCCGCCTTGGTTGTGGCTCGAGATGCGAATCTCGCTGGAACTCCGGAAGCTTGATCCACTTCGCCCCATCAAAATCCGGTGGTGGATTCCCTCGGTCCGGGAGTGCCTTGCGCGGGTCCATGCCAGGAAGCCAGCAAGTGTTTCATTGTTTCGGAATTGACACGCAGTTGCGCTTTGCGACTGTTAGGAGCCAGCCAACGACGAGACTATGAAATTGTCGATCTTGTTCATCGCCATCCTGGCGCTGCCGGTTTCCGGTTTTGCGGCCATTGCCACCGGCACATCGAAAACCGAGTTTGACTCGCCGATCGGCCTTCAAAATACGTTTGCGAAGGAGGAAATTGTTGTGAAACGCGACGCTAGTGCGCCGGAGGTTGCCGCTGCTTCGGGTCAACAGCGAGGCCGTGGTGGTCGGAGGGGATTCGGCGGTCCCATCACCCTGGGTCCGGACGACAAACCCGTTTTCCCAGATCCACCCGAGGGATTCGACGCGACACGGGAAGGAATTCCCCACGGCAAACTGGAGAGGGTTGATTACGATTCCAAAACCGTCGGGGTCACACGCTGGATGCAGGTGTACACTCCGGCCGGGTATTCCAGTGCGAAGAAGTACCCCGTCTTGTACCTGCTTCACGGCATCGGAGGGAACGAGCGGGAGGAATGGACCCGGCAGGGGAAGACGCACGTGATCCTCGACAATCTCATTGCTGACAAATCGATCGAGCCGATGATTGTGGTGCTTCCCAATGGCAACGCGACGGCGACCACCAAGGGCGAAGAACAGGGCGGTCGGGGTGGTTTGGGAGCCGGCTTCGGCGGGTGGGGCAAACCGTTTGAAAGCGATCTCCTCAAGGACATCATTCCCTTTGTCGAGGCTCATTATTCTGTGCTCGCGGACCGCGATCATCGCGCCCTGGCGGGACTTTCCATGGGCGGCGGGCAGTCGCTGGACTTCGGTTTGGGCAACCTCGACACCTTTGCCTGGGTGGGCGGTTTTTCGTCCGCCCCGAATACTTTTCCACCCGAACAACTGGTGCCCGACGCGGAACGGGCGATCAAACAGTTGAAGCTCCTCTACCTCTCGTGCGGCAACAAGGATGGTCTGATTCGCATCAGCCAGGGTGTTCACGCCTATCTGAAGGAGAAGAACGTGCCCCACATCTGGCATGTGGATGAACACGCACACGACTTCGAACATTGGAAGAAGGGCCTTTACAATTTCGCCCAACTGATTTTCAAAACGACCGAACAATAAGGTTCACGCGGGCAACGGAGCTGCCGTGGACCGCGGTTTGTCCGAATGCGGATTCTTGTTTTGGCGATTGTGTGACGGCTCCGGCCGATTTCGTCAGGAGCAACAACCGAACTGGAAAGAAAATCCCATTCCATTGAATGGCCCCCCTTGATTTTACTATGAAGAAACTGAAACGGCTTCTGACTCTCATGGCGGGAGGGCTGATTGCCCTCAATACGTTTGCGGCGGATGCAGCGGATCGTCCCCTCCATGTTCTGTATCTGGGCACGGTCGGCGATGGCGGCGGGGTTGGTGGTCGTGCCTTCGGTGGTTCGCGTACCAACTACGTTTATCTGCCCGGCCAGACTTTGGCACCCGAGGCCATCTATTTTGATCATCGGGCTGATGTCACCCATCTGACGGACGCCTATTTGAAACATTTTGATGCGGTGGTGCAGGCAATGCCGGACGCCGCGCTCGGTGCTCCGCAGCGGGAGATGCTCGACCGTTTCAAGAGGGCAGGCAACGGATTTGTCAAATTCACGGATGAGCAGCCTCCGACGGATGGGATCCTGCGCGCGGCGGTTCTCGAGGCCGTCGGCAGGCAGGCCCGGTCCGAATGGGAGGCCTCCCTTGCCTCGCGTCCTCCGTTGCGGCGTTTGCCTGGGGAAGTGCCGAATTACGAGCGCCGTCCGGAGCCGATTCCATTGCAGGGTCCCCTTGAACCGAAGGACAGCATGCGGTACACGCAGGTGCCGGCGGATTTCGATCTGCAGCTCTTTGCGGCCGAACCCGATGTCGTGAAGCCCATCTACATGGCGTGGGATGAGCGGGGACGGGCCTGGATTGTCGAGGCGCGTGATTATCCCCATGGTCTGGTGGCTGAAGGCGAGCCGGGCAAGGCCGACATCAAGATTTGTGAGGACACGGACGGAGACGGCCGGGCTGACAGGTTCACGATCTTTGCGGATCAATTGAACCTCGCCACCGCGCTGGTATTCGTCGATGGAGGCATCATGGTATCCGAAGCGGGCCACATGCTTTTCCTGAAGGATACCGATGGTGACGACAAGGCCGATCTCCGCCATCCGATCCTCCCGGGGTGGGGCACGGGCGACACCCACGCGATGCAGAGCAATCTTGCGCGGGGCTTCGACAACTGGCTTTACGGCGCCGTGGGTTATTCGAGCTTCAACGGCAATGTGGGTGGCAGGGACCTTCGGTTCGGGCAGGGCGTTTTTCGGTTCAAGTCGGATGGCTCCGCCCTGGAATTTCTGCATCAGTTCAACAACAACACCTGGGGTTTCGGTCAGAACGCCTATGGGGACACCTTCGGCTCAACCGCAAACGGGAACCCGACCTTCTACGGCTATCTTCCGGCGCACATACTGGACCCAACGCAACGCAATTCCGGACGTCGACGCAGGGGATTCAGTTCTCCCGGGGATGCGGACGGAGCGGCTGTTCAGGTGCGTCGTATCCCCTCCGCCCTCTCGATGGCGGGGGGGATGCGCATGCATCCCAATACGCCGAATGTCCGCATGGTGGATAACTTTGGCGGGTACACGGCGGCGGCTGGGCACGCATTTATGGTCAGTGATGCCCTTCCGGCGCGTCTGCAGGGCAGGGCGCTCGTGACCGAGCCGACGGCCAAGCTCATCGGGATCATGGATATTCAACCCGATGGCGGCGGTTACAAGGCGAACGACGGATTGAACCTGCTTGCCAGCACAGACGAATGGATGTCGCCCATCTTCGCGGATGTGGGTCCGGACGGTGCCGTCTGGGTGATTGATTTTTACAGCTTTGTCATTCAACACAATCCGACACCGAACATCCGGTCGGCGGGCATTGACGCCACGACCGGGAGTGGGGGTGCTTACATGACCCGGAATAATCTGCGCGACGAATCCCACGGCCGCATCTACCGAGTCGTGTGGAAGGACGGTCCGCGCAGTTCGATCCGGTCCCTTGCCGGTGCGAAGCCCGAGGAACTCGTCCGGGCGCTCGACAGCGGAAACCAGTTCTGGAGCCTCACGGCCCAGCGGCTGATTGTGGACAACCAGAGGACGGAGGTTGCTCCGGCGCTCAAGAGACGTGTGGTCTCCGGAGCCGGCGGCACCGGTGCGATCCATGCCCTCTGGGCGCTCGAAGGAATCGGTGCCCTGGACAAGGCGACTCATCAGAAGGCGTTGCTCGACAAAGATCCCGCTCTGCGCCGGAACGCGATTCGCGCCCTGCCCGCGAATGATGCCGGACGTCAGCTGTTTTTCAGCAGTCCGGTGATTCAGGATCCGGACCTGATCACGCGGGAGGTGGCGTTTGTGAAACTCACCGAGTTTCCAACCATTCCCGAAATTCAAACGGTGGTCGCGCAACTTCCGCGCATCCCGGCAAACAGCGAGGACCGCTTCCTGAATGACGCCCTCACCCTGTTGGGGCGGATCCACAAGGTCTCTGGAGTGGGAGAGGATGTGGTGAAGGTTGCGGCGGGCGACCCGAAACGGGGTGAGGAGCTCTTCTTCAACAGCCCGACGGCGGCCTGTGCTTCCTGTCACACCGTCGGTGGTCGGGGGGGCGCGATCGGTCCGATTCTCGATGGCATTGCCGTCCGTGGTGACAAGGCATACATCGTCGAAAGCCTTATGGATCCCAATGCCAAACTGGCGAAGGGATTTGAAAACCTGGAGATTTCCCCCATGCCGCCGGTCGGTGTGCTGTTGAAGGAGCAGGAACTGGCGGACATTCTGGCGTTTCTCCAGACGCAGACCACCCCGCCGAAGGATGGGGTGACGGTTCCCGTGCAAAAGCCGAACGAATTCGAGTGAACGTGTTTGGGTTTTCCGATGAACGCCTGGTGATGTGGCGCAGACTGGCAGTCTGCGGTGAGGCAGGTTGGCAACCTGCGATACGGCCGATTACCAATCGGCGGCACAAAAGGCGGCGGGTTCGAGAGCTTGAATCGGGTCCAAGTCGCGGAATTCTTGGAGAATCTGAAAGCAAATGATTTATGAAGACACACCTCACCACCCTGGGATCGGTGGCCATTGCGGCCCTTCTAATGTCATCGGTGCGTGCCGCCGACACCCTGAGACCCGATGCGAAGGGATACATCCGCGATTGGGTCATGCTCGCCCCGATCGCACTGCCCGAGGGGCGCGCCTGTGCCGACCTGATCATCGAGGAACAGATCAAAAACGAAGCCGCGCTTCAACCGAAGGAGGGCGACACGGTCAAGATCAGGGGAAAGGACCTGGTCTGGAAGCACATCACAGCGTCGACAAATCATTTCGATTTCAATTTAATATTAAAATCGGTCAATGATCATGTGGCGGGTTTTATGGTCACTTACATCGAGTCCGACAAAGACCTGGCCGATGTGACGATGGCGCTGGGCAGCAATGATCAGGGCCGCCTTTACCTGAATGGAAAGGACATCTACGCGTTCCAGGATGCGCGACCTCTGGAGCTCGACGCGGACAAGGGGAAGGTTCACCTGAAAAAGGGAGTCAACGTCGTTGTTTTCAAGGTGATCAACGAACAGAACAGCTGGCAGGGTGCCATGCGTTTTCTGGATCAAGCGGGTGCCCCGGTGACGGATCTTAAAGTCCGATTGTCGCCCTGAACGCGTCCGCGATGTGAAAGGAGGGCGGAGGCCGTGGCGGTTTTAAGACGGATGGAGAGGTTGATGAGGGGAATTTGAAAGTGTTGAGCAACTGCATATGTGGAAGCCCAGCCGGTCTGCCAGGCATTCGATGCGCCCGGCGGCTTGCCGAATTGCGCCGTTGCTGTTTAACCTTTCCCGTACAACCCATGACACGATAATTGAATGATGAAAACGCAATTCCATGCATTGCCGTTTGGTGCCATCGCGCTGGCCGTCGCTTTGTTCGCTGACGGGGCAACCACTGTGGCTGCTGAAAATCCGACTCTCAAGGATGTTTTCAAAGACCATTTCATGGTGGGAACGGCGATCAACCGAAGCATTGCGACCGGCTCGGCGGGTTTTCGTCGAAGCCTGGAATTCGTCGAAAAAGACATTGCTCTTACGAAGGATCAGTTCAATCAGATCACTGCGGAGAATGACATGAAGTGGCAGCTCATCCATCCCAGGGAAGGGGCGGACGGGTACGATTTCAAACCGGCCGATGCGTTCGTCGATTTTGGCGTGAGCAACCAAATGTATCTGGTCGGCCACACGTTGGTTTGGCACAGTCAG
Source organism: Verrucomicrobiota bacterium (assembly GCA_021733945.1). Taxonomy (GTDB): domain Bacteria; phylum Verrucomicrobiota; class Verrucomicrobiia; order Limisphaerales; family SIBE01; genus JAIPJX01. The sequence goes on along the minus strand of JAIPJX010000050.1, from coordinate 9,196 downwards.
ACGCCCAACTGGGTGTTTGCCGGGACCAACCCGCCTCCCGCAAGCGTCGGTGGGGTTCCGGGTGCCCGGCCTGGCCGTGGCGTTTACACCGGACCCCGGGCATCCCGTGACGAATTGCTCGAACGGATGCGCGACCACATTCACACGGTGGTTGGCCGGTACAAGGGCAGGGTCAAGGTATGGGACGTGGTGAACGAAGCCATCGCGGATGGCGCGGGTACGAACATCCTGAGGGAGTCGCTCTGGCTGCAGATCATCGGTCCGGATTTTATTGCCAGGGCGTTTGAATACGCCCATAAAGCCGATCCGGATGCGATCCTGCGGTACAATGATTACGGCCTTGAGAACCCGGTGAAGCGACAGAAACTCATCACGTTGATCCGTTCGTTCAAGGAACAGGGCGTGCCTGTGATGGCCGTCGGTTCGCAGGCGCACATCAACGTTTCGACGAGCTTCGAGACCATGGATCAGGCACTGACGGACATGGCGACGCTCGGCCTGCCGATTCATATCACTGAACTCGACATCAACACTGCGGCCAGCGGACAACGTGGCACGGGGGCCGACATTGGTGCCAATGCATCCCTCACGGAGGGCGGTTTGATCAGTGATGCCGACCGGAAACTGGCCGATGCCTATGCGGGAATCTTCCGGGCGTTCATCAAGCACCGCGACGCTGTGAAAGTGATTACGTTCTGGGGGGTGAACGATGCGGTTTCCTGGCGTCGCTCCGGAAGCCCGCTGCTGTTTGACGGCAACAACCAGCCAAAACCCGCCTTCGATGCGGTCCTGGGTGTGCTCACCGAACCTGACTTCAAGTAAAAAACTCCTGCACGAAATCTCTGGAATGCGCCAGCGTCTTCGCACACCGATGAAGTTTATTCGAACCGCTCTGCTTGGTCTGGCGGTCCTCTGCGCGGTGGGCGTTCACGCCGCTGGCGCGCGCCCCAATGTTGTCCTGATCATGACCGACGATCAGGGGTATGGCGATCTGGGTGCGCATGGCAACCCCTGGCTGCGCACACCCAACCTGGATCAACTGCACGCTGAAAGTGTCCGGTTCACCAATTTTCACGTGGATCCCACCTGCGCACCGACACGCTCGGCTCTGATGACCGGGCGGTATTCGACGCGGACCGGTTGCTGGCACACGATCATGGGACGTTCTCTGATATTTCATGACGAAGCGCTGATGCCGAAATACTTCAAGCAAGCCGGCTACGCCACGGGCGTGTTTGGCAAGTGGCATCTGGGAGACAATTATCCGATGCTCCCCCAGGATCGCGGGTTTGACACCGCCGTCGTGCATGGCGGTGGCGGGGTGGGGCAGACACCGGACTGGTGGGGCAATGATTACTTCGATGACACGTACTGGAAGAACGGCAAACCGGAGCCTTTCAAGGGCTATTGTACGGATGTCTTTTTCGATGAAACCGAGAAGTTCGTGGGTGCGCACCAGGACGAACCGTTCTTTGTGTATCTGCCCACCAACGTTGCCCACAGCCCCTACCATGTTGCCGAAAAGTACACGCAACGACTGCTTGATCTGGGTTTGCCGCGCACGCCCGCACGGTTCTTTGGGATGATCGAAAACTTCGACGAACGACTCGGCCGGTTTCGTGAGTTCCTGAAAAAGAAGGGGCTGGAGGATAATACGATCTTCATTTTCATGACGGACAACGGCACCGCCGAGGGCATTCCCTGGGACGATTCTGACAAGGCGGAGTGGAAGGGATTCAACGCCGGGATGCGCGGCAAGAAGGGTTCGCAGTTCGATGGAGGGCATCGCGTGCCGTTCTTTATTCGCTGGCCGGCAGGGAACATCGGTGGCGGTCGGGATGTGGCGTCCATCGCGGCGCATATCGATGTGCTGCCAACCTTGATGGAGCTATGCGGGTTGAAGATGGGCCCTCCGAATCCCCTGGACGGCACGAGCCTGGTGCCGTTGCTGCGGGGAACGGCCGATGCCTGGCCTGCACGGACGCTCTTCGCGCATGTTCAGCGGGAGGAAATTCCGCCCAAGTGGGTGAACAGCGCGGTGATGACCGATCGCTGGCGCTTGATCGATGGAAAGGCGCTTTACAACATGGATGTCGATCCCGGGCAGATCACCGATGTCGCTGCGAGGTTTCCTGATGTCGTCAGGCGATTGCGCGGGGACTACGAAACCTGGTGGACCTCGCTCGTGCCGTCGTTTCCGAAGTATGGCTCCATTACGATCGGTGCGGACGCGGAAAATCCGGCGCGGCTGACGTGTCACGACTGGCATTCCGAGCAACCGATTCCCTGGGATCAGGGCCACATCCGGCGCGACATGTGGGTCAACGGTTATTGGATGATCGACGTGGCGGAGGCGGGTCGGTATGAGTTTACGCTTTACCGCCAGCCCAAACAGGCGAACCACCCGCTGGAGGCCACGCGGGCGCGGGTGAATGTGGATGGCGTCGAAGCGGAAGCGCCTGTGGCCGCGGACGCCACCTCCGCGACATTGCAGCTCGAACTCAAGCCGGGACAGGCAAAGCTGCAAACGTGGCTGGTCAATGAATCCGTCAACAAAACGCGTGGAGCGTTTTTTGTCCATGTCCGGCGTGTGGAGTTCCCATGAAAAAATCAATTCATCTGCTCTATCTCCTTCTCCTGCTGGGCGCTCTTCAGATCGAGACCGTTCCGGAGGCCAAGGCCGCGCAAAAGCCGAATTTCGTAGTCATTTTCGCCGATGATCTGGGATACGGCGACCTGGGATCGTTCGGGCATCCCTCCATTCGAACGCCGAACCTGGACCGGATGGCGGTCGAAGGACAGCGTTGGACCAGTTTCTATGTGGGGGCCAGTGTGTGTACGCCCAGTCGCGCGGCATTGATGACGGGACGGCTTCCGATCCGGAACGGAATGATGTCCGCGCAGAGCCGCGTGTTGTTTCCGAATTCGGAAGGAGGGTTGCCCGCGTCCGAGATCACCATTGCCGAGCTGTTAAAGGAGCAGGGGTATGCCACCGCCGTCATAGGCAAATGGCATCTCGGGCACCTGCCACAGTATTTGCCGACCGCCCATGGGTTTGACACCTACTGGGGCGTACCCTACTCGAATGACATGGATGCTTTGGCGGGGTTTCCGGGTTATGGAAAAGAGTCGGCCAGGGATGCCCACTACGCGGCGACGATCCAGCAATACAACGTGCCGATTCTCCGTGACACGGAGGTGGTGGAGCGACCGGCGGACCAAAACACGTTGACCTCCCGTTACGCGGACAAGGCCATCGAATTCATCGGAGCGCATCGGGATCAGCCGTTCTTTGTGTATCTGGCCCACAACCTGCCGCACATCCCGCTGTTTGCCGGCAAGGATTTTCGTGGAGGGAGCCGCCGTGGTTTGTTTGGGGACGTGGTTGAGGAGATCGACGCGGGGGTGGGACGGATTGTTGCGACTTTGAAAGAGCTGGGATTGGATCGGAACACCCTGGTGGTTTTTACTTCCGACAACGGACCGTGGCTGCCTTTCAAAACTCATGGAGGATCTGCGGGGTTGCTTCGCCAGGGCAAGGGCACGACTTACGAGGGCGGCATGCGGGAACCCACTATTTTCTGGTGGCCTGGGAAGATCGTTCCCAAGGTGCAGATGGAGATGGGCACCACCATGGATCTCCTGCCGACGTTCTGCGCCCTGGCCGGGGCTGCTACTCCGCAAGACCGCACGCTCGATGGTTATGACCTGTCCCCTTTGCTGTTGGGCTCGGCCGAGAAGGGACCCCGGGACACGGTGTTTTACTGGCGCGAAGAGAAGCTTTTCGCCGTGCGCGAGGGTCCCTGGAAAGCCCATTTCATCACGGAAGGTTGTTACGGGGTGGGCGACAAGCGCGAGGTGCACGCCATTCCGGAGCTCTACCAGCTCGAACAGGATCCGTCGGAGAAATACAATGTCGCGTCTCTTCATCCGGACGTCGTGGCCCGCCTCAAGGGCGTGGCGGAACGGCATAAGGCGACCCTCACCCCCGTGACAAATCAACTGGAGAAACGGTCCTCCGCAGCCTTGCGGTAGACGCGCGTTCCGAGAAGGTTGCTCGCTCTCCAAGCGTTTCCGTCGTCCTCCACCGGGAATCGCCGTGATCGTGCGGTCTGCGGTTTGAATCCGGCCTCGCGCTCGTTTTGATGTTTAGTGAACTCGCTCACTAAACCTCTCGAAAGGGAAATTTTGGAGGTTTATATAGTGAGCATGTTCAGTTTAATCCTCCCATCCCAGGTCGTATGCGGGTAACGGCTCAAGTGCAGGCCGCCACGCGCCGCCGGATCCTCGAGGTGGCGCAGGCGTTGTTCGCGTCGCAAGGTTTTGAGGCGACGACAACGCGGGATGTGGCCAAGGCAGCGGGAATTGCGACCGGCACGATGTTTAATTACTTCGGAAGCAAGGAGGCGGTTGTGGGTAGTTTGGCGGCAGAGGCGCTGGCGGACCTGGACGTGGATTTCAAACGGAGGGATCGCGAAGGATCGTCACTGGAAGAAGATCTTTTTGCATTCGTCGCCGCCGGACTGCGCAGACTCAAGCCTCTCCGCAAGCATCTCCCGGTGGTTTTGGAGGCTGCGCTGAGCCCGGTCCGCGGCAATGTCGATGAAGAATGCTGCCGCCTGCGAGTTTCCCATTTGGAGACGGTTTCGCGGCTGGCTGCGAAACAACTCGGGTTGAAGGAACTGCCGGCGATGGCGCTGCAGATCTACTGGTCGTTGTATGCAGGCCTGCTCCTGTTTTGGGCCAACGACGATTCCCCCCGTCAAGAGGACACCCTGGGTCTCCTGGACGATTCCCTGCATATGTTCGTCCGCTGGCTCACCGACTCGTCAAACAAACCGAAGGAACCATAGGAAATAATGATATGCCAACCATCGCAGAATTGATGCAATCCCTGCCTGAAGCAGGTGCTGAGGCGGACCGATTACCCGAACCACTGGCTGCCGCGTCGATGCGTCCGGTGCCGGTGGGTCGACTGCGCCGAATCGGACTGTTGGGAACCCTGCAGGCGAAGATCGCGGCGGCCTACCTGTTCCACTGGCTTCGGGGCTGTCTTTGTTCGGAGGACGAGCGGCAGCGCCTGCTGAGGGAGACGCACTGGAGGACGGCTGTTCGGGTGTTGGATTCAATGGGTTATTTGCGCGGAGCGGTGACAAAGATGGGGCAGACCCTGGCCAACCTCCCGGACATTGCACCGAAGGAATTCGTGCAGACCCTGGAGCGGTTGCACTATGACGCGCCGCCGATGCACTGGTCGCTTCTGCGCGAGATGGTGCACAACGAACTGGGCGACGATCCGGAGAACCTGTTCGCATCGTTTGAAACGCGGGCTTTTGCGGCCGCCTCCCTTGGGCAGGTGCATGGGGCGCAACTCCCTTCCGGCGAGAAGGTGGCGGTGAAGATTCAGTATCCCGGCATCGCCAGGGCCGTCACCGAGGATTTTCAGAATCTGAACCTCTTCATGTTTCCGGCGCGATTGGACAAGGACTGGGGTTACGTGAAGGGCCAGGTGGATGACCTGCGCCTTCGGTTGGAGATGGAAGTGGATTACCAGAAGGAGGCGGCCATGTTGGCCAGGGCCCGGTCTTTGTTTCGTGAGGAGGACGGCATCGTCGTTCCACGGGTTCACCCGCAGCTCAGCACGGAGCGCGTGCTCACGATGGAGCGTCTGGAAGGGGTGCATCTCGATGAATTCCTCCGGGCCGGTCCGTCGCAGGAACAGCGCAACGAAGCCGCCCGCAAGATATTCCGGGCCTGGTACCGGTTGTTTGCTGCCGGCAGGGTCTTCTATGCGGATCTTCATCCGGGCAATTTTCTGTTCCTGCCCGATGGCAGGCTTGGAATGATCGATTTTGGTTTTGTCGTGGCGCTCGAGGATGAGTTGTGGAGGTTGTGTCAGCGATTGGACCGGGGGCTGACAACCGGTTCGAGGGAGGATCGTGCTGCGGGAGTCAGGGAGTGGTCGGTGATCACGGACGATGAGGCCGATGCGGATCGGCTCCGATTGAGCGTGGACTTCAGCGACTGGGCCTGGGGTTTCCGGTACTGCGGCGGTGAGTTCGATTTCGGAGACGAGGCCGGCTTCCGGCGTGGCATCGACCTTGCCGCTGAGATGGTTCGTAAACGTTATACCCGGGCCAATCCGTGCACCCCGTCCATCTGTCGGCAGAACTTTGGCATCCGCTCGCTTCTGTATCGGCTGAAAGCCAGAATCGACGTCCGGCCGATTGTGGAGGAGGAAATGAAAGCAGCCGGTTGGGATCGTCACGACGCTTAAAGAAGATGCTGGCCAGCGGGCTGCGCCTTCGATTGCGAAGGATCCCGCGCATGCCAACGATCGGGCTAGTGGTGGCTGGCAATGTCCGGACACAGCATGATCCTCCTGTTTTATCTCCCCATCCTGACGCTTTTCGCCGTCCTGTTCGCGCTTGGTTACCTCCCGGTGGCGATGCTCGCGCGACTGCTGACGAAGCGTCGGCTTGCGGAAGAAACGGACGCCTGGGCCGCTCTTGCGGGAGTCATTGGTGTGGTGGCTGGTTTTCTGTTCGCTGGCCTGAGTGGGTTTGACCGGTTTGCCCTTGCTCCGGAGTCCGTCCGCATGGACTGGCAGAATTCCGGTTCGGCATTCGTTTACGAGATGTGGCAGATCCCGTTTAGCGGCGCGGTGAGCGCTTTGGTGATCTTCGCGATCACGCGCCGTTGGCCTGGTGCGGCCCGGAATCAACGGCTGACGAAAGCCTTGGCGGCGCTGGTGATCTCGTTCGTTGACTTCAGCCTCTGGCCGATTTTGTTTTCGCCGTTTCTATGAGCGACACTACGAGCAGGCGCGTCAGGCGCGCACCGCGTCGATCACCAAGGACTCGTGGCGCCTTGGGAGTTGATGCCAATGGGAGAATGCATTCGGCTGCTGGTTGCGCAACACTCTGACGCGATGGACTCCAGCCACGGTTGGATTGCGAATGATCGAGAGCCGGGTGAGCTATGATCTGCCGAAGCTTCCAGGTCCCGCCCGGGCATGAATACGAATCTGCCCATCCTGGGCAGCGAGCGGGTTCTCCTTCCAGCATCGGCACCTGCTTCCGGCGGTGCTTCGAATAGCAGTCCCGGTCGGGATTCGTCAATAAAGAGTGTTATTCCAGCAACGGAGGTTTAAGGTTCGCGGGCGATGGGTTGTAGGATCGACCCGTACCGTTTCGCCTTCGGGCCTGCGGAGCAGCGAAGAAGCCGGACACAACCGGAAATTCGGACGAACCTCGTTCACAAAACAGATTATGAATCTCGATATTGAAAAACTCCTGGGACAGGACGCGAAAAGCCTTCTGCAACACCAATGCAAAACCATCCCCAAAGAACAACTGCACCTGCCCGGGCCTGACTTTGTCGACCGTGTTTTTGCAGTCACCGACCGTTCCCCTCAGGTGCTGCGCAGTGTGGCGCAATTGTTCGACACCGGTCGGTTGGCGGGATCGGGATACCTGTCCATTCTGCCGGTGGACCAGGGCATTGAGCATTCCGCCGGCGCGAGCTTTGCACCCAACCCGGCTTATTTCGATCCGGAGAACATCGTCACGCTTGCCCTTGAAGGCGGCTGCAACGCGGTGGCCTCAACGCTCGGGGTTCTGGGTTCGGTTTCGCGCAAGTTCGCGCATCGGATTCCGTTCATCGTCAAACTGAACCACAACGAACTGCTCTCGTATCCGAACACGTTTGATCAGGTCTATTTCGCGCAGGTCGAACAGGCCTGGAACCTGGGTGCCGTTGCCGTGGGAGCGACGATTTACTTCGGTTCCGACGAATCGAGTCGGCAGATCCAGGAAACAAGCCGGGCGTTCATGAGGGCGCACGAGTTGGGACTGGCGACCATCCTGTGGTGTTACCTGCGCAATCCGGGTTTTAAAAAGGACAAAGATTACCACGACGCCGCGGATCTGACGGGTCAGGCCAATCATCTGGGGGTGACGATCCAGGCCGACATCATCAAACAAAAACTGCCCACGGTGAACGGGGGGTATCGGGCACTGGAGAAATTCGGCAAAACACACGATCTGGTGTATTCCAAACTCTCGAGCGATCATCCGATTGATCTGACCCGTTACCAGGTCGCCAATTGCTACATGGGCCGGGCGGGTCTGATCAATTCCGGCGGGGCGTCCGGGTCCAATGACCTTGCAGAGGCGGTGACGACGGCGGTGATCAACAAACGCGCCGGGGGAATGGGGTTGATTTCCGGGCGCAAGGCATTCCAGCGTCCGATGACGGAAGGCGTCGAGTTGTTGAATGCCATCCAGGACGTCTATCTGGCAAAGGATGTCACGGTGGCATGAGGGCACCCTGCGCGGCTTTGCCGCATCCGTCTTTTCATCTTTCGCTCCGGGGCGGGCTTCGATAGTTTGACGCCATGTTAAGCGTCGAAACTGCGAGTGTGCCGGATCGTGCGGGTCATTTCGGACCGTATGGCGGGCGATATGTTCCCGAGACATTGATGCATCCGCTCCAGGAGCTGGAGGATGAATATTTCCGGGCCCAGCAGGATCCCGAGTTTCAGAAGGAGCTCGATTATTATCTCAGGGAGTTCGTGGGGCGACCCACGCCCCTGTATTACGCGGAGCGGCTGACGCAGAGTCTGGGAGGGGCGAAGATTTACCTCAAGCGTGAAGATCTCCTGCACACCGGGGCGCACAAGATCAACAACTCCATGGGCCAGATCCTTCTGGCCAAGCGCATGGGCAAATCCCGGATCATCGCCGAGACCGGCGCCGGACAGCATGGGGTGGCGACGGCCACCGTGGCCGCGATGTTCGGGCTCAAGTGTGTGATCTACATGGGGGCGACCGATTGTGAACGCCAGGCGCTGAATGTGCACCGCATGAAGATGCTGGGGGCCGAGGTGATCGGCGTGCAGGCCGGGCAGAAGACCCTCAAGGAGGCGATCAACGAGGCGATGCGGGATTGGGTGACGAACGTGCGAACCACGCACTACATCCTGGGAACCGTCTATGGCGCGCATCCGTACCCGTTGATGGTCCGGAATTTTCACCGGGTGATCGGGGATGAAGCGCGCCGACAAATTCTGGAGAAAGAGGGGCGTCTGCCTGATCTTCTGGTTGCCTGTGTGGGGGGAGGCTCCAATGCGATGGGATTGTTTTATCCGTTTCTGGAGGACGCCGGGGTCGCGATGGTGGGGGTTGAGGCCGGT
>JAIPJX010000049.1 GCA_021733945.1 Verrucomicrobiota bacterium | reverse complement strand
TCACTCTCTGATCCACCCTCCCGCTGCCAAAACCGGTATCAAAAACACTTCCGGCCCCCTCAACCCATCCAACCCGCAAAACCCCTGTATTTCTCGACCTTTGCCACCTCCCAATCCCGTAGAGATCTGGTGGTCTGACATCCAGGTGGACGTCCGAATCATCGCAGCGACCAATCGCGACCTCCAGCAGGCCATCGAACAGAGGCTCTTTCGAGAGGATCTCTACTATCGCCTCAGCGGGAGCGTGATGCTCCTCCCTCCCTTGAGGGAACGAACCGACGACATTCCAGAGTTGGTCCGGCACTTCCTGCTCCGATTCAACCAGCAAACCAGCACCCGGAAAAAGAAAATCACCCTGGGCGCTCTGCACCTTCTCGAAGAGCAAACCTGGCCGGGAAACGTCCGCGAACTTGAAAACGTCGTTTACCGCGCCCTCGTCATGGCCCGCAGCCCCGTTGTCACCCGCGAACTCGTCCGCACCGCGCTCGACCAGTCGATCCTCATCAAAAAGACCGAAGTCCCGAATCTCAAGGAATGTGTCCACAGGGTGCTCGACCGCGCTGAATTCGAACAACGGAACACCGCCTACGACGAGATCCTCGAACTGATGGAACGGGAACTGTTCTCCCAGGCCATCGAACGAGCCCAGGGCAACCAGACCAAGGTCGCCGAATGGCTGGGTGTCTCACGCCCCACCATCCGACAGAAACTCCTCCAATACCGCCTCTCCTGAGGGAGGCCCCCCACTGCCATTCGTTTAAGCTATTCGGAGGGCGAATCCGTCCCGGTGAGCCGACAAGCGGTTGAGCGGCTCAGCGAGGACGCTCCTGTTTAAAAGAATGTCCGGCCAGACACCAGAACAACTTGCCCGCCAACGGATTGATGCCCAGCTCGCCGCATGACTCAACCAACCGACATCGCGCCCCTTATTCGGCACATCCGCGACACCCGGGTGATTCTTGATGTGGATTTCGCGCGACTCTACGACGTCCAGACCCGCGTCTTGAACCAATCCTTTAAACGCAACCGCGAGCGGTTCCCGGATGATTTCGCCTTTGAACTGACCTGGGAGCAAATCCTGAGGATGTCACAAACTGTGATATCCTTAAATTGATTTTCAACCGGCGACGGGTCTCCACGACGACCCCAGCTCCCCACCCAACGAACAATCCCGGGTTCCTGGGAATTCTCCCGCGGAGACGCGGAGAGGAAATGTTTCAGTCGATTGTCTTCTCTGCGCCTCTGCGCCTCTGCGGGACACCATCCCCTCGGCGATTCACTCAGGGAACTTTGGATCCGGGCATCTGATCATCGGCGGGAGTTCAGGTCCCGCCACGGACTGGAAGTGCCGCGACCTCCAAACATCAGAAAACCCACGATCGACACGATCGCCGAGATTTTCGGACACACCGCCCAAACCACGATGCCGCCGCACCGATTCCGGATCGTTTTCCCATGCAAAACCACAGGATTTCGGATTGACACAACTGCCTTGCATGCCTAGATGTTGTGGATCGTAAATATTTTATCCCCTACAAGTTGTAGTCGATTGTGATCATAGAGCAGTTCAGTGGACAACTCGGGTTCGACGGGATTGACCCTCTTCAGTCAACCGAATTCAAAGTCCTCAAACGCGATGGACGGCCGGTTTCATTTGATGAAACCCGCGTGAACCTCGCGATCGAGAGCGCGTTCAAGGGCGAACGGGGTCTCAACCCCGACCATTTTCTCGACGAAACCACCCAGGGCTGTGTGCAGCGCCTCACCGAAGCCGTGGTGCAGCAGTGCCTCGGACGGGCTCTCAAGGGCGAAACCCTCGACGTCGAGCAGGTTCAGGATGTCATCGAAGAACAATTGATGACCGAGGGATACCACGGCGTTGCGCGCCGATACATCGTCTACCGCGAGGAACGCAAGAAAGCCCGGGCCATCGAAGGGGTGCGCGATCGGAGCGGGCGGTTTCAGGCCGAACTCCATGTCACCCTGCGCAACGGAACCCGGGAACGCCTCGATCCGAAGCGGATTTCGGAGAATTGGACCTGGGCCTGCCACGGCTTTGAAACGGTCTGTTCCACCGAGCACCTCACTCAGGACACGCTGGAACATCTCTACGACGGCATCCGAACCGACCAGATCGAGACGGCGATGCTGCTGGCGGCCAAGTCACGGATGGCTCAGGACCCGGCCTATTCCCAGGTTGCGGCGCGGCTGGTTCTGCAGACCATCTACCGGGAAGCCATCCAGAACAGCGATCGGAGTGTGCCTCTGAGCGAACGGCAACGCCTGGCCTTTCCGGACTATGTGCGCGCCGGAATCGAGGACGGCCGCCTGGACTCCACCCTTCTGGATTTCGATCTGGAGAAACTCTCCGCAACCCTCCGCCTCGACCGGGATTCATTGCTCGACTACGATGGCTTGGAAACTCTGGTCGAACTGGCCCTGTTGAGAAACGAGTCCCGATCCTTCGAGACTCCCCAAATCTGCTGGATGCGCATCGCGATGGGGTTGGCCACCCAGGAAGGAAAGGACAAGACAGAGCGCGCGATCGAATTCTACAATGTCCTGTCGACCCTGCGGTTTCTGCCCTCCACTTCGATTTTACGGAGTTCGGGCACCCCTCAACCGCAGTTCCATTCGAGCTACCTGCTCACCACCGAGGACAATCTGGAGCAGATGTTCCAGGTCATCTCCGAGGACGCACGCCTCCTGCAGTCCGAAGGCGAACTCTCGAACGACTGGACCAATATCCGGGCTGCGGGAGCTCCGTTCAATGGCACTCAGGGCCGAAGCCAGGGTGCCGTGCCCTTCATGCGGCTGGCCCACCAAACCGCCGCAGCCGTGAATCCGTCCGGCAGACACACCCCCCCGGTCTGTGCCTATCTGGAAACCTGGCATCTGGACATCGGGGATTTCCTGGAACTGGGTCGCCCAACCACCGACGGGAGGAGCGTCACCCCGCCCTTGCGCACCGCTCATTGGATTCCCGACCTCTTCATCAAGCGGGTCATGGAAAACCAACGCTGGACCCTGTTCAGTCCGAACGATGTTTCCGACCTTCACGATTTATACGGAGCCGCCTTTGAACAGCGTTACCTGGCTTACGAAACGATGGCGGACAGAGGGCAGATCAAGCAGTTCATGCGCGTCGAAGCGCTTCAACTCTGGCGTCGCATGCTCGCGAGCCTGTTCGAGAATGGCCACCCTTGGATCACCTTCAAGGATCCGTCGAACCTCCGCTCGCAACTCAGCCACACCGGAGTGGTACACTGCTCCAACTGGAGCGGCGATCTGCTGCTCAACACGTCCCCGGAAGAACCCGGCGTCGGCATTCTGGGTTCGGTCAACCTCGCCGCACATCTCGCATCGCGCGAAACCCAGACTTCGGACCCCTCGGAAACCCGCTGGCCGGGTTCCACGGAACCTGCCGCGACTGCAGCGATTCCAAATGGTGAGCTCGACGAATCCCGTTTGAGGGCGACCGTCCGCACCGCGATGCGCATGCTCGACAATGCGATCGATCTGAGCCGGCTTCCGTCCCCGAGCTGTCAGCGGGCTTCCCTCCAGAACCGCGCCATCGGGCTCGGTCTGATGGGTTTCCAGGACACTCTCCACATTCTTCGAATCCCATATGCCAGCGATCGGGCCGTGCAGTTTGCCGATCGAAGCATGGAAATGATCTCCTATCACGCCATCCTCGCTTCAACGGAGCTGGCGCAGGAACGCGGCCTTTTTCCAGCGTTCACAGGCAGCAACTGGCAACGGGGCATGCTTCCAATCGATACACTGCCCTTGTTGGAAGCCCAGCGGGATTGTTTTCTTGGTGCCAACCGCACCGCGATCCGGGACTGGTCCGTCGTCCGCACGGCGATCAAGAAACACGGGATGCGCAACGGTGCCTGCCTGGCCATCAGCGATGCGCCCGCCCTGGCAATCCTGGCCGGGGTCACTCCATCGGTGGAACCCGAATGCCCCCGCCGCCGCGATTTCAGGAGCGACTCCCCAACTCCCGTCCGAATCAGCCGACAGCTGGTCCAAGACCTCAAACAGCTTGGTCTCTGGGACGAAGAAATGATTTTCCTCCTGAATCACTCGGACGGTTCCATCCAGCACATGGACCGGGTCCCAAAACCCATTCGAGACGTTTACCGGACGGCTTTCGAGGTCGATCCCAAATGGTTGATCAACTGTGCCGGACGCCGCCAGAAGTGGATCGACCAGGGTCAGTCCCTCACGCTCTTCCTGCCCGAACCACACGGAAAACGGCTTCACGACATCTACGTGCATGCCTGGGAAGTGGGACTCAAAACGACCACCCATCTCAGATCTCCGGATCCCAGGCACGTCCACCATTTCAAGCCGACCAACCGGCGCCCGACCCGAAGAACGGCCCCCCCTCCTCCCAGCGAGGATCTGTTCTCCCGAATCGAAACCGCGGATCCCGCGCCTCAAGAGGCCTTTTCGAAGATTACCTAGCCCCTTTGCCGATCAATCCGGTCCGGGTCGCCCGCCCTCCAAATGGGGTGCCGGAATATGAAAACCCGGCCTTTGTCCCAAATCCCGACCCCCTGCTGGATCAGCAGGAGCGAGAAGGAACAGCGTTACTCGCCCGTCGAACCCGTTCCCATGGAGAAGACCCTGAAAAACTCGGGTTTATCCCGCAGGTTGATGGTGCGTGGCACCAGGAACGTTTCGGTCTCCGTCACGGTTTTCCGATAAATCGCTTTCCAGGTCACGAGGTCCGACGACGCTTCCACCACGTAGACCAGTCCCGGTTCCCCCGCCACCACCATCCTCAACGTAAGAGGCTCCTCGCCCAGACGAAACCAGAATTTGGGTGCCGCAACCGGCGGTCCCAGAGCCTTCCTCAGGTTCAGGCGCCCTCCCGTCAAAGTCCGCCCCTTGAGCGCACGCACCGAGTCCGTCGATTCCAGCACCCGCCGGATGGTCGCCAAATGATCCTCGAGCGGATACCGCGCCCGCATCAGGGCAAACGCGCCACTCACAAACGCCGCCGCGCTGGATGAACTTCCCGAATCAGTCGAGTAACGATCATCCGCCATGTAGGACGTCGAAAGGATCTGTTCTCCAGGAGCGCCCAAATCGACGCTCTTCGATCCATAATTCGAAACGAACAAAAGCTCGTCGTTCCGGGTGGTCGCGGCCACACAGACGATATTGTCGAGGTCGTAACTCGCCGGATAGTACGGTAATTTGTCCAGATCCCGGGTGCCGTTGCCCGCCGCCGCCACGACAATGATTCCCGAATCGTTCATTCTCCGAATCCCATCAAACAAGGCCCGTGAATAATCGTCGACACCCCAGCTCGCGCTGATGATGTGTGCGCCCTTGTTTCGTGCAAAATCAATGCATGCCACCGCGTCCGAGATGGCCCCTTCCCCGTAGCGGTTCACGAACTTGCACGCCATGATCTGAACATCCCAGGCGACTCCCACCGACCCCAACCCGTTATCCCCCACAGCACCCAGGATCCCCGCCATCAAGGTGCCATGCCCGTTGTCGTCCATCGGATCGTTCGAATCTGAAATCACATTCACGCCATGGCCTCCCGTGGCTGAATCCACCCACATATTTTCCGCCAAATCCTCGTGGGTGTAGCGCACCCCGGTGTCCACCACGGCAACCACAATCCGTTCGGCGGTGTGCCGCGTCTTCCACGCCTCAAGCGCACGAATGTCCGGCCTCGCCTGCTCATCCTCCCCGCCTCCCCGATTGTGCAACCCCCACAAACTGCCGTCCAAAAACTTCGGATCGTTCGGCGATTTTCCAGACAGCCGCACCCGGTAATCCGGCTCCGCGTACTCCACCAGACCGCTCTTCTCATACAGCCCCACCAGCTCCTGCACCGAAACGCCGCCCGGCACGCCCACCACACACAAACCGCCACTCCCGCTCAGCACACGCACGCGCCGGACTCCCAACTGTTCATGGAGCCTTGCAAGCTCGGAAGCCGTAGCACCCGCCCGCGGCTGCACCAGGATCCGATCCAATACATACCTTCCCTGCGGATCAAATCGCAACCGGACCGGTTCCGCCGACTCCACCCGGGACAACGCGTCCGTAACCTCATCGGGCACAGAAAGAACGGAGGATTGCCCCGCGCCGGTCGACGTCCGATACGGATCCGTCTGCACCGCCGGCAACGGCGGCAAGGGTGGCATGACCGGACCCAGCACGTTTTGACCGGACACCGCCCCTCCCAAACCGAACAAACCCACACAAAGCCCCAGGAACACCGATTGCCAGAGCGAACGCAGCCTCCCCCCCGGCGTCCGCCGGATGCCTGCCACCCTTCCAACCAAACTCCCCAGATTTCGCTCAGATCTCATACAAAAAAGAGGCCAACTCACGCCAACCACGCGGGAGCACGGACACCCCGGAACCGTAGAAGAAAGCACTTTCAATTCCAATCTCGCGGATATTTTTTTATTTTTTCACCAATCCCAGCTGGGTGCCAGCCCCCATTCGGTGCCTGAAAACAAGGGCCTCCGTTGTTTTTTGGAGCATCGATCAAACACAGCCCCCGTGCAGCGTCAAACGGTTTAAATACACATCCTGAAGCCAGTTAAGGAGCAATCGCCGCAAAACACCGAAACGAACCCGGCAGAGGGACAACCTCACGCCCCACCCGAAATCCCGCAACCCAGCTTGACCGCATGTTGCAAAAACTGCGTGGCTTAGAACAAGATTGGTGTAGATGCACCTGGGAGATTATGTCATTAATTCTACAGCTAGATTGGTAATAGAACTTGAAACCGTCTTATCTTTGAAACCGAACCTGGAGGATACAAATGTCAAAACGAATCAGCGAACCCAGAGCCGCCCGGCCTTTCATGCATCGCATGAGAACCTCCCTGGCGGCTATTGTACTGGCCAGTTACGGACTCACGGCAGCGTACGCTGCCACCCCATCCAACGGGGATAAGGAACCAAAACTGGTTGCAAGGCCGCTTACCCCGCAGGAGATCAAGAATCACAAACTGCCCGCCGACACCCAGAAGTCGGGCGGTCTGTTCACCGTGGGTACCGGCATCCCGGTTTATCTCGAAGCCCAGGTCCCGATCGGAACGGTCGTGAACGGTGTTACCTGGACCCTGGAAGTCCAACCGCAGGGGTCAACGGCTGTTCTGAGCGAAAGCCCCCTGGGAGCCGATATTCCGATCTACAACCCTGGCGACCGCGCCGTTCGCGCTGTTGCGGGACGCAAGGTGTTGAAACCGGACCTCAAGGGCATCTACAAGGTCAAGGCAACCATCACCACCGACACCGGCGAACTCGTCGTTGAGCATGAAGTGACCGGGGCCCATTACGTTGGAGTCGGAACCATCGCCGGTGCCAATCCGTCCTTCCCCCAGTGTGCCCTCTGCCACAAGGACAAGGCCCAAGGCTGGGCGGCCACGCATCATTCCAGCGCACTCGCACGGAAGATCGACGGCATCGGGGTGTCGCGTTTCCCCGAGAACTGCGTTTCATGCCATTCGACGGGATTCGATTCAGCGGAGACCGCCAACAATGGTGGATTCGATGACATCGCGCACAAGCTGGAATGGTCGGTTCCGGAAACTCTTCAGCCGGGCAATTTCGACAGCATGCCCGCCGAACTCAAGGCGCTCTCGAATGTCCAGTGTGAAGTCTGTCACGGCCCGGGCAGCGAACATTTCGGTCAGAAGGATCGCATCTCGGTGAGCACCAGTTCGGGCGATTGCGGGCAGTGCCACGATTCAGCTCCTTACCATACCAAGAACACCGAATGGAATCTTTCCAAACATGCCGTCGCAACCCGCTACCCGACCGGTGAAGGCCGTGAGTCGTGCGTGGGCTGTCACAGCGGCATTGGTTTCATCGACCGCATCGACGGGGTCGCCCTGGCCGAGCGCCGGACCGAATGGGAAGCCATTGTCTGCGCCACCTGCCACGATCCGCATGAAGGCAAAAACCCGCACCAACTCCGGCGTGTGGATGATGTCACCCTGATGAACGGAGCCAAGATCACCGAAGGCGGCAACGGCCGGATCTGCATGAACTGCCATATCGCCCGGCGGGACGCCAACAGTTACGTCACCAAATATTCCAGCCACTTCGGGCCGCATTACGGCCCGCAGACGGACATGCTTGCCGGCACCAACGCCATCGAATACGGCAAGAAAATCCCGAGCTCGGGCCATCTGTATGCGGTCCCCGACAGCTGCGCCACCTGCCATATGCAGACCCTCGGCAACGGCGACCCGGCCAATCATCTGGCTGGCGGTCACACCTACAAGGTGAAATGGGACAAGGGCACACCGGGCGATCCGTCTGATGACGTCGGTTTGGTCAATGCCTGCGTGCAGTGCCACGGTCCGGTGGAATCGCTCAACTTTGCCCGCCAGGACTACAATGGCGACGGCATCGTCGAGGGCGTTCAGACCGAGGTTGAGAAAGTCATGCAGGATCTGGCCATGCTGCTGCCTCCGCTCAACGAACCGAAGGTTGCGGTTACCGCAGATTATACCCCGGCGCAGCTCAAGGCCGCCTACAACTATCTGTTCGTCCAAGACGACAAGAGCAAGGGCGTGCACAACACCGCCTACGCGGTCGGGATCATGAAGGCATCGATTGCGGATCTCCTCGGAACCCCGGTCGCCATCGCCGACAACGATCGTGACGGTCTGCCCGATGAATGGGAGATCGCCGAATTCGGTTCGCTCACGGCTCAGAGCGGGCAAGGCGATGCCGATGGCGATGGGTTAACCAACCTGTTCGAATACTCGGCCGGCCTGAAACCCAACCTCGTGGACAGCGATGGCGATGGGTTCAACGACGCGGCGGAACTTCACGCGGCAACCGATCCGGCCAACGGAGCCGACAAACCGGATGCCACGAGCAAGATCTATCCGGCAGCAGAATTCGTGTTCTTCTCGGAGACCGCGAAGACCTATCAAGTCCAGGCCATCCAGGAGCTTGGAACTGGCGGTTGGACCAACGTGTCGGATCCTGTCAAGGGATCGGGCGACATGGTTCAAATGTTTATTTCGACTCGGGAAGAAGGGTTCAAGTTCTATCGGGTAGTCGAAGTTTCGGGTAACTAATGGGTTGGTTGGGTTAGACACACGGAAAAGCAAGAGCAGCCCGTCAGAGCCTCACGGCTCGGGGCTGCTCAAGCTTTTTGGGACCGGACGTTTTAGGAAACCGCAAGCACCGGTTTTCCCAGTGCCCCGGCAATGGGCCGAATTCCAAGCCCCGGATCGGTGGATGCCGCCATGCGGCCGTCAACCCGATGAGGAGCACCCTCCGCCGTGCTGACCGTCACGTAACTGTTGAAGTCCGTACTCGAAAAGAGGAACTCCGTCGGGGTGCTGTGGGCCAGGTGCGAAATGGCCGCCGTGGTAATGTCCCCTCCCCAGCTGTCCTCAATCGTCATCGCGATCCCCATCGAGACACAAAGATCCCGCGCCTGTCGCGCCTTGGTCAACCCGCCCAATTTGCTGATCTTGATGTTGACAATGTCCGCGGCGAGATCCGACTTGGCCAAAAGCAACGCTTCCATGCCATCAACCGACTCGTCGAGAATAAACGGATGCGTCGTGCGGTTCCGCACAGCCAGGCACTCGGAGTACGACAGGCAGGGCTGCTCGATGTAGACATCGATGTCGTGCACCGCCCGAACCACCCGCACGGCCTCGTGCATCAACCAACCGGTGTTCGCATCGGCCACCAGCTTGTCGCCGGGCTGGAGTTTCTCCGCCACAGCCCGGATACGTTCGATGTCCACATCCGGATCACCCCCGACCTTGAGCTGGAAACGCCGGTAGCCCTCCGCACGGTAACCCGCCACACGCCCGGCCATTGCTTCCGGGGACTCCTGGGAAATGGCTCGATAAAGCACAAAATCATCCGCATACCTCCCCCCGAGCAACACACAGACAGGCAGGCCCGCCGTTTGCCCCAAAATATCCCAGCAGGCGATGTCGATGGCCGATTTCACATACGGATGCCCCTTCAACGCAGCATCCATTCTCCGATTCAGCCGTTCCAGCTGCAGGGGATCCTCGCCGATCAGGTGTGGCCCCAGCTCGGCGATGCCGGCCCGGCAACCTCCGGCATACGCCGGGAGATAAAAAGGCCCCAGCGGACAAACCTCCCCGTAACCCTTCACCCCGGAATCGGTGTGCACACACACCACCGTGCTGTCAAAGACGGTGATCGACTTGCCTCCGGACCACTTGTAGCTCCCCTCATGCAGGGGGAGATCCACCTGAAAAACCTCAATACGTGTAATCTTCATACCCAAATCCTGAATTTTCTACCACCCATTCTTTCACTTACGTTTCCCGCCCCAGGCTAGAATTCGAGGCGCACCTTGCGCTGGTTTACCAACCACCAGGTGCCGATGGCCTCCGCCATGCTCCGGACCCTCTCCGGTTCTTTCCCCGCGAGATTGATCGTCTCGAGCGGATCGGCCCCCAGGTCATACAACTGTGGCCGCAACTCTTCCCGAGGGTGACTGGAAGCGTAGCGATTGACCTCCCCATCGTAAGTCAGAATCAACTTCCACCGTCCCTGAATGCACCAGCGATACAGAAGAGACGCCTGCGGATTCCCGATATCCGCGATGTCGTGGGCAAATCCCTCGCCAAAAATGCGGTCCCGTTCGATCGCCCCCCCCGTTTCCAGATTCGGCACCAGATTCAAGCCTGGAAGATCCTGGGGCATGCGGGCCCCGGTCGCTCCCAATATTGTTGGCACCACGTCGATGCTGCTCACAAGTTCCGGGCGATGCTTCGGTTTAAGGTGGGTCGGCCACGAAAACATCACCGGAGTGCGGACCCCGCCTTCATAGGGAGTCTGTTTGGACCGCGGCGCATAGCCGTTCGCATCCGGCTTCTGAATCCAGCCATTGTCCGTCACATAGACGATCAGGGTGTTGTCCCGAACCCCCTTCCGGTCCAGCATTCCCAGCAACTCACCACAGGTCTCATCAAACCACTCGCACATGGCATAATATTTCGAGAGGGTGATCGGCAGGTCATCCCGGAGGTATTTCTGCAAAAGGCGCTGCGGCGGATCATGCGGAGTGTGGGGAAGGAACGGCGCATACCATAGAAAAAAGGGTTTCTCATCAGCCACCGCTCCGTTCACAAAATCTTCGATCGGCTTCAGTCCCTCCCGTCCAATGCGCAATCCATCATCCCCGTGTCGACCTCCAGGCTCAGGAAAACCACGCGTCATTCCATGGCTAAACCCGCCGTGCTGATAACTGCCTTCCCACCATTTCCCACTCTGGTGCGTCAGATAACCACGTTCGCCGAGCAACTCGGGAAGGGTGTCAAAGCGATCGATGTAGGAGATCAGCCTGGCACGCTGCTCGCCGTAAACCTCGGGTTGGATCCCCTTTTTCGGAGATGGATCGTTGCCGGTCACTCCGTGTTCGTGCGCGTACCGCCCGGTCGCCAGAGTCATGAGGGAGGGACGACACAGAGCCGTCGGCACATACCCACGATCGAACCAGACGCTCTCCCTGGAAAGTTTGTCCAGATGGGGCGTCTGGATCACCGCATGGCCCATAAACCCGTAGTCGTTCCAGGCCTGATCGTCCGAGATGATGAGGACCACGTTGGGACGCTCGGTTGGTTCGGCGGCAGGCATGGATCCCACCCCATGCGCGAGCACAAGCGCCAGAAAGAGCCAAAAACGCCGGATTGAGACCGGCAGCTTGGCATTCATCCCAAGCTCCATCCGAAACCACACGCACCGCAGTGGGCCTGGCGTTTTACGGGCAAAACTGACAATCGGAAGCATCCCGCATCTATGACAGTTCGAAAACCTCCTGTCAAAATTCAATCCCTGCTGGCCGTGCAATCACCCGGAGTTTTTCGAAGTTTTTCGTTTTGCAAAAGGAAGCCGGGTCGTTACCCTTGCCCCGGTCACCGCAGACTCCAGTCAATTATGCTAAACCTCCGCAGCCTTGCCATCGAACAAGTTATAGAAGAATTACGCTACGAGTACGAACAGGTCTATGGCCTGTGGGAGGCCGAATACAAGAACATTCTGGCCTGGATGGCGCGTCTGGCACTGGAAAACATGGCCAACAGCGACACCGTGTACCACGACATGAACCACACGATCCAGGTGACTCTCGCCGCCCAGCAGATTCTCCGGGGCAAACACCTGCTCGAAGGCGGCGTTCAGCCCAAGGATTGGCTTCATGTCATCACCGCCGCCTTGTGTCATGACATTGGTTTCGTCAAGGGAATCTGCCGCGGGGACTCGACCGATGCAGTCGCGACCGGAGTGGCGGGAGAGCGGGTGCCTTTTCCAATCGGCGCGTCCAACGCCTTCCTCG
Source organism: Verrucomicrobiota bacterium (assembly GCA_021733945.1). Taxonomy (GTDB): domain Bacteria; phylum Verrucomicrobiota; class Verrucomicrobiia; order Limisphaerales; family SIBE01; genus JAIPJX01. The sequence continues at coordinate 19,336 of JAIPJX010000049.1, read as the reverse complement.
CCCAGTATCATGTTGACCGCGGCAAACTCTTTATTCTGGAACGATTTGAAGGGCACCCGATCATTGATCCGAAGATGGTCATTGACTGCATCGAAATGACACGGTTTCCAGCCCCGGAAACCGATTGGTACCGCGACACGTCCAGTTACCCGGCGCTCGTTCGGGCAGCCGATCTGATCGGTCAAATGGGAGATCCGGACTACCTCAGAAAAGTCCCCGCCCTGTATTTTGAACTTGCCGAAACGGGGGCTGCCCAGGCCATGGGGTTTCAGAGTCCGGGCATGATGCGAACTCAATACGGCTCGTTCTTCCGAGAGACGATCAGTTTGTACATCCAAAACGCGATTCGCTATCTGGAAGTCACCCAGGAGGGCAAACAGTGGATCGCGAATCTCCATGCGCACGTCTTCACCGCCGAACGCGTCGCCCAGCCGAAGATATAAAGTCCCTTCCCCCGGGCCTTCGCCGCAGCGGGGGCCGGCAGGCGGCGACGCCCGCCTCAGCCGCCCGCACCCGAATCCAGAAGCTGGCGAATCAATCGAACGATGGAGACCACTAGGGTGGTGGCCACGCAGACCCCGATCAGGAACAATCCAAGCCAGACCCAAAACCGCCCCGGCAACACCAGCGGTGCCGAGGACGCCCCCACCTCCTTGCGTCGATAAGACCGAAATCCAAGAACCAAGACACCGCACGCCACGATCACCAGAAGCGGACACGAGATGGCTCCGGTTAAAGAGTTCAGCACCAGTTCCTCATACCAGAATCCCAATTGCAGGACCACCAGCGCGCCCAACCCTCCCCAGAACCAGGCCGTTAACACCGTCCACCGGGAATGGGTCACGGCGGAAATACTGAAGGACAAGGCAAACGCCGCAAACGGCAGCGCCACCACCAGTCCGTAAAGCAGGCCAAGACGAAGATCCGGCAAAGGCTTGACGATGCCCGTGTCGATGTAGACCCGGGCCAGGATCTGGGGCAGCTCCAACCCCAGCGCTATCAGGTTCGAAAAGGTCAACGCCAGGAAGGTTCCCACCCCCACCACCAGCCGTGCCCAATAACGACTTTCGCGCGTGGGCGGCAGGGCAAATGAAAACTCTTCGCATCCCTCCAGCGTATCGCCTCCACCGTAGATCGGTCCTGCGATCAACGCGTAAAGCCCTCCCAGCAGGAGGATCCATCCCGCGGGGGCAAACAGGGGAACCAACCAGACCCCGACCAGCCAGATGCACAGGAACGCCAGGACCAGCTTGCTGTGCGCATACCATTCGGCCCAGAGCAGGGCGCGAAACGCCGATGCTTCACTCAATCTCGGGCGCGCCTTCCCGAGCACTGCATCCGATGCTTCCGGTCCCAACAACGTTTCCTGTGCGGCGTTCTCCAACATGTTGCTATTCTCCATTTCCCCTACCGATCAAGGCATCGGTTTGTCGCTCAAGAAGCGCCAGGGTCCGGGTTCTCCGGCCCCAACGGGGGCCGTCGCCGCAATCCCCAGCGACGTCCCACTTTCCACACGCGAGGCTTCCGGAGCAAACCCCATGGACCCGGCAGGCATGGCAGTTGACTCCGCGAACCCGGCATCCGCCCCGGCCATCTCCGCCACCTCGGACAACGAACTCCTAAAAACCTGTCGCCGCACCACCGCCCCATCCAGTTGCGCCCGGAGCACCAACCCTTCGAAATCCTGTTCACTCGGGGCCTCGAGATCGGCGCGACCGATCCCGTGGAGCTGACAGGCTGCGATGCCCGCGTTGGGGTCTGCCTTGAACAACCGGATCCAGAGGGCTTCCTCCCAGCCCAGTGGATGAAAATAAGAATAGGGAACCGACTTTCCAGCGATCTCGGTTTCGGGTGCCGATTGCGGTTTTCCAATCTGTGCGGAGAACGAGCTTCCGGATCCCGGAACCGCGTCCCCCTGAATCAATCCTCCCCAGTTGCCACTCTTGTCCGCCGGACAGAGCAGGACCGGCAGCGCCGGAAGATACTGCGAAAGGACAAGATCTCCCAAAGCCTGCGGCCGTTTCGAGTGGTCATCCAGATACATGTTCAATGCCAGGGAAATCTGGCGCAGGTGCGACGTGCAGGCCGCCTGATGCGCCTTGCGCTTGGCGGCGCTGAGCCCGCTGGCCAGCAGGGTGGCCAGCACCGCCACAATCGCAATCACCGTCAGCATCTCCACAAGTGTAAATCCGCCCCGTGCGGACCGGGTCACCGGCCGACCGATCGGCACCCGCCATCCGTGCGATCGAAACCTTCCCACGACCAGCATTCGGCGGGTCGGGCCATGGGTCGAGCCGACACCTTCGCGCCGACTCGCCAATGCACGCAACTCCTCCAAACATCGGTTGGTTTCGTTTTTCAGCATCACGTCAATTCTCAGCCGCCGGTCCGACGGAAGGAAACCGGATGGTTCGGGTGCCGGATGCCCGGCACCCATTCCCCAGGGTTCATTGGGGTTTGATTCCAATCTTCCCAAGACCATACGGCCCAAGCGGCAACCAGAGTCCGCTGTCTAATGCGCCGTCGGCATAATCCCAGTTATACCACATGCATCCCATGGGCGAACCGCTCCCGCGCCGCACCGGAGCCGCAGGATTGGACAGGTCGTAAACGTCCAGTCCAGAGTTCACCCGGAATGCCACCATATCGCCGATTGCCTTAAACTCGTTGACCGGCGTCGACAGATCCACCCTGCCGATGGCGGAGAATTTGCCCCCGTCGGTCACCGTCCAGACCTCAGCCGTGGGTGATTCGGCCTTCGACACGCTGGGACGCCCGAGCAACACGGTTTGCTGGTCCACCAACACCGGGTGCGGCCAGCTCTCGGGCAGGGGCATCGAGTCCACCAAACGGGTCTCCACACCGTCGTAGGAGATGGCATCGAGCCATTCGGACCAATCGGACCATGCATCGACGTTTCCATACCGATACCCCTGAGTGTAGAGCACCTGACCCGCGTGGGACAAGCCAATCAGGGCACCGGGGATGTTCAGCGGCTTGCGCACCGTCGGCTCGACAGGATTGTTGAAGTTGATGACATCCAGGAAAAACCGCTGCACCCAGACTCCCGGCGGCGGCACCTCGGTGACCGGCACCGACTTGGTGCCATCCCACTTATACACCGTCGTTGCCGGCGGACGCACGTCGGGCAGGTATTCCGAGGTCTGATGACTCACATACACAAGCCCATTGGCGGCAAAAGCCGGACTAAAATCCCACCAGTTCTCCTCTCCCCGCAGACTGACTTCCGAGAGGAATCGGGGACTTGCGCCCGAGACATCATACGCGAAGAACCGGCTGTCGAAACTCCCCCACCAGGGCAAAATCGAAATCCGTTCGTCCGGAGCAAATCCTTTTTTGGCCTCAGCCCCGCCGGCTGCGTTCATGATCATCACATCGCGGTAAAGCCCCCCGTTTCGGGAATGCCAGACCAGCGTGTCCGGCTTGACCCACACCGGAGCAAACTGATTCCAGTAGGATTCTTTCTCAAACTCGCGTTCGGTCTCTCCGATCAACGTTACCTCGGGCAGACTCGACACATCGAACACCGAGAACCGGAGCACCGCCTGATTGGTCGCGATCGGGGCATAATCAGTCTCGGTCCACACGCGGGGCCAGAGCACTTCGGTTGATTTGCCCTGCAGCACAAACAATTTCTGATCCTTCTGCACCGCACCGAGGATGGGCAACTCCGCAATCCGCAGGGTCTTCAGCGCCGTCGACGGGTCCGCCGCCGACACAACACGCAGGGCGGGATGGTCCCCATACGAATCCGACACCGTCACCACATGCCCGCCATTCACGAATACGCGGCTCGCGTCCCAGGAAAGTTCGACGGAGGAGACCGTCACCGGATGATCCCGGTCCGTGGCGTCCACGGTGAGCAGTTCGGTGCCGGAGATCGAGACAATCCGGTCCCCGTACACCGTGGCGCGGCGGGCCTGAAACTCATGACTGATGGATCCCCTGGCACGCAGGCCGTCGGCTTCCAGATCGATCAGGTGAACACCCCGAAACGACTGGGATCCTTCGTAGCTGGTGTAGGGCAGCAGAATCAGATTCTCTTCCGGAATAAATCCGAACGCCTTCTCGTCGTCATTGGCTTCGGTGGAGGAATACTCCTCCCCGAGCAGAATCTTGCTCAGCAATGAGGGGTTCGCCGGATCCCGCACATCGAAGAGCTGCACCGAGGCGCGCCAACCGGTTGTGTTGTCGATGCCAACGGTCAGCAACTTTCCATCCAGGGGCTGGATGTAGGTCGACCATCCGGGAATCTCCAGCTCGCCCATCTTCCTGGGCTGAGTCGGGTCGGAGAGATCAATGACCCACAGGGGATCCGTCCTCAGAAACGTCACCGCGTACAATCGATCCCCTTCGAACCGCGTTGCATAAAGCGTCTCCCGCTCGATGATCGTCAGGGCTCCGGACCGCGTTGGGTTCGTGGGATCCGCCAGGGAAAACGTCTCCACCTGGGTCCGCAGCGTTCGGTCCGACGTCTCGGTCACCACGGAAAAGACCTCACCCCTGAGGTGCATCTTGAACTTGTCCTTGACCCGACCGGCTGTGGGAATCTTGGCAACCAGACGTGTCGTGCCGTCGGGCGCGGAGATGTCATACACACGGACATCCGAATTACTCGACCACCACTGGGACGTGCTTTGGGGTGTGGCGACAAACAGATATCGATCGGTGGCCATGATTGCATTGCCGTAACCGGGAATCCATTCAGAGAACCGCCGCACCGGACTGGCAAAATTCCCCAGGTCAAACGAAGAGACTTCGCTGCCCCACTCCCAGACTTCACGCACCTCTCCTCCATCGGGCTTGAGCGGACTGGGCACCGGACGATACCTCTCGGCGACCACGTAAAGTGCCGTTCCCACCAGCCGGCTTTCCCGGATATTGCCTTCGATCGGAACCTCCACCACGGGAGTCGGCTGGCCACCGGCCACTTCCAGAAGGACCAGTTGGCTTTCCGCCGACGAGGAAAAATTACCGCAGTTGTTCCGTGCCAGCAGCACCACATGATCCCGATCATACAGATACATCTGTTCCCCCGCTGCGGGCACCTCATAGGTCCCAATCACTTGAGGCAAATCCGGATTCTCCAGACTCACCACCTGCAATCCCCGGTATTGGTTGAAGAAATAAAGCCGATCCCCCTCGATCTGCCAGATGTCCGATTCCACCACCTCACGCGTACCCGTGTCACTCACCCCACCGGCCGTCGCCTCCGGTGCGGCCACCTTGTCAACCGCGCCGATCGGAGCCCTGAACTCGGACGAACCCAGTCCGTTCACGGCCAATCCGTCGGTTGAAGCGCCCTTAAAAAAGGACTCCGGCACCGACTCAGTGGTCTCACCGCGCACCTGAATCAACTCCATCTCCCCGCTCCGGGGAGCTCGAAGGGTCACCACCTTGACCGGAGTGGTGAACTCGCCCAACCGAAGAACCGCCCGAGGTTCCCAGTTCCCGGCACCGACCCGCGGCCGCGTCTCAAGGATCACCGTCTTGATCCCGGCGGATACAATCGCGTTGACCACGATTTCATCTCCCTCGAGCCGGATGGATTCAATGGCCAGATGCGTCTGAGGCAGAATGGCCTCCTGCGCGTTCACGGGGTTTCCCCCAAACATGGACAAAAGGATGCCAGCAACCAGCGCACACGCCAGATGTTTCATCATTTGAATGGGTTTCATTGTTTTCATAACTTTTCCGTTTTCAATTCTCTCGCGTTATCAATTGGATCCGATACCGGGGAAAGCGAATCTCCCCGGTTGATGTGCCCGATCAGTTCGAGGAAAATATCCTCCAAACCAACCGGAAAAACCTGAACTCGAACACCGGCCTCCTGGCGCAACGCCTCGATCACCGCCGGGTCGTAAAACTGAGTCACAGCCGTAAAAACCGGCCCCGTCACCTCGACGCGCAACGCTCCCGGAACCGTAAATCCCTCCGGCGGTGTTTCCCCCGGGAAAATCAACTGGATCCTGCGGACCCTTGACTGAAGCTCCTCCAGCGGACCACTCGCCACCATGCGCCCGCGGTCTATCACCCCCACCTGATCGGCCACCCGTTCAATGTCGCTGATGATATGAGTGCTGAACAAAATCGAAGCTCCGTCTCCCCGGGCAATACATTCGACCAGGGCATCGATGAGCTCCCGGCGAGCCACCGGATCAAGCCCCGCCCCCGGCTCATCCAGGATCACCACTTCCGGTCTTGGAGCCAGGGCCAGGAGAATTGCCGCTTTCCGCTGTTCCCCACTGGAGAACTCCCCCACCCTTCGATCCTCACCCAAACCCCACGCCCGCGCCCGGTCCCTGGCAAAATCCGAATCCCAGCGATCGTAAAAATGCGCCGCATACCGAAACAACTCGTTCAACGTCATCCACGCCGGCAACTGCTGCGACTGGGAAACGTAACCCACGCGGGCCCGGAGCGCTCGCGGGGACGTGCGGAAATCCCTGCCAAGCACGCGCGCACTCCCACGATCCGGAAGCAGCAAGCCCATCAACAGCCGGATTGCCGTCGTCTTCCCCGCTCCATTCCGGCCAATCAAACCGTACACCGACCCGCGCGGCACCTGCAGATTGAGGCTGCTCACGCCGACGACCCCTCCAGGGAAACTCTTCGTCAATTCGTGTGTTTGAATCACCGCGTTCTTCAAGTGCTTAACTTTCTCCTGGTTCACCCGCATGCCCCGGCACAGGATCCCCTCCGGGGGCCTTCTCCCGTATGTCTTCAACCTCTTCCCTCACCACTCCCAACACCTCGTCCAAAGAAACTCCCATTTGCACCGCTTCCACTGCCAGCTGCCGCGCCAAACGCCGCAGTGCCTTTCCCCGCTGCCGATTCGAACGACCCACGGCCCCTTCTTCAACGAAGGCCCCCTTGCCCTGCCGGTTCAGAATCACCCCCTCGTGAGCCAGCTCCGAATACGCCTTCACGATCGTGGTCGGGTTGACCGCCAGATTCTGAGCCAACTCCCGGATGGACGGTAATTGTTGTCCGGCCCGCAGCGCACCCGCAGCCACGTAATACTTGATCTGGTCCATCAACTGCCGATAGACCGGAATTCCCGAGTGCGGATCAATCTGAAAGTGCAACATGCGAATCCTGCGTTCTGCATCTGTGTGTATGGTAACACCCATACAGCTACTGTCAAGCGGTCCCGATCTTTTTTTTGCTTTGTGTGGCGCTGTCTCTTCGGACATTCCGGAAGCCGGAGTGCCCAGATCGGCGGAACCCAGGCGTTCGGCTGAGAAAAGAAAAAACGGATGACCGGAAAAAGGAGTCTAACTTTGCTCTTGATACTCAATCTCAACTGGTGTTGATTTTGGGCAGTGAATTCGAGTCAACCGCAACCTCCCCGACCCTTGGTCGATCTCTGCGAAGCCAAATCCGGCACGCGCCTGCGCGTGCGCACCCTCAAGGGACGCCCATCGGACTGCGAGCGTTTGCGTGAAATGGGTTTCTGCGAGGAAGCCGAGATTCATAAAGTATCGCAAAACGGTGCCCTGATCTGCATGGTTTGCGGCTCGCGGGTTGCCCTGAGCCAGGGTTTGGGCAGGGAAATTCTTGTCGAACCGTTGACACCACGCCCTCCCGCCAGCTCGGAATGAGCGCAACCCAGAAGTTATCCGAGCTCAAGATCGGTGCCGAAGCCCGGATCCACGGTTTTGCCCCGGAATTCCGTGAAGCTGGCCGACTCCGGGAGATGGGACTTCTGCCCGGCACCAAGGTGCAGCTCGTTCGATGGGCGCCTCTTGGAGACCCCCTCGAAATCAAGATTCGCGGATATCACCTTTCGCTGAGAAAACACGAAGCCGATTCGATCGAAGTCCTGGTCCCGACTGCATAGGCCGCTTCGGTGACCGACCCATTTTCCGAGCCATGGCCACCCCAGTTCCACCCCCGCCCCGAGACCCGATCACGTTCGCGCTGGTGGGCAATCCGAACTGCGGAAAGACGACCGTATTCAACTGCCTCACGGGAATGCGGCAGAAGGTCGGAAACTACCCGGGAGTAACGGTTGAAAAAAAGACCGGGCAGTTCTTTTCATTGCACGGGGAACCGATGCAGCTGACTGATTTACCCGGTGCGTACAGCCTGACCCCCAGATCACCGGATGAAGCGATCACTCGTGACGTTCTCCTGGGGAGACGTTCGGACACTCCGCGCCCGGACCGGGTCGTCTGCGTGATCGATGCGAGCAATCTGGAGAGGAACCTGTTCCTGGTCACCCAGGTGCTTGATCTGGGTCTGCCGACCATCGTGGTCCTCAACATGACCGACCTGGCGCGGGAAAAGGGATTGGTCATCGATTCGGAGGCACTGGCCCTGGAGCTCGGTGTGCCGGTAATCCCCTGCCAGGCCCACCAAAAAATCGGCATCACCGAGTTGCGCCAGGCCATGGGACGCCAGACCCTGAGCCCTCCGGACCGCAAATGGAGATTGCCGGAGGGTCTGGAATCGGCAGTGTTGCGAATCCAGGCCTGCCTGATCAACGAACACAAGGTGGACCCATCCGCCTCGTTCGCTTCGGCCCTGAATCTCTTGTCCGAATCCCCCGAAAAACGGAGCAGCTCCTGCCCCAAGTGCAACAGTTTCCTGAATACGGCGGACACACTGCTCAAGGAGGAGGAACGGAGTTCCCATGAAGCGATCGTGGGAGCCCGGTATGATTTCGCTCAAGCAGTCTGCGAACGAATCATACAACGCTCCCGACCCGAGGATGCCCTCGATCTCTCCGACCGCCTGGACGCCGTGTTTACGCATCCGGTCTGGGGCTGGGTCGCCTTTTTCTCGGCGATGGGCCTGATGTTTTTTTCGATCTTCACTCTGGCGACCTATCCCATGGAATGGGTGGATCAGATGTTCGGACTACTCTCCTCGTGGGTGAGCGCCACGCTGCCGAAAGGCGATCTCACCGACTTGCTCACCGATGGGGTGATCGCCGGTGTGGGTGGGGTGCTGGTGTTTCTACCGCAGATCCTGATTCTCTTTTTCTTCATCGGAATGCTGGAAGACACGGGTTACATGGCGCGTGCGGCGTTTATCATGGACCGGGTGATGAGCCGGGTGGGATTACACGGCAAATCGTTCATCCCGCTGCTCAGTTCCTATGCCTGCGCGATTCCCGGAATCATGGCCACCCGGACCATTGAGAATCCAAAGGACCGGCTCGTCACCATTCTGGTGGCACCCCTGATGAGCTGTTCCGCCCGACTCCCCGTCTACGCACTGCTGATTGCCGCGTTGTTCCCCTCCGAAACGGTCCCGGCCCTGGCCAAAGCCGGCATCATGATGGGGTTGTACGCCATCGGCACCATGGGTGCATTCGGTTTCGCAGCGCTCTTTCGAAAAACCATCATGCGTGGGGAATCCTCCCTGTTCATGATGGAACTCCCGCCCTACCGACTTCCCTCGCTGCGTGCCGTGATCATCCAGATGTTCAACCGTTCCAAGCTCTTCGTCCGGCGCGCCGGAACGGTCATCCTGGGTCTTTCCATTCTCCTCTGGTTTCTCACCGCCTACCCAAAGTCCGGCTCCGAATCGGCCAGCGTGCAGTTGGAGACGAGCTATGCGGGGCGTGCGGGGAAACTCATCGAGCCCCTGATCAAACCACTGGGATTCGACTGGAAGATTGGCATCGGCCTGATCGGGTCCTTCGCTGCGCGGGAAGTTTTTGTAAGCACCATGTCGATCGTGTATAATGTCGAGGACGATCAGGACACCGTGGTTCCCCTGCGCCAGAACATGCTGAAAGAGAAATGGCCCGACGGGAGAATGGTGTATACTCCGCTGACCTGTGTCTCCCTGCTCCTGTTTTATGTGATCGCCCTGCAGTGCGTCTCGACGATCGCCGTGGTGCGCCGGGAAACCAACAGCTGGAAATGGCCGCTGTTTCAACTGGGTTACCTGACGGCGACGGCTTATCTGGTGAGCTGGGCGGTCTTTCAATCCGGCCACGCATTGGGTTACTGAGAATGAACTTCGATTGGCAATCCTGGACATCGCTGCTCATTGTGGGCGCAACCGCTGCCATCTTCGCCGTTCGCCTGGTTCGCCGCAAAAAGTCGGGCTGCGCGGGAGGTTGCGACTGCCACTCCCGCACCCTCGGGAAACATTGACCCCATCCATTCCCAGCACCGAAACTCGGCAGGCCCGGTCCGTTCGGGGCTCGCCACAGGGCGACCACCCCACCCCTGATCAGAAATCCTTTTCCGTCTGCCCGATTCCGTCAAACAGCGACCAGGACCGGCTTGCGTAAGCTGACCGACCTCTCCTCGGCTTCACAGATCTCCACCGCCGCCAGGCCATCGGCCGCGGTCACGACGGTGGGAGCCTTTCCCGAACGGATCGATTCCAGCATGTGGGTCAACTCTCCAACGAATCCATCCGGCTCTTCAAACTTCATGATTTCGGGAGGTTTCCCGTCCTGATAAAGGTGCAGCGCCTCCGCGCCGCGCGCCACATCATAGACAGCCGTCGCCCTTTGAAAATTGACCGTGTAGGACATGCTGAACCCAAACCCCTCAGACATCGCCCACCCGCCTTCAGCAGAGACCATGGCTCCGGAGGACACTTCATACTGAGTCAACACGTGGTCAATCGCACCGCTGAACTTGGTATACCCCGTGGAAAACACACTGCGTGGTTTCCCAAAACAGAACTGTACAAAATCCGTATCGTGGATGTGCAGGTCAATGAGCGCCCCTCCGGATTGCGCACCATCAAAGAAATTTTTCTGTCCCCAGGCAGGAGGCGGTGCCACCCGCCGGAACGAAGCACTCAGAACCCGCCCGAACCGGTCGTCGGCAATCACACGCTTCAGCCAGGCCCACTCGGGCCAGAAGCGAAGGCACATGGAGGGCATAAAAAACCCCTTCGATTCGCCAGCCACATCGACCACCCGCCTCGCAGCCTTGGCGGTTCGTGCGAGCGGTTTCTCACACAACACGTGTTTACCGGCCTGAAGCGCGGCAATTGCGAGTTCGCAATGGGTCCGGGTGGGAGTGCAAATATCGATGAGATCAATCGACGGATCGGCCAGCAATTCTTGATAACTCTGAAAGGCCCTTACCTGCGCCATGTCCAAACGCACCGGGTCGGAGTCGCCGAGATTGCCTGCAACACGGGACAGATCGCCGTCCAGGTTGCGTCCACTGGGACTGCAGACCGCAGCAAGGGTGACGTTCGGAATCTTTCGGTAGGCTCGGATATGGGTCGCCCCCATGAACCCCAACCCGACAATCGCGGTTTTGATCATGATCGTGTGTTATCGATTGACTCCGCCTTAGACCGGAGGTTGATCAGGATTGGAAGGATCTTCCGGTTTCGGAACGGGCGGCGGATTGCACACCGGCTCACTCGGCAGTCCGATCGCAGGTCGAAACCCCGATTCCGAGGAGGGCTGAAGCGCCGGCCTGAAATCGGGCTCAGGCTCCGAACCGGGCTCCGGCTCGGCAACGGACCTCGGGTCCCAAGAATCCTCGGATTCTTCCTGAGGGGAAACCGGTTCCGAAGCGGGAAAGGAGTCCTGCGGTTCAGGAGGAAACGCCACCGGGTGAGCGGACCCCAGAAGAATCGGGGCTTCTTCAAGGGGCTCCACTGGAGCCGCGGGCTCCGGCTCAGCAACCGGCAGGGCAACGGTTTCAGGCGTGACGGGATCAAGAGCCGGAACCGGACTGCCCAAAATCTCAACCGGCGTTTCGGAAACGGGGGCGGCAACCGGTTTTGGGGAACGCTCCACTTTCTCCAAACCTTCCACGAACTCGCGTCCTGCCCGAATGTCATCCACCCGTTGTTCCCCGGCTTCACGCTCAAAGCAAAGTGGCCCCGTGTAGTTGAGCTCTTCGAGTGTCTTAAAAAACGCGGGCCAATCCACGTCACCGGTCCCAACCGTGACCTCCTGCCCCCACGTGCCGGGCACCTGGGTTCGAATGGCATCCTTCAAATGGCACTGACGCAACCAGGGGCCAAGCACCCGGAGCGCTTCGATCGGATCGCCCTTGTCGTAAAGCAGCATGTTGGCGGGGTCGAAATTAACACCCACATTGGAGCGACCCAGATCCTCAAGAAAACGACTCAAGGTCTCGGCGGTCTCCTGACCCGTTTCGAGGGCCACGTTGATTCCTCGTGCGGCAAACACTCCGGCAATCAACCGCATCCGATGAATCATCGCCTCGTATCCGGGATCATTGGGATCGTGGGGAAGGAATCCGGCATGGAACGTCACGAGGCGGAGCCGGAGCCGTTTGGCGATGTCCGCCACGGCCTGGATGTTCTCCCAGTTTTCATCCCAGGTTTCATCCGGCACGATTCCGCCGGTCTTCCGAATCGATTCGAGCGACGAGTAATCCTCGCCCACGCAGCCGAACATGCCGGAAACCAAATCCATCCTGGCATCGGACAGTCGCTGGGCAAAACTGACCCAGATCTCCGGAAGGCTTCGGATGGGATCCAAGGCACATTGGATTCGGCGCAGACCGATCGCCTGCATTCGTTCGATCAAGACCGTCGGTGTCGCAGGCTGCAAGGACCAACTGCAGACTGCCAGACGATCGCGTAGTCGTTTATTATTCTTGCTCGCCATTTCTATTTTGAGGGACAAAGGCTATCACTTCTGAGTTCGTCGACAAATTCAAACGTCATGATCGCACTAGAATGCCCCGAACCGCGTTGTGGAGCAAGTTCTTCTGAACACCGGGAATCCCCGGGGCGGGCAGGCCTGGGACCGGGGCAATAATTAATTAGCCCGAAACCTCCGGAACATTTAGTCTGCGCGGATGTCTGACCGAATTCGAACGGCCGTAATCGGCGTGGGTGCCCTGGGCAAGGAACATGCAAGGCTGTTCGCCGAGTTGGCCCAGGCCGGTCGCGTCACGTTCGCGGGTGTGTACGACACATCCTCGGAACTGGCCGAACGCATCGCCTCGCGATTCGGCGTCCGTGCGTTCGGCTCCGCCGCCCAAGCGGCCGATGCCGCCGATGCCTTGTGCGTCGTCACTCCCACCAACACCCATTTTCAAACGGCGAAACCGCTTCTGGAGGCGGGCAAACACGTACTGATCGAAAAACCAATCACGAACAACGCCGCCGAGGCGGCGGACCTGGTCCAGACCGCGCACGACAAACGATGTGTCCTGCAGGTGGGACACGTGGAACGATTTAATCCGGTATTCACCTACCTCGATTCGGTGGCCCGGGAACCCCGCTTCATCGAAGCTCACCGGCTCTCCCCCTACCCCGCCCGAAGCACGGACGTGGGCGTGGTTCTCGACCTCATGATCCACGATCTGGATGTTGTGCTCGCCTTCGTCAAAGCTCCGGTCACCAGCGTGGACGCCGTCGGCATCCCGGTTCTGAGCGCCTCCGAGGACATCGCCAACGCCCGGATCCGCTTCGCCAACGGATGCGTCGCCAACCTGACCGCCAGCCGGGTCAGCCCGGAGCGCATGCGCAAGATCAGGGTCTTCAGCGGAGGAACCGCCACCAGCTATATATCCCTCGACTACCGCGCCCAGGAGGGATTCATCTACCGGATTGCCGGCAGCGACGAGGCCGAATCATCGTTCCTGAAAAAAATCCTGGCTTCGCGGGACTCGAAAATCATCAGTGAATTCGGAGGCAAACGGATCGTACGCGAGCCGGTGCCGATCGAGAAGGACGAACCCCTCAAACTGGAACTGCGCAGTTTCATCGACTGCATTGAGGCGAGGCGCAACCCGGTCGTGACCGGTGCCTCTGCAAAACTGGCGCTCGACCTGGCCCTGGAGATTGGCCGTCAGATTGCCGCATCATGAATCGGCCCCGCTCGTTCATGCTGATTGCGGGCGAACCCAGCGGGGATCACCTCGGGGCCGAACTGGTGCGCGCGCTCCGCGTGGCACCGCGGATGCTGGCCCAGCCGTTTCCACCGCGGTTCATCGGGGCTGGGGGCCCCCACATGCAGGCCGCCGGAGTCAACCTGAGCCTCGACCTGACAGAACATGCCGTCTTTGGAATCTCGGATGTTCTGCGCCAATACCGGAAGTTTCGAACGATCTTCAACCAATTGCTGCGTCGTGCCCAGACCGAACAACCGGACGCCGTGATTCTGATCGATTTCTCAGGTTTTAACCGGCGCTTCGCGCGGGCGCTCAAGAATCGGATCCGGGCCAGAAGGAACGTTTTCCGGAACTGGGATCCCAAACTGATCTACTACGTGTCCCCCCAGGTCTGGGCCTCCCGGGAATCGCGGGCCGATTCGCTCGCGAAGGACATCGACCTGCTTCTCTCCATATTTCCGTTTGAGAAGGAATGGTACCACAATCGCATCCCGACGTTGCGCGTGCACTATATCGGTCACCCCATGATCGACCGGTTCGCACCGATGCCGACCGCAACCAGACCGTCATCCCCGCCGACCACCAAACTGCCACCCCTGGTCCTGCTCCTGCCCGGCAGTCGCCAAAGGGAACTCGACTCGCACCTCCCGGTCCTGCTCGAAGCGGCAGCTCTCATCCGCTCACACACGACCATCCGCGTTCGGGTAATCCTGCCCAACGACAGACTCACGGAACGCGCCAGGGAACGGATGGCCCTCTCAGGCAACATGGAAATTCAAACCGGTGGCTTGAGAGAATCGCTGGCCGCAGCCGACCTGGCGATTGCCTCCTCCGGAACCGTGACCATGGAGTGCGCCTTTTTCCGGGTACCGACGGTGGTGATCTACAAAACCTCGAGGTTCACCTATGAAATCGGCAGGAGAATCATTCGGGTGAAATCGATCGCCATGCCGAACATCATCGCCGGTAAAACCATCTACCCGGAACGAATTCAGCACGCCGCCACAGCCGCGAACATCGCAGCCGATGCCCTAACCCTCCTGGAGAACCCGGAACGGACCCGGCAGGTGCGCGAGCAACTCGCCAAGGTGATCGCCTCGCTCGGCACCGGCGGCGCCAGCCACCGCGGAGCCGAGGCCATCCTGGACCTGTGGAACCTCCACACTAGAGCAGACTCGCCCAACCGAACTTGACCAGATAGACCAGAAAGAACGCCGTATTCGCCACCCAGAGGACCAACAACAACGAATGAATCCCCCTCCCCTCGAGCGCCGGATCAAAACCGGTTGCAGGCTCGATTCCCGTCCCAGACGATTGCAGTTTTGTTTTCATACGCAACGGAAGTTTTCCAATACAAGAAAGCTTTAATCGATTCGCTGCCCCCCCACTCCACAATCCTTGGCACCCCGTAGACAGATATTGTCCAACCTCCCCAATGCCGTCTCCCCTGCCACCTTCCGGCGTCAATCGCCTGTTCCTGATTCTTTCGATCAATTTCGCCCTGTTCGGAGCGAGCATGACGGTCTTCGGAGCCACCCTGCCCGAGATCATCCGGGCCATGGACTGGAGTTACCTGGTCGCCGGCGTCATCATCGCATCCAATTCGTTTGCCTACTTCATGACCACGTTTGTCTCTGGCATGATGGTGCACAGGATCGGGCTCGCTCGCCTGATGTTCGGCGGACTGCTGCTGCAGGGGCTGGGCATAGGAATGTTCGGCACGACGCGGAGCACCTTATTGAACCTGGGGGCCTTCATGCTGGTGGGAATTGGTCAGGGTGCCATCGAGATTGTCACGAACTTCAGTGTCGTTCAGATGGAGGCCCGCGGTCGCAGTCGATTGATGAATCTGGTTCATTCGGCTTTCACGGTGGGAGCCATCCTGGCACCGTTCCTGACCGGTGCCCTGATCTCGCGAGGCATCGAATGGCGATCGATCTACATCGGTCTGGCGGCGACAAGCTTTGCGATGATGGGGGTGTTCGGTCTTCCCGCCGCGCGGTTTCAGACGTTCGATGGAGGACACTCGCCAGGCCAGGGCGGCACCCTTCAAATTTTGAAACACCCGGCTCTGCTTCTCCTGGCACTCACCATGTTCCTTTATGTCGGCGCTGAGATCGGCATTTCGTCCTGGATTTCCGAGTTTTTTGTCACCCAGTTCAAGCTGCCCCCCTCAACCGCCGCGTATCTGGTCTCCCTGTTCTGGCTCGGAATCCTGCTTGGTCGCCTGGGAACCTCTTTTCTTTACAAAGGCAACCAGCAAGCCCGGCTGCTCCTGATCTTTTCGCTGGGCTCGGCGATCTCCCTGGGCACCGCACTGCTCACACGCAGCGCGGCCGCATCCGCCTCGCTGTTCTTCTGCACGGGACTTGGATTTTCAACAATCTACCCAACGGTCATCACCATCGTGGGAGATCGATATGCTCACGCGCGGGGCGTGGCCATCGGATTCGTCTCGACCGCAGGCGGCATCGGCATGTGCGTCTTCCCCTTTATCATGTCCGGAATCGCGAACCAGACCGAACTCAGAAGCGGTTTCTGGTTCTACCTCCTCGTCACGCTCCTGATGACAGCCACAACCGCCGCGGCTTTCTGGAGAACCAAAACCCACCCGAGAGCAAACGACACCACATCCTAGCCACCGCCGACAACGACCAGACCCGCATCACCTGCCACGACGCTCGAAAAGCGATGCACGCGAAAACCCGGCTCCGGGAGCCGCCCGGGCAAACGGGTCGACACCAGCCGGGAGGTGGCGGCGCTTCAGGTCGCGACAGGGAAAAGCCGCTTAAAATCCTCGTACGCCATGCCGATTCCCGTTTCCAGATCAATTTCGGGTTTCCATCCGAGCTGGAACAATCGGGAACTGTCAAGCAGCTTGCGAGGCGATCCATCCGGCTTCGAGGCATCCCAGACGATCTCGCCCTGGAAACCCACGATGCGAGCCACCGTTTCCGACAGTTCTCGAATCGACACCTCGGCCCCACATCCAACGTTGATAATCTCTTCTTCGTCGTAGGATTCCATCAGGAACAGGCAGGCACGAGCCAGATCATCGGCGTGCAACAACTCCCGCATCGGTTTGCCGGAACCCCAGCAGACGACCTGCGGTGCGTTGTTCACCCTGGCATCGTGAAATTTCCGGATCAGCGCTGGCAGCACATGGGAGTTCTGCAGATCGTAATTGTCGTTGGCACCATACAGATTCGTCGGCATGACGCCGATGAACCGGGACCCGTATTGCTCCCGGTAGGCCTGGCACATCTTGATCCCGGCGATCTTCGCAACGGCATACCACTGATTGGTCGGTTCCAGGGGCCCGGTCAGCAGGTGTTCCTCCTTCATCGGCTGCGGTGCCAGTTTCGGGTAGATGCAGGAACTGCCCAGAAACAAAAGTTTCTTCACCCCGAACAGGTGGGACTGATGGATCAGGTTGTTCTGGATCTGGAGATTCTCATAGATGAAAGCGGCCGGTTGGGTGCTGTTCGCGTGGATACCTCCCACCTTGGCCGACGCGATGAAGACGAACTCAGGCCGTTCGCTCTCAAAAAAGCGGGCGACGCTCCCGCCATCGAGCAGATCCATCTCCGAGCGGGCCCTGCCAATCAGGCGCGAAAATCCCTGTCTGGACAGTTCCCTCCAGATCGCACTGCCCACCAGGCCACGATGTCCGGCCACATAGATTCTGGAGTCACGACTCATTTCCATGAGACCACTCTAGCCGTGGGGAGCAAACCGAGGCAAGCCCGGGAAGACTTGACGCAAATTTGACATTGGCATCAAGTGTGCTACACAAACTATTGCGGTTGTTGGAAGGCAATTCGTGAACGAAACTGATCGCACTTGTTATAACCCGCCTTCCGACACTGTTCACGCCGCACAACAGAAAGAAAGGCTAGTCATGCAAATCAAAAAGAACCGCCAATCCGGCTTCACGCTCGTGGAAATCATGATCGTGGTGGCCATCATCGGCCTCCTGGCAGCAATCGCAATCCCGAACTTCGTCAAGGCACGCGGTTCCGCGCAGAAAAACGCCTGCATCGCAAACTTGCGGCAGATTGAAGGAGCCAAGGAACAATGGGGCCTTGAGAACAAAAAGGCACTCGGCACGGCAACCGTCGTCGCGGACATTGACGCGTATCTGCAGAAGTCTCCGGTATGCCCCGCTGGTGGCACTTACACCTACGGGGCCCTCGGGACGTCCGTCAGCTGCAGCCTGAGCGCTACGGATGGTCACACCCTGTAGGCTTTAATCAGCCATATGGTCTGAAAGGCTTGAGCGGCAGTGCCCTCAAGCCTTTTTAATTGGACCGAACCCAAACGAAACTCATGCGTGCCTCATCATCGAATCGCGGGTTCACCCTGGTGGAAATCATGATCGTGGTGGCCATCATCGGTCTTCTTGCCGCCATCGCCATCCCCAGCTTCACCAAGGCTCGAGCCCGGGCCCAAACCCAGGTTTGCATCGAAAACCTCGCTCAAATCCAGTCGGCCAAACAGCTTTGGGGGTTGGACAACGGAAAACTCAACGGTGCGACGCCGCTCCAGGCAGATCTGATCGGCGACACACAGTATATCCGGCTCATGCCCGTCTGCCCCGCCGGCGGCACCTACACCTTGAATTCCATCGGCCAGATCGCCACCTGCACCGTGGCGGGTCACGCCCTCTAATCAAAAACACCGTGTTTGCACACTCCCGCAGCCTCGGGTAATACTCTTCCCATGATAATTCGGAAATTCGCCAAGATCCTGCGCGGGGACGCAACCCCGTTCCAACTGATAGCCGCCTGCCTGCTCGCTTCAGGCCTTGGCTTCGCCCCCGGATTCATCCAGGCACCCGGACTCATTCTCACATTTGCGGCCCTGCTCATTCTCCTGAATGCGAATCTTGCCCTGGCCGGCCTGGTCGGATTGGCCGCCAAACTCCTCTCGCTGGCTCTGGCCCCGGTTTCATTCAGCATCGGACGTTTCTTTCTGGATGGACCAACCGAGGGATTGTTCAGGTCCATCATCAACGCACCCGTCCTCGCCTGGTTCGGATTCGACTACTACACCACCTCCGGAGGACTCTTTCTGGGCCTCCTGTTCGGTGCCCTTTGCGGTTTCACCGTTGCCTGGGCCATTACGGCATTCCGCAAAACGATGAAGCGGCTCGGTGACAACTCGGAAGCTTTTAACCGATTCGCCAGCAAAGGCTGGGTCAAATTCCTCTCGGTGCTTCTGGCCGGGGGGGCCTCCAAACGCAGCTTCGACGAACTGCTCTCCCGAAGAATCGGCAACCCAATCCGCACCCTCGGACTGGTCTTTGTGGCGCTCTCCACCCTCCTGGCGATCATCTTTCAGCAGTTCGCGTCCGGCCCCATTCTCCGCGTGGCGATGATCAGCGGATTGGAAAGAGCCAACGGTGCAACCGTCGACATCGAATCAACCGAGTTGAACCTCAAGGAGAACCGCCTCACCGTCCAGGGGTTGGCCGTTGCCGACCCCAACTCCCTGGAAAC
>JAIPJX010000048.1 GCA_021733945.1 Verrucomicrobiota bacterium | reverse complement strand
ACCTCCGGGGGGCCGGGGAAGGTGGCGCGAACCGTCCCGGTGAGCTTCCACTGCAGCCCATCCTCCCGATCTGCCCCGGCTCAGCGGGACGCTTCGCCCTACCTCCGGGGGGCCGGGGAAGGTAGCGCGAACCGTCCCGGTGAGCGTCGGGCCGCAGATGTCCTCGTTGAGGATTTCGAGGTTCCTCCTGGCTTGCCGTTGAAGGGATTGCGATCGTGATTGGGGAGTGGGTTTGTCTTTTGTGGCAGGACCAAAGCGGCGTCGGCGCTGCGCTCTGCCGCACGCACTCCAAAAGACCGAGGTTCTTCGGACGTGATGCGACAAATCGGTGCGTGTGGAGCAGGGTGGAGTCGGTCGCGCTGCGACCGACAGGTGCCACACCCAGAGCGGTGCAACGAAGCCACGCAGAGTGCCCGTCCGCGAAACCAAGGTGACACTGCCGGGATCGTCCTTTACCGAGACACTATTTGAGGGCACGAGCGATTACCTCGAAACTGAGGGCTGCTCGTTCCTTCATGGCGGGCAGGTTCCCGGCGAGGGTTTTTGTGATGGTTTCGCGATGGGTCCAGGCGCTCTCGATGCGCTTCAGTGCGGTGGGCACCTTGAGGAAATCCTGGAGCGGAATCAGGGTCGATTCCTTGACCTGTTCAGGGGAAAGCAGGTCGCTCAGGATGCCTTCGGCTTTTACGGAATAACCGATCACAACGGTGGGAATCCCGTTGGAGAGGCCGGCGATGGCCGCGTGCATGCGTTCCGCGATCACCATGTCGCACTGGCTGATGATTCCCTTAAAATCCGAGGCGCTGAAATCCCCGCCGGCGATCTGCAGATGGTTGTCGAACTGGAAATGCCGCGCCAGATCGGTCGCGAGGATCCGGTCGTCGTTCCGGCTCGAGAGTTCCTGGACATGGGGGATCAGGATGAGGTGCGCGTCCAGTTCCCGTCGAAGCCATTCGATCACCTTGCACCACACCTTAAAATGGTCCTCATAATCGGAGCCCATCCAGTTGCAGATCGCCTGGCTGGTCGATAGGGCGATCACCGGGCTTTTGTCGCCAAACCCGAAATGCTGTCGCCACGGGGCTTCGGTCCGTGTCAGCAGGAAGGCCGGATCGCCGGTGAGAGTCACCCGATCTGCGGGCAATCCGAGGGTTTCAATGGCATAGCGGTGGCTCATGCGCTCGCGGACGGTGACGTGGGTGGCCCGGCGTGCGACGGCCCGGAAAGCCTCTGTGTCGGGTTCGTTTTTGAACGGTCCGATCGATTGGGCGTGAATGAAGAAGGGAACTCCGGCATCGGCCGCCGTGCGGAGGGGTTCGAGGTGGGATTGCAGTGAAGTGTGCCCGTATTCGGAGCAGAATACATCGCCCCCGGAAGCAATGACGGCACCGGCACCGCGCAGTTCCCGGAGGGTGCCCTGGTATTCGCGGCTCAATGCCCCGACGAAGTTGGAGGCCTTGAGCACGGCCCGGCGCAAGGAACTGGCACGGAGCGGCCGGATGCTGTTGTCAAAGGCGAAGGCGACATCCGGGGATTTGATCCGGGTGGCGTCGTATTCGGGCACGCGGTCCAGAACGAGATAGTTTGATCCGGGCAGGCGCTGGCGCAACTGATCGATGGTTGTGGTCACGAGTGCCTCCACACCGTGGTTTCGGAAACTGGTGATTCCGGTGATGATGATCTTCATAAAGGGAGCGGGTGATTAAGCGGGTTCCTGAGCGCGCTGATTGTCGGTGTTGATGACCTTGGCCGGAATACCAACCGCGGTGGCGTGGGCCGGGATGTCCCGGGTGACGACGCTGGAGACGCCGACGACCGCGTGGTCGCCAACGCGCACCGCGCCGACCACCTTGGCCCCGTCCCCCAGGAAGACATGGTCCCCGAGGATCGGTCCCTGACGGGAGCCGTGGGCCAGAACAAGTCGGACATCCGCGTAGAGATCGCAGTTGTCACCAACCACCGTTCCCGGCGCGATGATCAATCCCATCGGGTGGGGCAGGCGCAGGCCGGGGCCGATCCGGGCCTGTTTGCTGATCTCAATGCCGAACCCCCAGAAGAGGAGTTTTGCGGCAAACAGGGTGGGGAGCCGGTTGCGTGCACACCAGAACTGGAACCGGATCAGGATAACGGCGTGGATGCTGTTGAGCGTGGCGCACAGGGCGGCGGCCCGCAGGGCGGAGCCCGGATTGTAGTCCCGGAGATTCCTGCGGATATCCTGTCGAAGGTTTTGAAACATGGCGTTCCGGGGAGTTAGTTGAACCGGTGCCACAAGCGTGTGTATGCGGCAATGAGCGTGTTGAAATCGGTCGACGGAGCCTTCAGCTCCGTTTGGGCGGCTGCCAGGTTCTCCCGGGAGTGAGGTTCCCAGAGCAGCATCGGCAGGGCGTGCAGGAGTCGCTGACGGGGATACCGGGTGGCCCCGGGGCCCAGGGCGGCGGCTGCTCCGAACGTGCGGGCGTTCACCGCCCGGTTGCGCAGGCCGATGGTTTCGGGGCATTTGTCGCACGGGCTCAGGGCGTAGTCGCGGGCTGAATCAAACGTGTGCCCGAGCCGCCGCCCCTCGATCCAGAGCCAGAGTTTTCGTCCAACCCCGCAGAGTTCGGAGTGGCGCGCCGTGAGTCGATTCCGGTCGACGGGTGTTGGGACCGGATGCAACTTAAACGCGACCCCTTCGGCGTGAAGACCGGGCAGGGGAGCGGCCCATTCCAGTTCGGCATTGAGGCTGAGGGTCTCGAGGCGTTTGTGCCGTTCCTGGCAGCTCCAGTGATATTTCCCCAGGACGGTGAGCAATGCGTCTCCGAAGGCCAGTTGTGCCTTGGCGAGATTGCGACCGACGAAATCGGCTTCTTCAGCTCCGAAGCCGGTTTTTCGGAGGCGCTCCAGGGAATAGAGCAGGCCGCTGCAGCGGTTGAGGAGCAGGCGGGTGGCTTCGTGCGCCGGGATGTGTTCGGGATGACGGTGATGCTCGCAGCCGTCCAGGAGTGATTCGTTGCCGGCGATGACGCGGTTTCCCAGAACCAGGTCGTAATAGAACATGGAAGCCGGGCTGCTGCGGAGCTTGCGCTGGGTGAGCACCTTGAACTCGACCTCCAGACCTGCGGCGGGTGTCAGGTGTTCGCCCAGTTCGTGGAGGGCGTGGCGGTAGCGGCGTTCGGCCAGAATGGCCTGGCCGGTGCAGAAGACGTAAAATTCCAGGTCGTTGTAAGGTTGATCTCCGGCACCCGCCCGAAACACGCCTCCTTCACCGCGGCCGTATCCGCCCCCGAGCAGGATTCCGCGCAGGCGCGAAGCCGGCACGATGGACTCAACACCCTGGCGGACCTGCTGGCAGATCGACGCCAGGCGGGTTTCCAGTTCGGCGCTGCCGTCGATGGTGAATCGTTTGGGCTCGGAATCGGTCATGGGGCGTGTTGCTCCTGTTGTTCTTTCCAGCCGTGGCGGAACCCGGCGAGTTTGCCGTTTCTTTGACGCCAGCGGATGCGCGCGGCGTGCGGCAGTTCACCCAGGCGTCCGTGCCTGGAGCAATATTTCCAGTCGTGGCGCAGATCGTTCAGCCATCCAAACAGAACGGTTTTCGGCCAATTAAACGCATTGGGGGAATCGGTCCATGCCTTGCCGATTGCCCGTGCGTCGCCGTAGGCCCGCTTGTAACTCTGCTCCGGGGTGTAATTGTGGGAATGCATGACAATGGATTCCGGGAGGAACACGATGGCGTGTCCCTGGGCCCGGCACCAGCGGGTGTATTCGTCGTCCTCGGCGTATTGGAGATCCTCGCGAAAGCCCCGCCTGGACCAGATATCCCTTCGGAGTCCGCTGCTGACCATGCTGAAGAAGTGGTCCCACCGGGCTGATTCACGTTCCGGACCGAAACAGCGGTCGTAGTCGCAGGCGAACACGGCCCGGCAGTCCGGACGCGGAATCTGTCTGCCGAAACAGGCGGCTGTGTTCGGGTTCTGCAGGGTTTGCACCATTGGTTCGAGCCAGGAGTTTCCCTGCGGGGTGGCGTCGGCGTTGAGGAAGATGCCAAACTCCGACCTGGCCAGGCGCATGCCATGATTCATGACGCGGCTTGGGTTGTATTCCGGGGGAGTGATCTGGATGAAATGCGCGGGTTGCGCCGCGCGGATCAGGTCCTGGGAACCGTCGCTGGAACCGGAGTCGATGACGATGAGTTCCCAGTTCGTCCAGGTCTGCGCCCGGAGGGCGGGCAGGGTCTCTTTCAGCGCCCAGCCCTCGTTGAACGAGCGCATGATGATGCTCACTTCGGGAGTGCTCACGCCGGCTCCTCCCTCCCGGTGCGAATGAATGAGTGGATCTCCCGTGCCAGATTCTCCTCAACGGCCTCCGGAGCGTAGAGTCCCACCGCATTTTCCCTGAGTCGGTGTCCGAGTGTTTCGGCTTCGGACTCCGAATCGAGCAGGCGGATGCAGAGGCGTGCAAGCTCTTCACCCGTGTTGCCCAGAAGGACGTGGGCGTCCAGGTCCA
Organism: Verrucomicrobiota bacterium; assembly: GCA_021733945.1. Lineage (GTDB taxonomy): Bacteria > Verrucomicrobiota > Verrucomicrobiia > Limisphaerales > SIBE01 > JAIPJX01. Next base: position 27,287 of record JAIPJX010000048.1, on the reverse strand, counting down.
AGCCCTCCGCGCCGAGCGGTGTGGTCACCACGGCGCGCGCCTGTGCCGCCGCCTCCAGGATTCGGGTCCGGGTGCCGGAGGCGATTCTGAGCGGGAGCAGAACGAAGAGTGATTCGGCCAGGGCCTTGTCGATGGAATCGACACCCCCGACAACCGTCACCCGGTCGGCACCTGCCCGGGTCAACCGTTCCTGAAAGGAGGCGGGCGGGTTTTTGCCCACCACGTGAATGGAAACGGCGTGACGTTTGAGTGCAGGGGCCAGATGCGGGAGGACGTCGTCCACGAGGAACTCGAATCCGTCGATGTTCGCAGCCGAATCCATGCTGCCGAAAAAGAGAATGACTGGTTTGCGGGAGACGGTGTGTTCCCGCCCTGCGGGTGGCATGGTGTTGGGCAGTGTGGCGAAGACTCCCGCTGGATGGGTTGGGGCTGCGTGGGCACGGGCGATCTCAAGCTCGGTGCGGTTGGTGAACAAAAAGAGCCACGGCTTGCGGAAGAGGGTGCGTTCAAGCCGGCGGAGTTTCCACTTTTCAAAGAGGAACCAGCGACGGCGGATAGAAGGGTTGCGCGCCCAGGACAGCGCCACGAGCCGCGAGGACAACATGTCCACATCGACAATGACCCTTGGGGCGTGCGCGGCGCCGGCCGCCTGCAGGCACAGTTCCCAAGGGGTGCAGAATCTGGAAAAAACAGCGTCGTACCGATTCCTGGAAATCAGGCTTCGAAACGTCTCACGCTCCTGGGGTGCAAACTGCGGGGTGGAGTTTGGGTTCGGGAACCGGGCTGGCTGTGGCGCAAGGAGGGCGAGCGGTTTGTGTTTGGTCCAGAGCGGGCGGTCGGGAGTGGCTTTGCGACCCAGGAGCAGCAGGTCGGTTGCAAAACGGTTCCGGAGCACGTTCCAGAGAAAGCGGCTCCGGTTCTTGTCCCCGCCCGATTCGTTTTCGAATGGGACATCGAGATAAAGGATGCGGAGCGGCGTCATGCGCGTTGGGCCTTTGGTTTGAAACCGAGTTTGCGGGCCAGTTGACCCGTGAAACGTTCCCGTTCCGCGTTGTCCAGGCTGAAACGCCAGAGGCCCGCCAGACCGGTCAAGCCGGCGAGTCCGCCTTCGACGAGCAAGAGCAGGGTGTTGTCCGCGCTTGGCCACCAGGGTTGGAATCGAAGGGCGGCCACGAGCATGAGCATGGGGATGCAGCCGAGCCAGGTTCGAAGGACAACCGTGCGAAACAAATTCCATCGGGTGGTCTGAGCCTCGTGGGCCGCCCAACCCCAGAGCCAGCCCCAGCCGATCACCGCTGTGGGGATCACAGAGCCGAGTGCGACACCGACGATGCTTTTCAGGGCGATGGTCAGGCCGATGCTGAGAGTCAGGTTGATGGCTGCCTCGATGACGCCCTGGATCATCATGCGCCGTTCCTGGCCGGCCATCATGAACATGCGTTTGAAGACCCAATGCGTCATGACGAGGGAATAGTACCAGAACAGCAGGAGTTGTCCGGACCAGAGCATTTCGGGTGTGGGGGTGCGGACGCCGGTCAGCAGCCGGATTACGCCCTCCATGTAGGCGGCACTGAGAATGTAGAGGGGAGTTGCGGCCAGAACGCTGTAACGCATGCCGTTGAGGAGCATTTCGCCAAGGGCCGCCTTGTCGCCCTTGGCGTGCAAATGAGCCGCTGTCGGCGAGAGTACATCGGCGATTTGTCGGGTGAGCTGTCCGAACATCTCGCCCACCTTGCTGCCGGCCTGAAACGGGGCAATGGCGGCCACGCCGAGCGTGGAGCTGATGACCGGCTGATCGGCCTTGTTGCGCAGGACATTGCTCAGCGTGTTGGCGTAAGCGAAGAGGCTGAAACGGCCGGTGTCGAACATGGTGGCTCTGGAAAACAGGCCGGGCCGGATCCTGACCCCCGGCATTCGTGCGAACGCGAGGCGCGCCGCCCACGCATAAGGAATGACGACGCAGAGCACGGAGAGGAGCACCAGCTGGGTGAAGCTGAGTTTAAAGCCGACGGCGCAGGCCACCACGATGAAATTCGCCGTGGTGGAAAGCATGTGCAGGTTGTTGGCGGTGGTGATCCGCTGCTGGCCCTGGAGGACCTCCGGGAAAATTCCGAGTGGGAAGGCCAGGCCGATTCCGACGAGGAAGATCGACAGGACACGGCGGAACTCCTCCCGATGTTCGGCACCGACCTTGAACAGGGTGATCAGGGGTCCGGACAGCAGGAGTCCCGTGCCGACGGCGACGAGGGCGCTGAAGAAATAGAAGAAGAAGATCGTGCTCAACACACGGCTGAGCTGGTCCCAGTCCTTGCGAACGGTGAGTTCAGCGACGCGTTTCTGGGCGGCGTAGCCGAAGCCGAAATCGAGCAGGATTCCGTAACCGAAAATCGCCCAGAGCAGGGACCAGAACCCGAACTGTTCGGGGGAGAGCCCCTGGTAGAGGAGACGGAACGTGACCAACCCCAGCCCCATGCGCACGAGCAGTCGGACGTATCCCGAGAGGGCACTGGCGACGACGTTTTTCTTGAGTTGTTGATTGTTCATCGTGTCTTCCCCAGCCGCCGGGCGGCGTGTTCTTCGGCACGTTGATAAAGCTCTTCAAGTTGTGCGCCGATGCGCTTCCAGTCGTATTGGGAGCGTGCCTCCCGGAGTCCGGCCTGGGCGATTGCGTTGCGAAGCCCGGGTTCGGAGTGCAGGCGATGCAGAAGTCCGGTCAGGGCTGCCGGACTCTCGCTGGGATTTGGATCGATGAAGAGTCCGGTTGCACCGTCGCGAATCAACGCCTTCAGGCCGCCGACATGACTGGCGATGACCGCGCGGCCGGCGCTCCAGGCTTCGAGCACGACGATGCCGAAAGGCTCGTGCATCGAGGGCAGTACGAACGTATCGCAGGCATGAAACGCCTGGACCAATTCCGGAGAATCGTTGCGGAGACCCGGAAGGATTCGAACGCAGGCGTCCAGCTGACGGGTGGTGATGAACTCGCGCAGCCTGGCCGCATACGCGGGCTGTGTTTCGGGTCCGATCAGAACCAGGAACGCATCCGATGTTTTTGTCTGGAACCGTGCGAATGCTTCGAGAAGGAGGAGCTGGTTTTTTTGGGCATCGATCCGGCTGATGTTCAGGACCAGAAAAGCGTTGGACGGGATGCCGTGCCTGGATCTGAATGCAGGGCCGTCTGCGTCGGCAAACTTGGCGCAGTCGACTCCGTTGGGAAGGTAGGCGATCCGCTCGTGGGAGAGTTCGCCCCGTGCCTTGTCCAGTTCGCTCTGGCCCACGCAGATGATCTGGTCGGCATCTTCGAGAACACGGCGGGAACCAAACAGGGCACCGAAGGGTTTGCCCCATTCGATTTTGTTTTCGATCGGTTTGAGCATGGCCCCCAGCTCTGCCTGGGGCACGTCGAACACTCCGCCGTGCAGCGAAACCACGAGAGGTTTTCGCCGCAGGCGCGCCGCAGTGCGTACTTCGCCTCCCAGCCGTTTGAGGGCGTGGGCGTGAAACAGGCGCACATCCGGTTCCCGGAGCAGGGCGTTGAACAGGGAGAGGGAGAGCAGATTGCCGCCCTTTTTGTCCATGGCTGATTTGTCATCCTTGGACAGACCGAGGAATGGGTAGCAGTAGCCGTAGCGTTTGACGGGCACCCCTCCGATCGTTTCCCGATGGTGCTGTGCCAGTGCCATGGACGTGACGATGAGGGGGGAATTCCCGGCGGCCTGTTGCTGTCGGGAAATCTCAAGGATCACGGTCTCGGTGCCGCCCCATTCCTCGGCGACAAACCGCCGGGGCACATGCACGATGGTCTTGGAGTGGGATGGGCTCATGCGGGGGGGCGGTCCCTGATCCGTTCCCGGGCCGCGTTTTCCATCAGGCGATAGATATGCGGAATGTGGGTGATGTCGTCGGGGATGGAGGGTTGGTTGGTGAAAAGCGTGGCGTAGCTTTGCGGGTCGGTTGGGTGGTACCCGTGCATGGCGCGGATCGGGCGTTCCCCCATGTGACTGGGAACGATCAACACGCCTTCCCGGACGAGGAAGATGAGTTCGCCGAAATAGCCATCGTCGAAGTAAGCGCGATGCTCGCGGAGTTCTGCTTCGGGCAGGATGCGGCCTTCGGGGACTTCCTGAAGGGTTTTGGTGATGAGCTGCCGGGCCTGATCGTTGAAGAACCAGAACCGGGCCATGGTGGAATCAAACACAACGGCGTAATCGACTCCCATGCGCAGCGGGAGCGCGTCGATCTTTGCCTTGAGATCGAGGTATTCGTCGCAGTTGGCCATGCCGTGATCACTGAAGATGTAAAGTTTTACCTCCTCATAATGTCCACGAGCCGCCTGCAACACCTGTTCAATCCACTGTTCATACACGCGGAGTTTGGCGGGAACCTGTTCGGACTGATTGCCCACGGTGTGCAGCAGACCATCGAGTCCGGCCCAGTACTGGAACGCGAAATCGATGCGCTCGGACTCGATGGAGGCAATCAGGGCGTCCCGGTTGGATTCCTCGGATTGCGAGGTGTCCGTTACAAAATACGGGATCCTGTTTTGGGTCAGAAAATCAAAAATGTTTGGCCCGCGATTCATGCCCTCGGGTTGCAGCGGGCTTTTCTTCTCGGTGAAATCGAACAGGTGAATATATTTGAAGGGAATGTTGTACAGATCGAAATACCCGCGGAACTTGAGCTGCACTTTTACGAATTTGGTCAGCCAACGCCTGAAAATCCGGCGGCTGGTCACGGCGGTGGGAAGCCACTTCAGCCAGCGCAACGAACGGAACGGGGACCGGACCGGGTCGTAGACGAAGTAACACCAGTTGCGATGTTCGTCAGGCCATCGTCCGGACAGGATTGAGGGTACGCAGGTGGAGCTGTATCCGAACACGCTTCCCAGTTTCTTGCGGGTTGGTGCGAATGATTTGGCGAATGGATCGTTGCGGACGATTTCCCATCCGCAGGCGTCCACCATGATGAAGAGGGGCAGGACCGGTTTCATAATCTCAAGTGCTCTTGGCCAGGCGCAGGCGCTCCAGCAGAACGGGCAGGAATTGTTTTTTGCGGGACACACAGCCGGCCCAGACCTCGGGCTCCAGACTGTTTCCGTTCACGGCACCCCGATGAAGCGCTCTTGATTCTGCGTCCACGAGGATGAGGCTGTCGCCTCGGAAAATATCCGTGAGCATCAGCGCCGCCAGGGACCAGCCGGCGGACAGGCGTCGTTTTCGCAGGGCCAGGGACAGGGCCCGCAGCTGGGGTTCGGTGATGCGGGTGCGGTCGACCGTTTCGATTTGTGCGACGGCGAAGCGCAGGCCTTCGGAGACGAATTCCTTCAGGTCCTTTTCGACCAGCTCCTCCGGCGACCGGGTCTGGGTTTCGTCGTTGAGAGCGAGTACATCGCGGCCAAATTCCTGCAACGGGACCCGGGCGCGGCGTGCGAGTTGCGCGGCCTGGCGACGGTCCACGTCGGTTGTGGTCGGGGAGGTCAGCAGGAGCGTGTCCGCAATGACCGCTCCCAGGAGCAGGCGCGCCTGTGCGGAGGAGGGGCGACGGCGGTTTTCGTCGAATTTGCAGGCGATGATGGTGGCGGTGCTGCCCACGGGTCGGCAGTCGACCCGGATCGGGGTCCGGGTCTCCAGGGTGCCCACCCGGTGGTGATCCACGATTTCAACGAGGTGGGCGTTGCCCAGGCCTTCGGGTGCCTGGTGTTGTTCGAAGTGGTCCACGAGGACGACCCTCCGGCGTGGTGCATTCAAGAGATCGGCACGCGAAACCACCCCGAAGAGGGTGCCGTCCGGATTGACGACGGGAAGGGCGAACCGGTTTTCCCTGAGGGCGGCTTCGGCTTCGCGCAGAGTCTGGTCGGGTGTCAGTCTGGGGAACTCCTCGCTCATCAGGCGTGTGACCGGGATGGCGAGAGAGAATTCGGAGATGAGAGCCATCAGGGAACCGGGGTAGGCGTAGACACCGATCTGGGGGTGAGCCTGGATGGCGCGCTTCCATTTTGGGGTGAGTTTCCTTGCGGAGACGATGACCGCAGCGGCCCCGGCGGCGGCGGCGCGGGGCACGCATTCGGGGTCGTCAGCGTGCAGCAGAACGCTCCCGGGTTCCAGAGCGGTCCATTCCAGAGTTACCCTGCCTTCGGCCGGGCGGGTGGCGGGCTGCCATGGAGAGAGGGGCAGATGCCGGGCCAGATCGTCGAGCGAGAAGAGGGTGCCCAGGAAATCCTCGGCGTTGAAATGGTAGAAATAATGTGCCATCGAGGAGCGATCGCTCAGAATCCCGATCAGGCGGTGATCGGCGGAAAGGACTGGGACGAGGCTGATATGATGCTGGGTGATCAGGCGGAGGGCCCCGCCCAGTGCGGCCTCGGGTCCCACGCTGAATACCTCCCGGGCGGCGAGTTCCGACACACGTGGATGGAGATCGGGTATCTGGCGAGGGGGTGTTTTTCCGCTGGTTTCAAAAAGCCAGGTCGCCTGGGGGGAAAGCGGGCCGAGGACCACGCCTTCGAATTGCTCCCGTCCACCGGCGAGGTCGGTCAAAAGTTCGGCATAAACGGAGGCGGACACCGCCGAGTCTGTGTCGGGTCGTTGGTGTCCGATCACATATGACGAGGGAACAGCCACGATGATTTCAGGTGGTGGAGAGGATGCGGCGGACTTCCTCCAGGAGTTGCGTTGGGCTGAACGGTTTGGTGAGAAACAGGGCGGCACCCGCCTGCTCGGCATGGACCCGGGTGAGCGCGTGGCCTTTTGCGGAAAGCACGATGACGGGGATTTTCCGGGTGGATTCCGACTGTTTGAGTTGGTCCACGGTGGCCAGTCCGTCCTGACCGGGCATCATGACGTCGATCACGATGAGGTCGGGAGACAAGGCGGTGGCTTCCCGGAGGGCTTCCGCGCCGTTCTGGCAGAGAATGCACTGGTAACCGCCCTTGCGGAACGTGGCTTCCAGAAGTCGCCGCATGTAGACCTCGTCGTCGGCGATGAGGATTTTTGGAAGGGCTGAGGGTGTCATGGCAGGTGCCGGACGAGAACGGCGGTTTCGTCGTCCGTGTTGCGTGATCCGGAGCGAAAGACGCCCAGTTGATTGAGCAGACGGGATTGCATGGCGCGGGCTGAATCCGATTTTGAAGCGGTTTCAGCCAGCCATTGAGCCAGCCGGTCCTGCCCGAGAAACTCTGCTTGGGGATTGCGGGCCTCGGTCAGGCCGTCTGTGTAGAGCAGGGCGCACGCCTCGGGAGGGAACGGGACCTCGGTCGCCTCGTAAACGGCGTTCTGTTCAATGCCGAGGGGGAGTCCGGCGTCACCGGCGGCTTCGGCGGTGGCGTTCCCCGGAGTCCAGAGCAAGAGGGGGCAGTGGCCGGCGCTGGCCACGAGCAAGGTTCCGCGGCTTGGATCAACGTAGGCGGCCTGTGCGGTGGCGAACATGTCGACACGTGAAAAATCGTCGTGCAGCAGCTGATTCACGGCTGTGAGGAGGCGTCCGGGTTGGCGGTGGAGGTGGGCCATGGAGCGCATGGTGCTGCGAAGCACGGAGGCAAAAAGGGCTGCGGGTACTCCCTTGCCCATGACATCGGCGACCAGGACAAAAAGGCAGGAGGAATCGATCGGGATGACATCATAGATGTCACCGCCGACCTCGCGGGCGCTCAGGCACGAAGCGGCGACGGTGAGGTGCGGCCGGTCCGGCACGTTGGCCGGGAGCAGGGTGCGCTGGATTTCTGAAGCAATCTCGAGTTCCCGCCGGGTAACCCCCGTGCGGAGTCTCTCCTCGATCAGGCGGGTGTTGACAATCTGGATCGCCAGGAAATCACTGAAGGTGTGGAGCAGGCTGAGTTGCGCCGCCGCAAACGGGTGATCGGGTGCGTTGCGGCAGAGGGTGATTGTGCCGACCAGCTGGTCGTTGGAGACGCACGGATGACAGATTCCCAGAGCCATGCCAAGTGGTTTCAGTGGGTCCTGGTCTGACAGCTGGGTGTCGGGATCAAACCATGAATCCTGGCGGTTCATCGCCGCATCGCGCTCGAACGAGGGCGTGTCGGAGAGCAGGCTGGCGGGTGCCACCATCCCCTGGAATCGTTCAGGTGCCGTCGTGGTGGCCGGGAGTTGGCTCTGTCCGGTGTTCGCAATGCGCAGCACCACGGCGTCCGCCTGGGTGACCTGGGCCAGGTCGGCGAGCAGGTTTTTGGAGAAACTCAGAATTTCCTGGGAAGAGCCGAATCCGGCGCTGTATCGGAAGATCGTGGTCAGGCTTTCGTAGCAGGATGCCAGCTCATCGGTCATCTCGGTGAGAGCGGTTTCCGCTTCGGCCAGTCTGGTCTGGAGGGTTTCGACGGTGGGCTGTGCCAGGGAAACTTCCCCGGACCGTTGTTTGCGCAGCACAAGGCAGTTTTGATCCCGTGCCCGAAGGTAGACGGCCTCGTCGGTGAGGGACCGAATGAGGAACAGGCCCCGCCCCCCCTCGTCGGTGGGATCGGGAAGTTCCACTTCGTCGGGCCAATCGAACCCTGGAGTGTGATCGGTCACGCGCACCTCGACATCCCTTTCATCGCACGAGACATCCAGTCCGATTGGGATGTTGCGGTTTTCAGGCATGACATGCTCCACGGCGTTGTTGCCGGCCTCCGCCAACGCCAGTTCCCAGGCATCGAGCTCCAGGTCCTGGAGGCCTCGTTCGGAAAGGAACGAGCGGATCAGGCGGGTGCTCTGCCGGATCGAGTCGAAATCACACTGGGATTCCAGGCGCAGGGATGCGCGGAAAGACTGAGGCGATGTCCCTGGGGTTCCCTGTGTCATGGAACCATTTCGAAAATCTTCTGCAATTGCACGAGTTCCAGAAACTGACGGACCGCGGGTTGCAGATTCAGGAGGCGGACGATGCCCTCGCGCGATTTGAGATCCTTGTAAAGTGCGACCAGAGCGCCCAGGCCTTCGCTGTCGATGAACGCAATTTTGGAACAATCCACCTCCACCGCGAGATGTTCGGGGTTCAATCGAGCCCGGACCAGTTCCTTGAAGTAGGCACTGTTGGTGCCGCTCAGTTGCTGCAGGTCGAGAACCCGGAGCACAGTGTCGATGGTTTCGGTTTTCATCGGGTCAGGAGGGGTTCTTGACGATTTCGAACACCCGATGCAGACGGGTGAGTTCGAGGATTTGAAGGACCTGTTGGGTGGGGTTGATCAGGCGTACTGAGCCCTGACGGGCACGCAGGGTCTTGTGAAGGGACAGGAGGGCACCCAGACCGCTGCTGTCCAGGAATCCGATCTGAGAAAGATCAATGTCGAGCTGGACGCATGTTTCCGGGAGTGCGGCCCGAATGCCATCGCGAATGGTCGCGGTATTGGCCGCGACCAACTCGAGCAGGCCGCTGACTTCGACGGTCTTGGGATCAACAGGGGTAATCTTCATAAGCCGTTGCGAGTGTAGACAGCTTTTAGGGGTTCGCAAGGAACGATCTGGGCTTGGGGAGGTCGGGGCATTGTCTTTTTTTGAGTCGAAGGGGATCGGTTGAAACGGCGGCGTTGGTCACGGTCCCGGGTCAGTGAGTCGGAAATCGCGAACGGCCCGAGGCGACGGACCGAAGGATATCGATGTCCATCCGCCGGTCCGAGCGCACGGAGTAAAAGCTCGAATGAGCCCGGGTATCGTCGTCGAAGGAATCGCCGCAGCCGAATGCATCCGCCAGGGAGACCAGTCCAACGGGTGCGCTGAGCCAGAGCTGTTCGAACTCGGTCTCGAGTTGGGCTGCCTGGGACCGGGTGATGGGGCGGTTGCCCACCCAGGTGAAGTCGCCGCGGGCGATGCTCCAGAGCTGGGGCCATCGGCGGGCCAGTCCGCGCAAGCCGTTGAGTTCCGAATAATGCATTTCCCTGAGGGAGGCGCTCCCGGTCATGGCGGTGGGGATGACAGCCCGTTTTGGTTCGAACAAAGGTTTTTGGGAGGATCGGTTTTTGAATGCGGCCAGGAGCAGGAGCGGGCTGGTGAGTGCCGAAACAACCACGGCGGCGAATCGACCGAGCCAGGAGCTTTGCCGGCTGAATCCGGAGCTGCCACGCAGGTCGCACATGAGAAACGCGTCAATGATCTCAATGAAGAAACCCGACCGAAGATCAAGCAGCCCGTCGCTCCAGGCGAGCGATTGATGCACCCGTGTCAGGGCGCCCGTGTAGGTCCAGGGGCCGATCCAGCAAGCAGTGGTTTCGGCGTCGTGATCGATGATGGCGGAATCTTCGATGATGGCTCCGGGGCCGACGGTGGCACCGGCGCGGATCCAGACCTGTTCTCCGAGCCAGCACGGGGGGGAGAGGGTCGCAGAGGGATCGATTTTGGAGCCGAGACCCGCCCAGATGCCCGGTGAAACCTCGCGTGTGCCGACGCGGTGTTTGTGGGCGGTGGGCAGGTGTTTCTGGAGTGCTTCGAAGAAGCCGGAAACGCTCTGGAACAAGGGAGTGTCGGGCATGGCCGGTAGTCGATCCGCAAGAACTGCGGTATCGCACCCGAATTGGGCCAGGGCTTCCTGGATGGAAAGTTCGCGAGGTTGGGATTGGATGTCGATGTGCAGTCCCCAGCGTTCGCCGTTGCCGACGGCGGCGCGGATCTGATCGGGGCGATCGGAGGCAAGCAGGGTGATCTGGCGGGCACCTCGATCGGCCAGAGCCGTCAGCCAGTGAGACAGGAGGGATGGTCCGAGAATCGGGGTCAGGGCCAGGGGTGCGGTGCGCGCCAGGAAAGCGACTTCGGAGCGGCGGTCAGGGCAGATCAGGACGGTTTTCATGCGCCCTTGCCAAACAGAATGGCCGGAATGGTTTTCAGCAGGAGCAGGAGGTCCTTCCAGAAGGACTGGCTTTCGATGTATTTGACGTCCAGGCTGACCTGCTCCTCGAAGTCGATGGTGTTGCGGTCGCCGATTTCGAACAGTCCGCCATGACGTTCGCCGACCTGCCACAGGCAGGTGATGCCGGGCTTGACGTTGAAGCGACGGCGATGGCGTTGTTCATACAGTTCGACCTCCCGCCGGACCGGCGGGCGCGGACCGACGATCGACATGTCGCCCTGAATGACGTTCCAGAACTGGGGGAGTTCGTCGAGGGAAGTCTTGCGGAGAATGCGGCCGATTTTTGTAATGCGGGGGTCATCCTTCATCTTGAAGGTAATGCCCTCTTTTTTCTCGTTCTGGGCGAGCAATCCGGCCAGGCGGGCTTCGGCGTCGACGCACATCGACCGGAACTTGAGCATTTTGAATTCGCGTCCATGCAGACCGTAGCGGGACTGCCGGAAGAACACCGGACCGCCGTCGCGTCGGACGAGCAGGGCAATGGCCAGGAAGATTGGGGAGAGCAGCACGATGGCCAGGAGGCTGACGCCCAGATCGAAGATGCGTTTGATCAGGTATGCGATGCCGGTGACAAAGTTCCAGGCGATTCGTTTCCACTTCACATAAGCCAGGAGACGCGCGCGTCCCCAGGGGGTTTGCGCGGCCAGGAGGCGGTCGGCCATGCGCTCTTGAATTTCGGACTCGGTCATCTGGTTTGCGGGTGAACGGAATGCTCAGGGCCTGGCGGCGGGCGTTTCCGCAGCGACGGTTTGGAACATGGTTTCCAGGTCGCCGATGTAGGTTTCGAAGTCGTAACGTTCGCTCACCAGCTGGAGGCCGGCCTGCCCGAGGCGTTTCGCAAGGGGTTTGTCGCCCAGCAGTTGGTCGAGTCGGGCGGCAAAAGCGGTGCGATCCATCCATGGCACCAGAAACCCGTTCTGCCCGTCGATCAGCCAGTCCTTGATGCCGCCCGCATCGAAAGCCACGATGGGCAGGGCGTAGCGCATGACTTCCAGGCCGATGGTTGCGATCGGTTCGGGCCAGACGGAGCTCAGGGCAACCACGCTGCATTCCCGGTAGTAGTTCTTCAGTTCTTCCTGCGGCACAAAACCCGCGAAGTGAACCCTGTCGGACAGACCGAGGCTTTCGCTCAGTTTCTGGCAGGCCGCCTTGTGGTTGCCGTCGCCCAGGATGACACATTCGAATTTGGAGGAGACCCTGGCCAGGGCTTCCAGGAGCACGTCGACGCCCTTGCCCCGGATGATCTGGCCGGCGTACAGGATGAGGTTTCGGTCGCTGAAACTGCTCCGGAGATTGGGGTCGCCCATGCGGGGAACCGGAGCATGGATTTCGATGCGCCCCGGGTCGAACTGGTTCTGGATGAGTTCGTCCCTCATGTACCGGGTGACGACGACCATGCGGTGGAACCGGCGGTTGAGTGCGATCTCCCTCTTTTTGTCGGAGTAACTGACCCATTTCAGGGGGAACCCGCCGCCGCTGTTTTTTACAACGGAAGCCAGGCAGGGAAAGATGCAGTAGGGGGAAGCCGGGCGGGTGCAGATGCGGCGGGTCAGGTAGTTGTATTTGTAACTGCGCATGCAGTAGATGTCGTGGTCGTGCACCATGCGCACCAGGGGACGGCCGCTTTCCACCAGGGATTGGATGACCTCGAGATCGGCCATTTTGTGTACGTACACGGCGTCCGGTTGGAAATCGGCGAGGGCTTTCCGGACCACGGTCGCGCCATTCCCCCGGGTCAGTTCGGCGCGGAAAGGGAAGGTGGTTTGCCAGGCGGCTTCGTTTTTTCCGGTGCCGGGTCCGTGGAGGATTCCCAGCGAATGACCGCGGGCGGCGAGTTCCGTGGCTGTGATATGCGCGTTCGCCTCGGCTCCGGCCAGAGCTCCGAATCGTTCGTGCACATAGAGAAGTTTCATGTCAGGTGGATTTTGATTCGATCCATGCCCTCAGTTCGGCAGTGGCTTCGAGGCTCGTGCGCTGTGTCTTCTGCAGGAGTTGGTGGACGGATGTCCTGTCGCCGATTTCCGCCGCTGTTTCCAAAGAAGACATCAGGTCGCGGAAACTGTCGAGGCCGAAAGAGGCGCAGACCGATTTCATGGAATGTGCGGCCCTGGACAAATCCTGCATGCGGTTGGCGGATCCCAGGTCGAGGGCTTCGGAAACGCGGGTTGGAAGGTCGTTCAGGAGATCGGCCACCATCGCTGTGACCGACTCCAGGTCCAGTTCCTCGGCGAGTTGGTCGAGTTGCCGGGTTGCACCTCCGGTTGGCGGGGCCTCAGGCCCGGTGGAAGATTCGATGGCACTCAGGAGTGCGTTGCGCAGTTGGTCCAGCTTAAACGGCTTGGTGAGGTAGTCGTCCATGCCCAACTGGAGGCAATGGGCGCGCTCCCCGGGCAGGGCGTTGGCGGTGACCGCGATGATGGGGGTGCGGCGGGCGGAGGTTGAGGCTTCGTGGTCGCGAATGGCCCGGGTGGCCTGGTATCCGTCCATTTCGGGCATCTGGCAGTCCATCAGGACGACGTCGTAGGAGTTTTTCTTAAAAGCGTCGATGGTTTTGAAGCCGTTCTTGGCGACGGTGGGCGTGCAGCCGAGGCGTTCGAGCACCAGGAGGGCCAGCTGAATGCTGTTGACCTCGTCTTCAGCCACGAGAACCCTGAGGCCGCGCAGTGAGTCCGGGTGGATTGGAGTGATTTCGGGTGCGGGGACGGAGCGGAGGAGCGTTTCGCGCAGTTGATCCAGTTTAAATGGTTTGGTGAGGTAATCGTCCATGCCTGATTGGAGGCAGTGCTCGCGCTCGCCGGCGAGGGCGTTGGCGGTGATGGCGATGATTGGGGTGTGGCGGGCGGAAGTCGCGGCTTCATGGTCCCGGATGGCCCGGGTGGCCTGGTATCCGTCCATCTCGGGCATCTGGCAGTCCATCAGAACGGCATTGCAGGCGGATTCCTTAAACGCCTGGACCGCCTGCAACCCGTTCCTGGCGACCCTGGCGGTGCATCCCAGCTTTTCGAGCATCAGGAGCACGAGCTGAAGGTTCGTGGGGTCATCCTCCACGACGAGAAGATGGAGGCCGCGCAGGGAGGATTGCGGTTTGGAGGGAGGATGTGGCTGGAGGGCGGGCAGGGGCGGGGGGATTTGCTGGTTGATGCGCTGCAGAGCCAGTTCGATCCAGAAACGGGTGCCCTGGTTCTCGTTGCTTTCAACACCGATGCGGCCGCCGTAAAGGTCCTCGATGATTCGTTTGCAGATGGCCAGTCCGAGTCCGCTGCTGCCCTGGCGTCGGTCCGCGCGGGCGCCGGCACCGACCTGGGAAAACGGTTTAAACAGGTTGACCTGGTCTTCGGCGCTGATTCCGATGCCCGTGTCGATGACTTCGAAACGCAGGTGTGCGCGATCGGGGAGCAGATCCAGACAGGAAACCGAAAGGGTCACGCTGCCCTGTTCGGTGAATTTGAGGGCGTTGCCCATGAGGTTGAGGAGAACCTGACGGAGTCGACCCGGATCGGCGTGGTAGGTGGAGGGAACCTCCTGGGCGATCGTGAAGGAGAGTCTGAGATTTTTGCTCACCGCGGTGGGAGCCATGAGCTGTGTGGACTGCCCGATCAGATCCCGGAGGTTGAATGCGGTTGGCTGGAGGTTGAGTTCGCCGGCTTCGATTTTTGAAAGATCAAGGATCTCGTTGATGATTTCCAGGAGCGCCTCGCCGCTGGTCTGCACGGTTTGTACCCGCTGCTCCTGTTCCGGAGTGAGGGAACTTGAGAGCAGCAGGTCGTTCATGCCGATGATCGCGTTCATCGGGGTGCGGATTTCGTGGCTCATCATGGCCAGGAACTCGCTCTTGGCGCGATTGGCCTCATCGGCCGCATTTTTTGCGTTGCGCAGCGCCTCTTCAGCGGCCATGCGTCCGAGAAACTGGGTGATCTGCCCAGCCACGGAACGGAACATTTGCAGGAGTGCCGCGTCCGGTTCCTCCATGTTCGTGCCCAGGAAATGCATCACGCCCCAGACTTCGTCGGATAGCAGGATGGGAACACAGAATTCCGAAAACACGTGGCTGCCCTCCGGTGTTCGGAGGTCCCAGTCCGCGACCTGGTTTTCCCAGACCCTGCCCGGCAGGCCGACGCCCGGGGCAAAGGTTCGGGCCCGCACGGAATCCACCACCGGCTCGAGCCTGGGGTCCGGTGCGTGCCATACGTCCGTGCACTGCAGGCTGGCGAGGTCGGGCGAAACCTTCCAGGCCAGGCCAATCTGCCAGTCGAGGTTTTCGCAGATGGTGTAGAGGATGGCGGCAATGGCGGACTGGATGGAGTTTGCTTCGACAAGGGTTTTGGAGACTCCGTATTCAATGGAGAGCCTGAGTTCGGCGGCCTTGCGCAGGGTGATGTCGCTTTCGATCGCCATGAAGTTGGTTACCCGGCCCTGGGTGTCGGGTATTGCCTGGGCTTCGATGGCGACCCAGTATTTGCGGCCGGCCTTGGAATAGTTGATCAGTTCGACCTGGAACCCCCGCTGGTTGCGGAGTTGATTCCGGATATGGTCCACCGTTGAGGCGGAGGTTTCGGGTCCCTGAAGGATGGATCCCGGGGTTTTGTTGGCGACGTCCTCCAGGGTGTAGCCGGTGAGCCGGGTAAATCCTTCGTTGACCCAGACGGTCCTGCCGCGGTCATCGGTCAACACCACGGCGTTGTCCGTTCTTGCGGCGATGAGGGCCAGTTTCCTCAGTTCGGCTTCATTGTGCCGGAGAGCGGTGTTGGCCGCCTTCAGGTCGGTGCTCTGGGCTTGTAGTTTGGTGGCGAGTTGTTTGAGGTCGCTGACGGCCACCTTCTGAGCCTGCAGCAGACTCAACAGGTCCAGCGCCGGGTCGTGAATGGCAAAGTCCTCCAACCCCAGGCCCAGGCTCTTCAGCGAGCCGGACTCCACGATCCATGGGGATCCAAAAAAGAGGACGCGATCCGGTTCCCCCGTCAGGCGGAGCATCTGGCCTCGCAGGGGCAGGCACCGTTCCTTCTCTTCGATGAGGTAGAGGGTGTCTGGAGAACTTCGCAGGGTGGCATAATCGAAGGAGGCTGTGGGGCGCTTTGGAACGAAGCATTCGTTGAACAGGGCTCCGGGGCGCACGGCGGGGCAGACCCTCGAGATGGATTGGCCGGCCTGAAGGATCTTCCAGTCCGGTCCGAATAGGATGTGGAAAGGAAAGATCTTTTGAAACAGATCTGCGTCCAGCGTGAGGGCGGAGGGAGATGGCGGTTGGGTCACCATTCCACCAAAAAAACGTCGTGGTCCGCGCCCGCACTCCGACTTTCGATGAGCCGGGTCTGAACCGGGGTTTGGAACAGTTTGCCCAGGCCCTTGAGAAGTCCGACGACAAAGGATTCGAGTCCGGGGCGATGGGTTCGATAATGCAGGTGAAGGGAATGATCCTTGACTTCGGAAACCTCAAACTGCGGGGGTTGCAGGTTGGGGAACATCATGATGACGCGGGTGTGGAAGTTGGGGAGGTTTTTCAGGAACTGAGGCAGGTTGTCGCCCCCGGCATCCATCAGATCGCCGTATCCCTCGCGTGCGGTGTGCAGGATCCAGTGTTCTCCGAACGCCTCAAGGATCTGGGAGGCGGGTGCTCCGGTCAGTTCGCTGGCGGCCGTGACCAGTTGATAGGTGATGGCGTCTTCGTAGCCTTCATTGCTCACAAACATGGGAACGTCGACTCCGGCGCGTTCCTTGATCTGTTCCCAGGCCGGTTTCCCATGGTGTTTACACACCATTTCCTCAATTGCTTTGTTGACCATCCCGTACATATGCAGATGTTAAGAATTTTTTAGCGCCAAGTAAAGGTCCCTCGGGGGCGACTCAGTCGAGTTTGCCGGATCGACGCCAGCGCCAGAGGGTGGACGGATTGATGCCCAGCTGGCCGGCCACCCAGCTGTAGTTGTTGTCGCTCTCGGACAGGAGCCGTTTGGCTGCCTCGAGCTTCTGGCGAGTGTTGAGTGGGCCGGGAAGACCTGCAGGCAATGGAGGCGCGCCTGGCGCCGGGGCGGGAGCTGCCTGAGCGGTGGGAGTGGTGGGGAATCGGGATTCAGGCGGATCCCACCAGGACGCCCGAAGCAGCGGTCCGTCAAACAGGAGGACCATGCGGTCGATGGCGCTCTTGAATTCACGCACGTTTCCAGGCCAGTCGTAGTGTTGGAATCGGCTGATCAGGGCGGGTTCGAACGATTCAAAGTTCTTTCCGAACCGTTCGTTGGCCTGACTCAGAAACTCCGGGGCCAGCGATGGAATGTCCTCCGGGCGCGTGCGCAGCGGTGGGACGTGGAGGATGAGTTCAGCCAATCGGTAATAGAGATCGGATCGGAAGCGGTTGTCGGTGATCTCCAGCTCGAGGTTCCGGTTCGTGGCCGACACCACCCGGGTGTTGACGCTGTATTCGGCGCTCCCCCCGACGCGGCGGGCCCGGCGGGTCTCCAGGAACCGCAGGAGCTTGGGTTGCACGAACAGCTCCATTTCTCCGACTTCATCCAGAAACAGCGTGCCTCCACTGGCCTGTTCCACCAGTCCCGGTCGTGATTTGTGGGCACCCGTGAATGCCCCTTTTTCCACCCCGAAAAGTTCGGCTTCGAGCAGATCCTTCGGGATGGAAGCGCAGTTCAACGCGATGAACGGGCCTGTTCCTCCCGACTGGTGCAGCGCGGAGGCGACCCGTTCCTTGCCGACCCCGGATTCACCCAGGATGAGCACGCGCACATCGGTGGGACCAAGGCGATTGATGGTCTGGCGCAACCGCTGGATCGCCTCGGAGCTTCCCAGAAGCACTTCTCCCTCGCTCAAGGGTCGGCCTCCATACAGCCCCATCCATATCTTCTGGTTCTCTGCGACTGCGCTCATCGCCTGGCTCCACCGTTCGTCGGAATCTTCCTGAGACAATACATCGAAGGCTCCCCCTCGCATGCAGCGTGCCACGTCCAGCGTGGTTGCGTTTTCCAGGTAGACAATGTAGAGGCGGTTGGCCCGGGCGAGCTCGACCCGCATCCGGGGCCAACAGTCGGACTCAATAACTTGCAGTGGAATAAGATACACCTTGTTTGGGGTGCTGTGGGAAAGCTCCTGAATCGCCGTCCCGAGAAAGGTCTGCGATCGCACGGATAAACGCTTGAGACGGTCCCCGGCGGCGAGCGGACAGTCTGCGGGATGGAGGATTTGGATCATGCTTTTGCAATGCGAGAGTATTGCAATTGAGTGGCGGTGCAAGCGTGCCGATGAAGCAGGGTCCGCATTTCCGGGGTGAGGTCTGGTTGTTCGTCAGAACAGGAACTCGGGATGGTCGGGGTGGAATGACGGTCTTCTGGATTTTCGGGAGCTGGGAGGCTCGGCCCAATGGGCGATCTGTTCGTCTATTGCCTGGAGGAGCTCGCGCATGGCTTCCAGATCGGTTTCATGTTCGCGTTTAATTTCGCGGCGCAGGCGCTCGGGGTTTGCAAGCTCGCTGAAATTCCAGGCGGGACTGTCTTTGAGGCGCTTGATCTCCCGTTTGATGGACCTCAGGGTGCTTCGAAGTTGTTGTGTGATGCGTTGCAGAAGCGAGACGCTGGTCAGTGCCACGGCCCCGGGGGTCTCGATTTCGCACAGGGTCAGGATCATCTCCAGTTGTTCGACGTCGCGCTCCTCATAGGCGGTCTGGGCCTGATGCCACCACTCGAGCTTTTCCGGGGACATCTCGGATTGTACATCCGGGTGGAGACGACGGACGATGGAGCGGTAGAGGGTTTTGATCCGGTGAGTGGGCTCCGGTTTTTCGGGTGCTGCTTCGGAGTGGTGCGGTGCGTAATCCCCGGGTCTGAATCCGAAGACGTCTTCGAAGAACTCGTCAAAAACATCCTTCATCTCATCCCAGTCGGGGTTGGAGCCGCCGTTGGGCTCGAAGTCGCCGTGCGGTGGCTGCTCTTCCCAGGGAGAGGAGCCGGGCTGGGTTTTCTCCGGTTCCGGGGGGGGCGGGTTTTTCCGCCTCTCCATGATTCGTTGGTAGGCCAGTCTGTGGGAAATATTCTGGCGCATGGCCTCGGATTCCACTTCGAAGAAGAGCATGCGCTTACGTTCGAGCTCCTGCTGGGTTTCCCGGATTTGTGTGAGCAATTGTCCAAAGTGGCGGGTGTGCCATCGCTGGAAAGCCGGGAGGTCCGTCGACTCGTAGCGTTCTTTTTCGTTCCTGGCCAGATCCAGGTCCTGGCGGGCTTTTGTGTAGGCGCGTTTTGCCTTGTTTCGAACCTTGGTGCCGTTGACGGGGATGATGGCGGAAGAGCCGGGTTTCGGTCCGGAGGTCTTTCCTTTGACAGAGCGTTTCGGTGTTCTCTTCCGTGGTTTCACTGGCTCCAAAATCGGGGTGGTTGGCGAAGAACGCAACAGTAAAAAATGAGTCCGTGACCCTTGAAGCGGGAATGGGTGAGGACTATCTTGGTTGGGTTCGTTTTGATTGGGCCGTGCCGGGCTTGTCTGCGTAATCAGGGTAATCCTCCTTGGGCTTGGCACGGCCTTTTTGTGCCCTCTGGTGCGCGTGTTTCCGATTTCTTCGATCTGGAGGGAACAAACTCCACAGCGGCTTTTTCCGGAGAACCGGGTCGGGCAGGGGTGTGTCGCGATGGAAACATTTGTTCAACGCGGGTGGCGACGTTGTGTGTTGGGGGTTGTGAAGGAGGGGGTGGGTGGTAGGGTTGGCCGGGTCATCGGGAAGTTTTGGACCCCGGGTGGCTTATGATTCCTGGTGGATTCAGTGAGTTTTTATGTGCGGTCGTTATACAATCACTCGTGGCGAGCGTGAGCTCGCGGAGCACTTCGCGGTTCAGGGAACCCTCGAGTTTCAGCCGCGGTTCAACATCGCTCCGACCCAGATGATCCCGGTGATCGTGAATGAAGCGGGTGCCGTGTGGCGTCCGATGCGCTGGGGTTTGATCCCGTTCTGGGCCAGGGATCAATCCATGGGAGCCCGGATGATCAACGCCCGGGGTGAGACGCTTGCTGAAAAACCCGCTTTTCGAAGGTCTTTCGAGAGCCGGCGGTGTCTGGTTCCTGCCGACGGGTTCTACGAGTGGAGGATGAACCGGGAACGGGTCAAATCTCCCGTGTATTTTCACCTGGAAGACCGGGGGCTTTTTTGTTTTGCCGGATTGTGGGATCGCTGGTTGTCCCCGGAAGGGCTCGACGTGTTCAGTTTTACGATCATCACCACAAAGGCGAACGAGGTGATCCTGCCGGTGCATGAGCGGATGCCGGTGATCCTGGCTCCCGGCGATTACAGTCTCTGGTTGGATCCTGAAGAGACCCGGAAGGAACGACTGATTCCGCTGCTTGGAGGAGATCCGAACGGGGCTCTGGTTTATCACAGCGTGAGCCGGGTGGTGAACAGCCCTCGAACGGACAGCCCGGAGTGCGTGCAGGGAGTGGAGGATCCGGTCGGAACCGACCTGTGGGGTCGGATGTCCGATTGAATCAGAACATGACGGGGGGGTGTTTTCGGACGGGAACTTGTTTGGTTGCCCGGGGTTTCTGCCTGGAACGGAGGTTGGCGGAAAGGTTTTCAGCGAGAACCGCGACGATCACCAGCAACAGGAGTGTTCCAAGGAACCAGATAAGATTCATTGTGGCCTCCGCTTGGGTTGTGCGTTGGACGGTGTCATGGTGTCTTTCTGGCGGATGCCTGCACCCCCGTGGCCTCCCACGATTGGATTGCGCCCGCCTACTCAGTAGACACAAAACTCGGGAGCACTATTCATACCGTTCTCATTTATTGTAAGTGAGAACCGCGGCGACAGCCTGAAGAATGCGGAGAGCCGACGTCGTGGGAGACCGTGGACGCCGGGAGGGATGCTTCAGTCTTGGTGGCGCCAAAGAGCGAACGCCTCCTCCATTTTACCGTTCACCAGAGATTCTTCGAGGGATTGAACCTGGTCGTTCCAGTATTCGCACTGTTTGAGCAGGGAGTTTGCTTCGAAATCGGGCAAATTGCCCAGTTGCCGTGCCCGGAGATAATTGTGCTGGGCGGTCGCCAGGTAGAGTCGGGCGAGGATGAGGTCCGGTTCCTCGACGAATCCGAATCGCTGGTGCCAGGTGCGGCTTGGGAGGTTGCCGAGATGATAGCGGCTGAACAGGGGGTCTTTGCCCAGATGCGCCAGATGATTGATGGCACCCTGGACGAGTGCCGAGGCGAGTCCTCGCCCGCGGTAATCGGGATGGACAAACAGGAGATCCAGAAGGGCGGAATTGTCCTTGTGCCCGACGATGAGTGCAGCTCCAGCAACCTGCCGGTCGCCGCCCTGTCTCGGATGAAACCATGCCATTTTGGAGGCCTGCAGTGCGGATCCTCGTTTGCCCCCGAAATATTCCCGGATCAACTTGCGTCCCGAATCCGAAGTGCGGGCCGGGTCGGAGTCGCAGTATTCAATGGTGTCCTGAAAGGCGGTGGCGAAACACGTCAGCAGGACTCCCTGATCCTCCGGGGTGACTCCGTTCATCGGCAGGGGAGAGTTCACGGGAGCGGGGGAGACCGTGACCCGGGCAAACGCCACATGTTCCGAGGGTGTGACGTGAGCTTTGCCGTCGCGGTATTCGCTCTTCCACCCGGGCTCGACCGGCAGGAGCTCGAACTCCTCGAAGCTCATGGGCACATGCCGACTTTTCATGGATCAGTGGAAGGTGTGTGGCGCACGGATTGCGCTCTCTCTTATATGAGGGTTATGGCTTTGCTCAGGGCTTCGTTGAGTTTGGAGGTGTCCTTGCCTCCGCCCCGGGCGTTGTCGGGTCGGCCGCCTCCCCGTCCGCCGACCATCGGAGCGATGGCTTGGATTAATTTTCCGGCATTTATCCTGGAAGTGAACTCCGGGCTGACGGATGCCACCAGAGAGACGGCGTCGTTGGCGGTGCCGCCCAGGAGGATGACACCGTGAAACTGGCTTTTCAGCGCGTCGGCGATGGATTGAAGGGTGTCGCCGTCGGCGTGTCCGAGATTCTCGAGGATGACCGGGACGGCCGGCCGGGAATCGGTGGCATCGAACTGTTGCACTTTGGCGAGCAGCTGTTTGGCGGTCTCGGAAGCCTGTTTTTGAACGGCGGTCTTGAGTTGTTTCTCCAGCTCCTTTTGCTGGGCGAGCACCGCCTCAATCTTTTTCTCCAGCTCGGGCAGCGGGCATCCGACCTGGGCGGCGACCGATTTGAGCTGTTCGAATTCGGAGTGCGTGCGGTGGTAGGCTTCGAGTCCGGCCACGGCCTCGATCCGACGGACGCCGGCAGCGATGGCTGATTCGGCCAGGATTCGGAACAGGCCGATCTCGCCGGTCGCGCGGGTGTGAGTGCCGCCGCAGAGTTCCATCGAATACCCGTCCAAGGCACCGGGCTTTCCACCGATCTGAACGACCCGGACCTGTTCGCCGTATTTATCGCCGAAGAACTGCATGACGTCGGCGCGCCCCCGGACATCCTGGTAGGGGATTTCGGTCCAGGTGACGCCTGCGTTTTCGACGATCTGCTCATTCACCAGTTTCTCGATGTCCGCCAGCTGATTGGCTGAGAGAGGCGCGCCGTTGAAGTCGAACGTGAGTTTTTCGGGGCCCACGTAGGAACCCTTTTGAGAGGCATCCGGACTGACGACCTCATGGAGCGCCCAATGCAGGAGGTGGGTGACCGTGTGGTGCCGGTGGATGGCGTTGCGGCGGGAGCGATCGACGCGGACCAGGAGTTCGGCCCCGGGTTCGGGGGCGGTGCCGGTTTTGATGAGATGCAGCCAGGTGTTGCCGTTTTTCTGGGTGTTCAGGATCGGCCAGGAGGAGTCGCCCAGGACCAGTTGCCCGGTGTCGCCGACCTGACCTCCCATTTCGGCGTAGCAGACCGTGGAATCCAGGATGACGGCGGTCTGTTTCCTGACGTCCACGACCTCCAGAACCCTGGCGGGAATCTCGAGCTGATCGAATCCGGAAAACACGGTCGACTGGGTTGTCTCGACCTGCGACAGCTCAATGACCTGCCGTTTCTGGGCTTTGCGGGCTCGGTCGCGTTGTTCGTCCATCAGTCGGTTAAATCCGGCCACGTCGACGGTCAAGCCCCGTTCCCGGGCCATCAACTCGGTGAGGTCGAGGGGGAACCCGTAGGTGTCGTAGAGCGTGAAGGCCCAATCGCCACTGAACGCGGCCCCGCCGCCGCTGGTGTTTTCGTGCGCCTGTCGGGCGTAGTCCTCGAACAGCTCCAGCCCGCGATCGAGGGTTTTGTTGAATGCTTCCTCCTCCTGTCGGATGACATCCTGGACATGCGTTGCTTTGGATCGGATTTCAGGGAAAACGTCGCCCATGGTTTCAGCCAGCACTCCGACGAGTTTGAAGAAGAAAGGTTCACGGAAACCGAGCGAACGGCCGTACCGGACCGCGCGCCTGAGAATGCGGCGCAGCACGTAGTTCCGGTCCGTGTTGCCGGGTTGGATGCCGTCTGCAATGGAGAAGGACAGGGTGCGGATATGATCCGCGATGACGCGGAACGCGATGTCGTTGGAGAACTGGGGTGGGAGTTTCGAGAGATCGGCACCGGTTTCCGGGAGGGTGCAGCCGTAGGTTTTGCCGCTGAGCCGCTCCAGTTCGTCGAAAATCGGTCGAAAGATGTCCGTTTCGTAGTTCGATATCTTGGCATTGGCAAAATCCTGAAAACCGCGGGTGCCCTGAATGACGCTGGCGACGCGCTCGAATCCCATGCCGGTGTCGACGTGCCGGGCGGGCAGGGAGGAGAAACTGCCGTCCGGGTTTGCGTTGAACTGGATGAAGACCAGGTTCCAGATCTCGATGCATTTGGGGCTGCCTTCGTTGACGAGCGCCCCCTGGGTGTCCCCTTCGGGGGTGAGATCGACATGGAGTTCCGAGCAGGGGCCACAGGGACCCGTTTCGCCCATCATCCAGAAGTTATCCTTTTTGCTCCCGTTGCGGATGTGGACCTTGGGATCGAGGCCGGCGGCGGTGAACAGGCGCGTCCAGTGATCCCAGGCTTCCTGATCGAAATCCGCAGGTTCCCCCGGACCGGGGCGGTAGACGGTGGCGTAGAGGCGTTGTTTAGGAAACTTCCAGACCTCGGTGATCAGTTCCCAGGCCCATTCGATGGCTTCCTTCTTGAAATAATCCCCAAAGCTCCAGTTGCCGAGCATTTCGAAAAAGGTGTGGTGGTAGGTGTCGAGTCCCACATCCTCGAGGTCGTTGTGTTTGCCGCCCGCCCGGATGCATTTCTGGGTGTCCGCAGCGCGGGTGGAGGCCCCCTGCAAACCCGCCGGCCGGATGGCTCCGGGCATGGCGCTCACATCGGCCGGGGTCTGCCCCAGAAATATGGGAACAAACTGGTTCATTCCCGCATTGGTGAACAGCAGGTTGGGAGAGTCCGGCATGAGGCTGGACGAGGGCACCACGGTGTGGTGTTTCGAACTGAAAAAGTCGAGGAACGACTGGCGGATTTCGGCACTGGTCATAATTCAAAAAAACAGGGCGGTCCACTGCGGCCGCCTTTGGATACTGCTGGGGCGGGAGATCCGCCGTTAAAAAACAATTTCGGAGAATAGACGATTGGTCCGGCAGCTGGCTAGGAGTTTATCCGGACCGGTAACGGATCCTTGACGGACGGGCGGTTGGTCTTTGAATTGCCTGCGGCCGGGTCAGGCGATTTTCGCGGCGACTCAGAAAACGTCCGAGGTTTACGAGCGGAACGAGGGGGAGGAGGTCGGGTTCCGGGTGGACATCGTCGAGGCGGGAGGAAACGATTCGTTCGCCGTGCGTGCCTTCCTTCCGATGGCGAATTTGGCAGGCACCCTGGAAGGTTGCGGTGCTGCAGAAGCGACGATCGACATCGTGATGCCCAAGGGCGTGAACAGGGGTTTCCAACGGGTGGTCCGGCACCGCCCGGGACTGATCCCGGGCGGGCGGAGATGTGGATTAATGGAGTTCGTGATCGGCGGGTTTTCGGCCTTTGACGAACTTGTTAAAGCCAAAAGGAGTCGGATTGAAATCGCCAACGATCCGGACGTCGCTGTGGGCGGGAATCTTGTCTTCCATGCCCAGGCCCCAGTAGCAGGAATTCACCAGGATGCGGCGCAGTCCTTCGTTCACCAAATCGGTGGCGGCACCCATGGTGGTGCCGATCACCCGCGAGGTGTGGCCGGTCTCGCCCGTGAAGGTGCGCACCCAGAAAACCGGCATCATGGGGTTGTTCTTTGGTCCGTCGACCGGTTCGGCGCTGGGGGTCATTCCGGCCAGCACCTGACCGTGCACCAGGACCCTGGCATTGGCGGGCAGGTGGGTGATGCCGTAAACGTCCGTCGGGCCCCAGATGTCGTGCACGCCGCGCAGGATCGGGTCGGAAGCGAACTCCGGGTTGAGAACGCCCCGGGTGCTTTCGCTGCCATGGTTACCGTGGTGATTGATCCAGGTGTCGCCGAGAACCTGTCTGCCGAATCCACCGAGCCATTCCTTGCTGTTCCAGGTGTATTTGGCGAAGGGGCTTTTGGGGTTCCTGGCGTATTGAAAAGCGTGGGTGGCGGTGCGCAGGCCCAGAATCGGTTTGCCGGAGTTCACGAAATCGACAAAATACTTCATCTTGTCATCCGGAAATTCCCGAAAGCGGGTGAACACCACCATCATATCGGCGTCCTTCAGTTTCTCGAGGCCAACCACGTTGGAGGAATTGTTTGGGTCGATGGTGCCATCAGCCGGGTTGATGGCGAAGAGCACTGTGCATTTAAATCCGTGATGCACGGCGAGGATTTTGGCCAGCATTGGCATGCCTTCCTCAGAGCGATATTCTTCGTCGCCCGTGACGAAAACGATGTGTTTGCCCAGGCCGGGGCCTTCCTTGCCTTCGTATTCGACCCAATCTCTGGCGAAGGTGGAGGCGGCACCCGTGATGAGCAGGGCTGAAATGAGTGTGATCAGACGTTTCATAGGTTTAGAGTGAATCTGTTTTGTGTGACTCCCGGATTATTACGGAAGTGTCACGGAAACAGCAATCGAAAGTGACGGGCCTGTCTGCGACAGTTTACAAGTGAAAATCTGGTTGTGCTCCGGCGCTTCGGCGATCTCCAGATCCCATTGCGCCGACCCGTCGGCCGTTGCATAAGAATGGTTTTGGTGGAGTCGGGCCGAAGTTATGGAGGGGGGCGTCGCGCGAGGGCCACCTCTGCGATCATATTGACAATTTCGGCGTCGGTGATGCTGTCGGTGTTCATCACGATGCTGTAGTGGAGCGGGTTGTCGATGTCGCTCCGGAAATTTGTTTTGAAGTAACGTTTTCGAGCTCTGTCTCCCTTTTTTACATAGTCCTCGATATCGGTGCGAAGGATATCCCAGGGAGGGGACTGTTCTCCAAAACTGGGTTTCAGATGTTCCATCAATGAATCCCGTTCGATTTTAAGGAAACCGCTGGCTCTCTCGGCAGGCATGTGGGCGATCTCCAGAACCCGCTCGACCCTGCGTTCGAAGGATCCGATCAGTCGCACATGGATACAGTTGGGTTGGTTGGCCCCGATGATGGCACCCCCGCGTCCGACAATGATTGTATTTCCCAGTTTGATGAGTTTGAGAATGGTCTCGGTGGTTTGCTCGAAAAGCGTCCACAAGGAAGGATGCAGACCGAGGATTTCACCCACAATCGACTCCAGCATGGCGGGACGGTCCTCCGTGAGAAACTGAGCCAGTCGCAACGGGTGGTGATGGTCTTCGAGGATGGTGCGAATGAGGTTCTTGTCAAAGAGAGTCCACGGGCACCGGGCCAGTTTATCCGTCTTGTTGAGCCGCTCGGCAAGCATTTCGCAAATGACGGCCCCCCGGGCTCCAACCTGCCGCGACACTGTGATGGCTGGCGGTCGGGGATTGTGGAAAATGATGGAAGTCCGATCGCGGCCTCCCTTGAGTTGGGCTTCGACGAAAACCTGACATTTGTCGATCAGTGGAGAGATCATAACGTCCTCACATGAGATTAAGATAGTCGCTTTGCCGATTCGCGCAACCCGCCGGACCTGGTATGATGTTGGGCCTGGAGAGGTATTCCATTTGGTGCCTCCAGTCCGGCGATCAATCACGGAGCGGGTGCATGACAGAATTCTTCGTCGATGACGAACGAAGTTGAGTGCGCGCCCCCCACCAAGGCGAAGGGTCTTGGACGGCGGTAGTCCTCTGCCGCTTTTGGGGTGCGCGAACCGTCCCGGCGAGCCGGGTTGCAGGGAAGGGGGATTTAACCACGGATTTCACGGAGGACCACGGATTAAGATGCAGGGGAAGCCCACCGGGACGGTTCGCGCTACCTTTCCCCGTCCCCTGGGCGGTAGGGCGAAGCGTCTCGCTGAGCCCCACCCGAGGTCCAGATCCCTGACCGCTCACCGGGACGGTTCGCGCGAATGGCAGTGCGGTTCGTGCCACCTTTTCAGATCTTCAACCGACGTGGTGCTTGGAGGTCAGATACTTTTTCCA
>JAIPJX010000047.1 GCA_021733945.1 Verrucomicrobiota bacterium | reverse complement strand
GGGCAAGGCCCATTGTGCGTGCTTGAACGGGGGGGGGTGAACACGGCAGAATGCCCCGCATGACACCCGAGACATTCGTCCGCCTCACCAGGATTTCTCTCGATGGACAGAGCCTGAAGAACGGTGCCGTTCCGATCGGTTTTTTATGGAGAATTGCCGGCCGGGCAATTCTCCTGGCTGTCGTGGTGGGGGCTTGGTTTCTGCCAAGCCGGGGCGAGGTGGCGGCGGAGGGCGCCAGGCCGAACATTGTGCTGATCATGTGCGATGACATGGGCTTTTCGGACATTGGATGTTACGGGGGCGAGGTGCAAACGCCGAACCTGGATCGGTTGGCGGCCGAGGGCATGCGGTTCACGCAGTTTTACAACAACGCCAAATGCACCACGACCCGGGCGTCGCTTTTGACGGGGTTGTACCCGAGGTTCGGCAATCCCGGACATTTGAGGGAAACCATGGTGACCCTGGGGGAAGCGATGCAACGGGCGGGCTATCAGACTTCGTTGTCCGGCAAGTGGCATTTGATGACGCAGGGAAGGAGTGGGAAGGGCAGTGCTGCGGGCAGTTGGGTCGATCGCTTCGATCCGGTAACGCACCCGTTTCATCGTGGGTTTGACACGTTCTATGGGTTGCTGGACGGGTGCAGTAATTTTTTCAACCCGGTGCAGCCCGATCCCGATTACAAAGGGGGCCGGGTTCGGGATTTCGGCAGGGACGGAGAAGCAGTGACGGAGTTTCCGAAGGGATATTACACAACAGACGCGTTCACGGATCATGCGATTGAATCGATCCGCCGTTTTTCCGGCGGGAACAAGCCGTTCTTTGTTCATGTGACCTACACCGCGCCGCACTACCCCCTGCATGCGAAGGCGGAGGACATTGCCAGGTACGTTGGACGTTTTCGAATGGGTTGGGAGCAGATGCGCCGGGATCGGTGGCAACGGCAGCGGGCGATGGGGTTGAGCACGGAGGCGTGGCGATTGACCGGCACCGATTCGGAGGCTTATTCGTGGGATGCGGCCGATCAGGAGTTTGAAGATCTGCGCATGGCGGTTTACGCCGCGATGATCGATTCGATGGATCAGAACATTGGCCGGTTGCTGCAAGCGCTCAGGACAACCGGGCAGGCGGACAATACGCTGGTTTTGTTTTTGTCCGACAACGGCGGCTGCTCCGAAGAACCCGGCGGGAGGAATCCCGCGAAGCGAACGCCCGGCCCCGGAAACGATTACGTCGCGGTGGGGCCGGCCTGGGGGTGGGCTCAGAATGCACCCTTCCGGCGTTATAAATCGTGGCTGCACGAAGGAGGCATTACCACGCCGTTCATAGCCTGGTGGCCCGGACGCGTGCCGGCGGGGACCCTGAACCGGGCACCGGCGCACATCATTGATCTGATGCCGACGTTTCTGGAGCTGGCCGGGAGTGACTATCCGCGCGAGTACCGCGGGCACACGATTCTTCCGTGCGAGGGATTGAGCCTGACGCCGCTGCTCGAGGGGCGGGGCCGGGATCCGCACCAGCAACTGGCCTGGTTCTGGGCTGGTAATCGGGCGATCCGTGAAGGCGATTGGAAATTGGTTTGGGACAAATTGGTCGGGAAATGGGAGCTCTACGATTTGGCTGTGGACCGCTGCGAAACGGAGGATCTGGCAGGGCGGCATCCGGAGCGTGTTGCCCGGCTTCGAAGCGATTATTTTGACTGGGCCAAACGGATGGAATTGAAACTCCCGGTCGAGAAGCCGTGAGGTCGGGCTTCGGAAGGGCCGGCAAAGTTTTCTGGCTTAAGCGCGGGAAGGCCGTAGATTGGGGCACATGAATGTGAGTTTATGGATCGTGTGGGAGGCATTCGCGAAACTTGCTAAAACGCTCTCCATCTTCGTCCCCGTTCTTGGGTTGTCTTCCGCCGAACTGACCGAACCCAAGGAAACGCGCGGATCCGAAACGGACGTGCCGCGTCCCTACATGCGGGTGGAGCGTTCGGACAACGGGGAAGTGGCGCTACAGATCGCGGCGCGGAAGTTTGTGGTGCCCGGCCGCATCGCTCCCGTGGTCTGGCTGGTGGGGGTGTCGCATGTGGGGGAAACCAATTATTACCGAATGCTCCAGAAGTTTTTGGATAAACAAGCGCTCGTATTGTTCGAAGGGGTGGGTTACGACCCGCGCGTGGGCTTCAAGGCTCCGAAGGATTCGGAAGACTCCGGATCAGCGGGTTTGCAGGCGACGCTGGCGAATTCCCTGGGGCTCGCGTTTCAGCTGGAAGCCATAGATTACGATCGTTCGAATTTCCGGAACAGTGACATTTCGTTGCGGGATCTGGAACGGTTGCTGACTCCGGTGCCAACGGAGGGGAGCGTGTCCGGAGATCCGGGTGGTGGAGGGGAGACGAATCCGGAGTTTGTGGCATTGCTCGAAGCCATGGACGGCAGTTCCTGGACGGGAAAGCTGCTGCACATGGGGATCAAGTTCCTGGGGGCGAATCCGAAATTAAAAGCGATGGCGCGGCTGATGCTGGTGGAAATGCTCGGGCAGATTGAAGGGGACATCGCCCAGCTGCAGGGAGTGCCTCCGGATTTGCAGGAGTTGATGCGTGTCCTGATTCAGTCGCGAAACAAGGTGGTGGTGGAGGATGTCCGTAAATCGATGGAAACGGAATCGCCGCCGGATTCCATCGCAGTTTTCTATGGGGCCGCGCACATGGCCGATTTCGAGAAGCGGCTGACAGCTCAATTCACGATGCGGCGCGAGAGCGAGACCTGGTTTTCGGCGGTCACAATCAATGCTGGAGAGGGAGGTTTGTCGGTGGCCGAAAGCGCCATGGTGCGCGGTTTGGTAAGGCTCCAGATGAATGTGCTGCGCGAACAGGTCACACAGCCGGCGGAATGATGCCGGGACCGTTGATGGTGAAGCGGGGAAATGCGTCCGAGGATTGGCTCCATCCAGATGCCGTTTAAAATGCTGGAGGCATGACCGAGGCCTCGAGTTTTTTTGAGATTCGGGGACCGAGCGAAAGGGTGCCGTCGCACAGGCCGTCTCCTGCGAGCATCGAGATCGGGTTGTGGGATTGAGCCTGCGCAAGGCGGCGTCGGCGCTGCGCTTTGGTGCGCCCTCGACAGGGTGGAGGGCTTCTTCCCGCCGGTTGGGCTGCGTGCCCGGCAGGTTTACGCGAGAATGCCGTTGACTACTTTTCCGTGCACATCGGTGAGGCGGTAATCGCGTCCGGCGTTGTGGTAGGTGAGCCGCTCGTGGTCGAATCCAAGCAGCTGCAGGATGGTGGCCTGAAGGTCGTGCACGTGAACCGGGTTTTCGGCCACGTTAAATCCGAGCTCATCCGTGGCCCCGTAGGTGAGTCCGGGTTTGATGCCTCCGCCGGCGAGCCACATGGTGAAGGCCTGGGGATGGTGGTCGCGCCCGAGTTTGCGACCCAGTGCCGGGTTGGTTTCCACCATGGGCGTACGCCCAAATTCGCCGCCCCAGATCACCAGCGTGTCCTCGAGCAGTCCTCGTTGTTTGAGGTCCCTGACCAGTGCCGCCGCCGCCTGATCGGTTGCCCCGCAATTGCTGCGAAGGTTGCCTTCCACGTCCGAGTGGGCGTCCCAACCTTCGTGGTAGATGTTCACGAACCGGACGCCGCGTTCGACCATGCGCCGGGCGAGCAGGCAGGCTCGGGCGAAGGACGGTTTGTCCGGATCCGCTCCGTAGAGATCGAGGGTCGATTGGTGTTCGCTCTTGAGATCCATCAGTTCGGGCGCGGAGCTCTGCAGGCGGAACGCCATTTCGTAGGAAGCGATGCGCGTGGCAATTTCGGGGTCACGCACTTGATCCAGGCGTTTTTGGTTGAGAGTGCGGATGAGGTTGAGGGAATCCTTCTGGAGCCGGGAGTCGACGCCGGCGGGGCTCGAGACGTTCAGGATGGGATCGCCCTGATTGCGCAATCGCACGCCGGTGTAGAGCGTGGGCATGAAGCCGCTGGACCAGTTGGCTGAACCGCCGCTGATTCCGGCACCGGTGGACATGACGACGAACGCGGGCAGTTCGGTGGTTTCGGCCCCCAGACCATAGAGCACCCAGGAGCCGAGACTCGGCCGTCCGGGCTGGGAGAAACCGGTGTTGAGAAAGATCTGGGCTGGGGCGTGGTTGAACTGATCGGTGTGAACCGATTTGATGAGGCAGATGTCGTCGGCCACGCCACCCAGATGGGGAAGCATTTCGGATAATTCGGCACCGCATTGGCCGTAGCGTGAGAATTTGAACCGCGGCCCCAGAGCGGCGGCGTCCGAGCGAATGAAGGCGTAGCGCTGGCCGCCGATGATCTCCGGGGGGATCGGTTTGCCTTCGAACCGGACGAGTTGTTGTTTGTAATCAAACAAATCGAGCTGACTCGGGGCGCCCGCCATGAAGAGGTGGATCACCCGTTTGACCTTCGGCTTAAAATGGGGTGCCCTTGGCAGGAGCGGGTCGTCCGGGCGTGGGGCGGCCAGGGAGGACCAGGGCGAGAGAGCGTTGGAGAGGAGTGAGGCCAGTGCGATCTTTCCGACGCCGACGCCGCAGTCCTGGAAAAAATGGCGGCGTGTGATGCCCAACCCGGGATTGTGGTTTGGTTCCATAAACTATCGGCAGGGGAGGTTTGGTCGGTTGTGGTTCTCGAATTGCATCATGGGAGGGTCAGCCCTTGGTAATGGTTTCATCCAGGTTAAACAGAGCCCGTGCGACGGCCGTCCACGCTGCCGTCTCATGGGAGGCTCCTTCACCCGCAAATTCTCCGGCGTCGAGGGATCCCGAGCGGAAACGTTCCTCCTGGATTGTGTAGAATCCTTCCAACGCCTTGAGTTCATCCGGCTGCGGATGCCGGGTCAGGCAGCGTTGGAAAAGGTAATGCAATCGCTGGGCGATCGAACCGGACCTCGCAGTCATCATGCGGCCCGTGGCGCGGGCTGCTTCGGTGAGGACTTCGTCGTTCAGGAGTGTGAGTGCCTGCAGGGGGGTGTTGGACGTTTCCCGAATGGCGATGCACGCTTCACCGCTCGGGCCATCGAAAGTTGAGAACATGGCGTAGGGCGCGGTCCGTTTGCTGAAGGTATAGAGTCCCCGACGGTAGCGATCTGCACCCGGACTCGTTTTCCATGCGAGCCGACCGTAGGCCCCCTCCGTCGTGATGTTGGCGGGTTGGGGAGGGAAGACGCTCGGGCCACCCAACCTGGGGGACAGCAGCCCGGCCATGGTGAGGAGCGAATCGCGGATGAGTTCGGCTTCGAGGCGGACGCGCGGGCCGCGTGCCAGGAGCCGGTTGTCCGGGTCCACTTTCAGGAGTGCATCGGAGACCCGGGACGCCTGCTGGTAGGTGGCGCTCATGACGATCAGTTTGTGGAGTTTCTTGAGGGACCATGCCTGATTGATGAACTCGACGGACAGCCAGTCGAGCAGTTTGGGATGCGAGGGCAGGTTTCCCTGATACCCAAAATCCTCCTCGGTGGTGACGATTCCGCTGCCGAACAGGGCGGACCACTGCCGGTTCACTGTCACGCGGGCGACCAGCGGGTTCGAGGGGGAAACCAGCCAGCGGGCGAACGCGAGGCGCGAGGGTTTTTCGTCCGGCGGAAGCGGCTGAAGCACGGAGAGAACGCCGGGGTGCACCTGTTCGGTCGGCTGCAAAAACTCGCCGCGATTGTGAATGAACGTGGGGCGGGGGTTGCCGTCCGGGCGTTCCTCCATGACAAGTGTGGTTGGAAAATCGGGAAGCTGATTTTTGAGTTCCGCCAGCCGTGCGTGTTCGGCTGCGAGTTCCGGTGTTTCCAGGAGGAAAGCCTGGAACAAGGTCTCCTGCTGGGCTTCGGTGAGCTGGTCCTCCGGGACTCTTGACAACCGTTCAATCTCCGGGTCCAGGACCTGTGCGTCGGCAGGTCTGGATCCCGTGGTGACGGAGATTCGGAACCGGCCGAGGCCGGCCGAGAAGTGACGTTCGAAAAGCATGTCGATCTCCAGGACGCCTGCCTTGGGAACGGGTGAAGCCAGTTCGAAGAGGGCGGCATGGGAGCGCCCCTGCCCGCCGTTGATCGACCAACCGGTCTGGGGGTTGGCGTCGATGGCGGCTTGAGCGGTGAAGTTGCCGGACGCAAAGCTGTGCCGTGCCGTGCCGATCGGGGCTGGGTGACCGTCGGTGCGCACGTTGAATTCGCACAGGGTAAAATCGCCTATGGGTCCTTCATAATAGACCCGGCCGGGGCCGTGGCGGGGAAGGCGATCATCGGCCATGGCTTCGAGCCGAATCGCGCGAATGCCCTCCACATCAGTCTTGAATCGCAAATGGTAGGTGTCGCTCTTGGTCTGGTCGCCGCTGGCCAGCACCGAGTCATCCTCGAGCACGGTCAGGAGCGGCAAGTTCGACGTGGCTTCCTCCGGGTGCAACACGGTCCAGTCGACCGACTGTTTTGATTTCTCCGCGAGCCATTGTATGAAGCTCCGGTCCAGGCGTTCGCGCCGGCGGGTTTCGATGGGGCGGGGATCCTCGATGATTCGTCCGGCAGCCATGCGAATGCGACCCAGAGTGTGGTGATCGCCGTGGAGTTGGCTGAGTTCGATTTTCAGGTGGATGCCACCCGGGAGCAGGAGGGGTTGTTCGAGGGTGAACGTCGCGGTGCGGTCGACATTGGGCTTGTCCGGGCCGTGGATGGCCCAACCGGTCTCCGGTTTGCCGTCAATCGCATGGGCTATCTCGTAGCCGTTCTGTGAGAAATCGGATGTGGCGGATTTGAACCGGAGAGCGCGGGCTTCTTCGGGGCGGTTCCTGGGAGCCGCGGTCAATGAGATTTCGCTCAGGACAAAATTTCCACCTGAGGAACGGCCGGGTCCCTTGCCCGGCAACGCATCGTCGATCAACGCTTCGAGCTGGATTTGATCGATACGTTCGAGGTCCAGGTCAAATTCGAGCGAGTAAACATCGGTCGGGGTGTCCTTGGGGAAACGGAGGGAATGATCCTCCAGGGATTCGGCCGCGGTGCCCGCGCGGTTTCGGGCGGAGGTGGTTTCAAGGGGTTGCCACAGCATGGTGTGCACGGGGAATCGGTTTGGGAGATCCCGGATCAATCCCCTGATTTGGGTCTGGATCACGTTCCGCTTCTCGGCGATTGCGGGATCGGGCACATCGAGGTCCGGTTCGTTCGCGTTGTTGAGGAAGGCCATGAACTGATAGTATTCCCGCTGGGGAATGGGGTCGAACTTGTGGGTGTGGCATTGGGCGCATCCAATCGTCAGGCCGAGCCAGGTTTTGCCGGTGGTGGCGACCCGGTCGGTCATTGCATGGAACCGGAACTCGAGAGGGTCGATGCCTCCCTCCTCGTTGAGCATGGTGTTTCGGTGGAAACCCGTGGCGATTCGAGTTTCGACGGATGCGCCCGGGAGCATGTCTCCTGCGATTTGTGCGATCGTGAACCGGTCGAAGGGCATGTCCCGGTTCAAGGCGTTGATGACCCAGTCCCGGTAGGGCCAGATGGATCGCGGACGATCCTTTTCGTACCCGTTGGTGTCCGCGTATCGGGCCAGATCGAGCCAGCGGCGCGCCCAGCGTTCCCCGTATTGGGGCAACGCCAGGAGGTGGTCCACCAGACGTTCGTAGGAGGCCGGGCTCGAGTCGATCTGGAGTTCAGCCAGTTCCTCCGGGGTGGGGGGCAGACCGATCAGATCCAGATAGAGCCGCCGGATCA
The DNA here is from genome assembly GCA_021733945.1 of Verrucomicrobiota bacterium. Lineage (GTDB taxonomy): Bacteria > Verrucomicrobiota > Verrucomicrobiia > Limisphaerales > SIBE01 > JAIPJX01. Next base: position 24,377 of record JAIPJX010000047.1, on the reverse strand, counting down.
GGATGTCCCGATCGGCACGCGGCGAGGGGGACAGGCCCTGAGACTCCAGGCGTGCCAGGATGAAATGGTCGATGCTGTTGCGCGGCCAGTCCTTGAGGGTGATCGCGGGGAGGGGGGGCTGTTGCGGGGGTTCGAACGCCCAGTGGGGTTCATATTCCGCGCCGGAGGCAATCCACTGGCGGAGGGTTTCCTTTTCCGCGGCGGTGAGTTCTTTCTTCGTTTCGGGAGGGGGCATGATGTCATCCGGATCCGAAGCGAAGATTCTGAGGATGAGGGCGCTTTTGTCCGGAGCACCCGGCGTGATTGCGGCCATGCCGCCGTCCCGAGCGTCCAAAGCGTGCTCGGCGGTGTCGAGACGGAGTTTGCCCTTGAGTGCCTTGGAGTCGGGGCCATGGCATTGAAAACAGTTCTTCGAGAGAATCGGCCGCACATCGCGCGAGAAATCGGGCTTGGCGTCGCTGTTCGCTGCGGAAGCGAGAGTCGCCGGGAGGACTGCGGCGGCGATGGCGGTTCTCAGGAATCGGATGACAAAAGGGTGAGGCGTCACGTCCCCAATACTAGTGCGTTGATTGGGTTTGAAAATGGAGAAATGCCAAAATCTCCGGGTGCCCTGGCGATGGCGTGGCTCTGGATTTCCGGAACTGGTGGTATGGACTGTGCTTTCAAATGCGCCTTTGAATCGTTGTTTGGAGTCGTATAGTAAGCCACGTTGGGCGGTGGATCACCGGGGGGGAACCCCGGTTGAGTGGAGTGAAACGCAGGCAAGAGGAAGGCAATGGGTCAATGGAGTTGGATTGTAGGAAACTGAATGCGCATGGCAGCCCGGGGGGGATGCCGGGCGGGGGAGCGCCCGGGTTTACGCTCATCGAGCTTCTGGTGGTGATAGCCATCATCGCCATCCTGGCATCGCTGCTCCTGCCTGCGCTGGGTAAGGCGAAAAGCAGGGCTCTGCGAGCCCAATGCCTGGGCAACCAGAAGCAGCTCGGGCTCACGTGGCTGATGTATGCCGGGGACCATGACGAACGGTTGGTGATCAACGGCGAGGAAGGAACCAGTGGCGGAGGGCCGTTCTGGGTCTTTGGCGGGGAACATCCCAATGTGCCGGCTTTCACCAACAACGCCTCGTTGTTGAATCCGGAAGTGGCGTTGTTTGCACCGTACCTGACTTCCGCGGGCGTGTATCGGTGCCCCTCCGACGACGGGAAACTGCATGTTCTTGGGGGCTCGGCTCTTTCGGGGCGGCAGTTGGCACCGCGGAACCGGAGTTATTCGATGAACGGGTATTTGGGGACGTCCTCCGGGATGCAGTCCGCCGAGGATTACATCACTCCGGGCTATCGCATCCTGCTCAAGAGCTCTGACCTGGTGGCGCTGGCGCCGTCGGATACGTTTGTGTTTCAGGATGTGAACCCGGCGAATATTTGTTTTCCCGCGTTTGTGGTGCGCATGCCGGGAAGCGGCACCGAAGGTTTTTTTCATTACCCGGCTTCGCACCACGACGGCTCCGGGGTGCAGGCGTTTGCGGACGGTCACGTCGACAGTCGACGCTGGAAGGATCCCCGGACGGCGCGACGGGTCAAGTCCTCGGACATCCTGGTGCATTGGGAGAAATCTCCCGACAACCCGGACCTCTTCTGGCTGAGGGAGCACACGACCAGTCCCGTGCAATAACGGGAGCCGAATGGGCAGCGCGCATTCCCCCGGGAGAATTCGCGCTGACGGCCCTCGATCCTCTAGCTGCGTCGTTCGCGAATGGCGGCCAGGATGTCGGCGACAACCTCGGCGTGGGGTTTTGCGCCCACGTTGCCCATGCCGTGCAATCGGACCGAGACGTTTCCGGCTTCCATGTCGCGGGGGCCGACGACCAGCATGGTGTGCACCTTGGCTTGCTCGGCGCGGAGGATTTTCCCGTTGATCTTGTCGCTCCCGAAATCGCCCTGACACCGGACCATCCCCGCCCTGAGGTCGGCGACAATTCCCCTGGCATACTGGACCAGCGATGGTTCGTCGCCCACGGTGAGCACCTGCACCTGATCCGGTGCGAGCCAGAGCGGGAAGTTGCCGGCATAATGTTCGATCAGAAAACCGATGAACCGTTCGTGCGTGCCCAGGGGAGCGCGATGGATGCAGAGCGGGGTTTTGTCCACATTGTCACGATCCCGGTAGACCAGACCGAATTTTTTGGGAACCGCGAAATCGACCTGGTTGGTGGCAATCGTGAATTCACGGCCGATGGCGCTCCAGACCTGGACATCGATCTTCGGACCATAGAACGCGGCTTCGTTGGGGACTTCGATGTAATGGATTCCGCTGTTTTTGAGAACATCGCGGACCATGTTTTCCGTCTGCAGCCAGAGCTCCGGTTCGTTGACGTATTTTTCGCCCAGACGCGCCGGGTCGTGGGTGCTGAAGCGCATGACGTATTTCTCGAGCCCGAAGATCTTGAAATACTTGAGGTAAAGCTCGTTGACGGCGTTGAACTCCTCGGCGAACTGTTCGGCGGTGCAGTAGATGTGGGCGTCGTTCATGTTGAGCGAGCGCACGCGCATGAGACCGAACAACTCCCCGGATTGTTCATACCGGTAGTTGGTCCCGTATTCGGCAAACCGCAGTGGCAGATCCCGGTAGCTGTGCGGTTCCGCCGCGAATACCCGGTGATGATGAGGGCAGTTCATCGCCTTGAGGTAGTACCGTTCCGGGGTTCCCTCGGCCCCTCCGGACTCGGACAGTTCCATGGGGGGGAACATGGAATCGGCATACAACTTGGGCAGGTGGCCCGAGGTGAGGTACATGCGTTCCTTGGCGATGTGCGGAGTTTTGACCCGCACATATCCGGCTGCAAATTCGGTCTCCTTGGCCAGACGCTCGAGTTCCTCCACGATCGCCGCACCCCTGGGCAGCCAGAGCGGCAGGCCGGGTCCCACGAAATCGGTGTCGATCGCGAACAACCCCATCTCCTGGCCGATCTTGCGGTGATCGCGTTTCCTGGCTTCTTCGACCATGGTGAAGTAGGCCTGAAGCTCGGTCTTGTTCTTGAAAGCGGTGCCGTAGATGCGTTGGAGCTGCGGGTTTTTTTCGTCTCCCTTGTAGTAGGCGCTGGCGACGCTGGTCAGTTTGTAGGCACCGATGTTTCCGGTGCGCATCACGTGGGGGCCCGCGCACAAGTCGACAAAATCGCCGTTCTTGAAGTAGGTGATGGTTTCACCCTCGGGGATGTCCTCGAGGTTGCCGATCTTGAACGCGCTGGGGTTGTCGGGACGTTCGGTCAATCCGCCCAACCGGCCGGTCTTTGCGTCCGCAAGAGCTTGTTCGCGCGTGACCTCGATCCGCTCGAAAGTGTGGTTGGCCTTGATCTCCTTCTTCATCTCCTCCTCGATTTTCGGGAAGTCTTCGGGGGAAATGCGATGCTTGAGATCCACGTCGTAGTAGAAGCCGTTTTCGACGGGAGGGCCGGCGGCAAACTGGGCGTCGGGCCAGAGCCTGAGAATCGCCGTGGCCATGACGTGCGCGCACGAATGGCGCATGCGGTCCAAATCCCCCATTTTGTTGCGTTCTTCGAGGGTTTTGCGATTTTGATTATCTTCTTCCATAAGCTTCGGCGCGATCGACATCCGGGTTCACGCTAGAGGAGAATTCCGCGGTTGGCAAATGTGTTGTGACCCGGGAGGCTGGTCCGGTCTTTTTATGGCGATCCGAAACGGGGCCGGGCCGGGCTTGCGGAACCCGCTGTCCCACGCATGCCTGGAGTGCCAAGGACTACTGATAAACGAATGGCAGTGGGTCGAGGACCACTGCCATTCGTTTAAGCTATTCGGAGGGTAGATGGCGAATCCGTCCCGGTGAGCCGACAAGCGGTTGAGCGGCTCAGCGAGGACGCTTCGCCCTACCGGGATTGGAATGGGAGAGGGGGAAAGGTGGCGCGAACCGTCCCGGTGAGCGAGTGGGGGTGTGGATCTGGTGTGGCCAGGCGGCTCAGCGGGGACGCTTCGCCCTGCCATTTCAGTTCTTAAACGAATGGCAGTGGGGCGAGGACTCCCGGAAGGGAGGGGCGCTTCGGTGAATCGTCCCGGTATGCCGGCAGTGCTAGGCTTTCGGGGGGAAACCAGGTGGTTTGGCTACGGAGGAGGGGAAGGCCGAAGGTTTGTTTGTTATGTCAGGAGCTTCGGGGCCGCTGTAAACGGGTTGCATGGCAAAGGTGTCGTATTCGAGGTCCTTGAGGTGATGGTTGACCATGAAGGAGGCCATGATGACGGCGGAAGCGGCGGCGGCCAGGAATCCAACGCCGTATAGTTTTTCGCCCATCGGGAGGCACAACGCCGTGACCGAACCGTTGATCGCGGTGAAGAGGATGCAGCAGAGCATGGCATCCAATCGTTTGTCCAGGTAGAAGAGAATGGTCTGCAGGGCGAGGAAGATCACGAGCAGGAACAGTCCAATCAACGAGATCTGGAGCACGCCGGACTGCACGGCACCCAATTCGAGGATGCGCATGACGCGGTCGGCCCCCAGGATCAGGAGGCCCGTGAACAGGCCCTGAACCTTCACGAGAAGGAAAATGCCTTCCCTGAGGGAATCGACCATCTGGTGCTTGATGGTGCGGATCTGGTTCAGGGTGCCCTTCTTGAGCACGTGCTGGCAGAACTGAAGGTTCTGGGTTGCGAATTCGGTTTCGAGTTTCAGCAGGAAAACCGCCATTCCGGGCAGGATGGTCAGAAAGGAGAAGTAGACCACGCGGTCAAACACCGGGGAGGCCCTGAGGATGCCCGCAACGACATCGGCCTTTGGATCGACCCACCAGTAGAGGAACTTGTCCATCCAGACTCCCAGGTTGTAAAACAATCCCGCCAGCGCCAGGTCCCAGTATTTGACAAAGCTGCCGAGCAGGGGGCCTGCCTTGGCGTCGGAGAGTCCGAGTTCCTTGTAGATCACCGAGGCCAGGATCGTGAGCAGAACGCCGTGTCCGATGGCGAAGCCCAGCATGGCACCGGCCAATCCCAGAGAGATGGCGAATTGCCAGGCGGCCAGGCAGCTGACGGTGCACCCGACCGCGAAACTGATCAGGACGGCGTAATAGTTCTTGAGTGCGGATAGAAATATGGCGCTGATCCAGATGGCGGCCACCAGAGCGGTCAGGAGGGCGGCCGCTCCCTTGAACAGGAGGGGGGCCGGGACGAGCAGGCCGAAGAACAGGGAGCCCAGGACCGCAAACAGAAGCGAGACCCAGCTCACACACTTGATGTAAATGGGGAAGATGGTGTCCCGCCGTTCGGCATACTCCTGGTCGGCCACATGACGGGTGAGCACGACCTGGATGGGGCCTGTGAGGACCAGCGTGAACCCGTAAACCACCGAGACGGAGACGAAGAAGACACGGGTGTCCGCCGTCATGTCGAGGGTGTTCATGGCCGTGCCCAGGAGGCCGAGCGAGATCACCGCGATCAGCCAGGGCCCGCTTCCAATGACGCCGGCGTAGGCATACGCCTTAAACACGGACAGGTAGCCCTGGCGTGAAAGGATTTTGTTCAGTTCAAATCCTATGCCTGCCATGGTGAATACGGGAAAAGGGTGGGGCCGGAGGGCCGGCACCGCGTCCGCGCGCTCCGGCGGGCTGCGTCGGTTGGTCTTTCGAGTGTCATGATTTCGGGGCGGGCGCTGTGGACGCCTCCCGGTAGAGTTCCCGGTAACTGTCGAGCATCAGCGTCATGGTGTAACATTGTTCGACCCGCAATCGACCCGAGGTGCCCATGCTGCGCCATTGGTCCGGGTTTTCAAGGGTGGTGGCGAGTGCCAGGGCCGTTTCCTGGGGGGAAAGGATCTTGGTCAATCGGCCGGCGCGCCCCAGTGCCTTGTCCTCCGGGGTTCGTCCGAAGATGAGTTCGCGGCACGCCCCCACATCGGTGGCCACGGTGGGAATGCCTGCCGCCATGGCTTCGAGCACGACGAGGGGAAGTCCCTCGCTGATGCTGGTCAGGACCATGACATCGATGCGGGGAATCACATCGGTCAGTTTCTGTTTTCCCAGGAACGTCACCTTGTTTTCAAGATGCAGCAGGCGGACGATTTTCTGGCATTCTTCAAAGTAATCCGGATCCTCCGAATAGGGTCCGGCGATCAGGAACTCAACGTCATCGCGCCGTTCGATCAGGAGACGGGCGGCGCGCAGCAGTGTTTTTACGTCCTTGATCGGCACCACGCGCCCGACAAAACCAACGCATTTCATGGCGGGTTCCGGGTTCCACCGGCTCAGGATCCGGTCGCGGATCCCGTCGAATTTCGAAGGTTCGATTCCGTTGGGAATGATTTCGATGCGGGCCCGGTCGGCACCGAATTCAACCTGGGTCAGGGCGTTTCCCTCGTAAAGCGTGATGATGCTGCCGGCCTGTTCGTACGCGATTCTGCCAAGGAACGCGAAGAGCCCGATCCAAAGTTGTTTGAGCGGGCCCAGTCCCTCGGCGAAGGTCACGCGATAATTCTCCTGTTCGTAGATCCAGTCCGCCTGGCTGATCTCGGCGATGCGTTCCTTGGTGTAAATCCCGTGTTCGGTGAGCAAGAAGGGGACCCCGTGCCGTCGGGCGCTGATGGCTCCCAGAAAACCGGCGTATCCGGCTGACACACTGTGGTAGATGCGGGCGCGGGGCACAAGGGTGCGGGCCTTCCAGAGGGTCCACAGCGGCATGTGGAGGAATCGCAGGGTCCAGAAAAAATCGATGAACGATTCGTCCGGCGCAAACCGTTCGTAGGCGGCCATGAGGATTTCCCAGGGTGCCCGATCCTGGGTGAGGTTCCCGAAGGTGATATGTCCCTCCATCGCCTCCAGGCCGTCGATCATGGTCCAGAATGCGGCCAGTTGTTCCTCCTGGGTTTCAGCGAGGTAAAACTTGCTCCAACACTCGTATCCCTGTGCCCGCAGGTGCTCGGGCAGGCGTCCGGGCTTCAGATCCTTCTCCGGGATGCGGTCGTGCAGGTAGACCTCGGAGAGGGAAAGCACATTGGAGGGCAGGGAGTATTGGACTTCCTGGTCGGGCTTTTTTTCGCTTCCGAGGTAAAAGAGCGCGAAGGTCAGTTCGGGCAGGCCGCGGATGATCTGGTCGACCCAGGAGGAAACGCCTCCCAGAACATAGGGATAGGTGCCCTCGAGGAAGAGGGCCACATCCGCCACTTGTTCGCTGGTGGACGGGGTCACGCTGGCACCTCCGTGCGGTTGGCCGGGCGAAGCCAGAAGGCGAGGCGGTCGGCGAGTCTCGAATCGCAGGATGGCGAAGCATCCATTTTGCGAAGGGTTTTGAGAAAGGTGTTCCAGTCCCGTTCGACGAAACAGATTTCAGCCATCCACGGCAGGAGGGAATTCTCAGGGAACCCCGAGGCCAAGAGGGTTTGCACGGATGCTTTGGCGCCTGCAATGTCGGGGGTTTTGACCTGGCAGCGGAGCAGGAGAAAACGGGCTGCGGTGAGATCGGGGCTGAGGTCGAGTGCTTCGGTCAACAGCTGGGTGGCCCGCTCGAGGTAGATGGACTCGGTCTCCTGGCTGCTGACGGCGAGATAGACCAGTTCGTGATAATGCTCTGCGAGCACGACCAGATCGGAGGCCCGGTGGGTGGAGTCGGGCAGGCCCGCTTCCATGCGTTTGACGGCGGTCTCGAGTTTGGCAAGGATCCGGTTGAACTGGGTTTGAGCGAGCAGACGCACCTGTTCGTCGCTGTCCTGGATGGCCTTGCGCAGGAGGGGAAGTGATTTCTTGGGGTCGGCAGAGCGCAACCCGATGATGGCGGTCCGGCGGAGGTTTTCGTCCTTGCTGCTGAGAATCTCCAGAACGGAGCGGACGGACTGCAATTGGAAGTCCTCGGGCTTTTCCAGGGTGAGAAACGGTTTTTCCCCGAACACATACTGGGTGTTCCGCATGTGCCTGGGGCGCAGGCGGAGCACGAGTCGGAAGGCACCCATGAGTATGAGTCCTATCAGCGGCAGCGGGAGGGAGAGGGCGGTGAAGAACAGGGTCAACGCGAATCGGTTCCGGCGCTGGGACTGAGGCCAGGTGAGGTGGAATCCGAATGCTCCCAGCGCGATCCCCAAGGCATGGAACGTCGCGGGGCGCCATTCCAGCGAAGCGGGATCGGAGGCACCCTGGATCAACACTCCCAGGGTCCACGCCTCGAGAAGAGCGGCCAGCGCGAGGCTAAGCGTCGAGAGCAGGTTCTTCCACATCGCGGGTCAGCTCGGTCCAAATGGAGTCGAGGTTTTGATGAGATTCAAACCGGATCCACCGGGAGCGGATGTGTTTGGCCAGCTTCGGGTCCTTGCGGCAGTTGATCAGGATTCGGTTGATGAAAATGCTCACGCCGCGTTCTCCGGTGAGCGGAAGGAGCACGGTCAGGTGGGTGGAGGGCAGATCAAGCACGGCGGGGCAGTCCCCGCTGCGGACGCTGGCCATGATCGCCCGTTCGAGATGGTTTTGACTGATCCCGCAATCGGGAGGCACGGTGAAGAGCACGATGGAGGCGGGCAAACCGTGGGATCGGTAGGAATCAAGGGCCAGCTCGGTGTGTTCCCGGAAAAACGCGGTGTCAAAGAGCCTGCCTTGCTCCGGTTGTGACGAGGTGTGGGTGAGGATTCGTTTTTCCACAATGCGCGACGCCCAGCGACAGATCAGGGAGGCCAGGCTGACCGCTTTCCGGTTCAGTGCGATGAAAGGCATGTTGGTGACGGCCACCAGGCCCATGACCTTTTCCTCGGAGTTGAGGAGAGGCACGACGATGAGATAATCGGCGTGGTGCGGTGTGGCATCCTTCCATATCTCCGGCAGGGTCACCGTTGTCTTGTTGCGAACGGCCAGATCGATGATTTCGATTTCCCCGGGATCGATCTTTTCCGGAAGGTGATCGGTTTGCCCGAAACAGGCGCGTCTTTTGAGCGAGTCGTCCTCGGCAACGGTGTAGATGGCCCCGTCGGTGATGCGCAGTTGCCGGTTGAGAAGCAGGAGCAGGCTTGGGAATATTTCCTCTTCGTCGGCGTCAAAGAGCTGGCGCAGTTCACTGTCCAGGGTGGAGAGTTCGGAGTTTTCCGTGGCCAACATTTCTTCGAGTTCGGCTTTGGATTCGCGCAGCAGGGCCAGATCGACATCCAGGTCCCTGAGTTGTTTGTGGAGGACTTCGTTGCGTTGTGTGAGCTGGACTTCCTTGTTGCGGAATCCGCGACGAAGCTCGCCGCAGATGCCGCCGACGAAGATGAAGTTCCCCAGGAGTGCTCCGTGGAGCTTGAAAAGGGTCGCAAACGGCATTGCTTCCAGGAACATCAGGCCCGAGGCGATTGTGCCGGCAGCCATAAGCCCGGACAGGGACCCGGCGGCAAAGCCGTAGCGGGAACCCATCAGGAGGGGCAGTAGGAAATAGGGGGACGGATGCAGGGTGAGCCACCCGAGGTCGAGTGGGGAGAACAGGCCGTTCAGAAAGAACAGGAAACCGAGGATCATGCCCGCATCGATCGCGGCACTGCGGTGCGGCAGATGGGCGAATGTGGATTTGATGAAGGACGGTTTCACGGGGCTGTGGGACCTGCAGCCCGGGCCGGTTGGAAGCGGCTGGCAATTCTGTGGATGGGTGTCCGGGAACGGCAGGTTGGTTGAGGGATTCCCCCTCCGGTGCCCGGGTTCAAAATGGGATCTTGTTGACGAGCTTTCGGATCGAGCGCTGGGCCACCGAACTCAGCGAGGCGGCCAGCATGCCCACTCCAGACTCGCTGTCCTGCCACACGGTGCGGCCGTCGGTGGCGTCCACCAACCGGAGCGTGACTCCCACGGCTGGATTTCCGTCCAGATCGGTTTTGTACCGATACTCGTGCACGGTACCAACCAAGAGATGTGTGGCTTCGAGCGATTTGGCGGTTTCGAGAAAGAGGGTTGGTTTGTCCGGGGCGTCCTCGACCCGGGTCTTTGCGAGAGCGGCTTCGGTTTGTGCAACCGGAATTCCGCGGTGGAGCAGGGCGGTGACCGTCAGTTCCGTGAGAGCGCGTCCTGCATGTTCGTCTCCGGTTGCATTGAAGAACGGGGGTACGAAGAGGCGCATGGCTCCTGCTTCACCGGTGGTCCGGCTCAGGGAGTTGGAAAAGGAAGCGCATCCGGCGAGCGCTCCCAGCAGGACCAGGGCTATGAAAGCATTGAATTTCGCCACAATCAGCAGGTTAGTTAGAACCAGTATTTAAAGGCAACATTTATCTGCCAGAGGCTCGAGGCGGCGTCCGCCGTCCTCGCGCTGCTTGCGTAACGGGTCTCGGCTTTCAGCTCAATCCGGCGAGTGGGGAAGTAGTCGATGCCAAGAGTCCCGTTCTTGGCGAAGATTCCAAGCGTGATGTCATAGTCCATGCCGGCGGAGGCGCTGTAGGAGAGCGCGCTGGAGAGTTGCCCGCGCCAGCTGGCGTAGAGTCCGTGCCTGTGGAATTCGGGGAGCAGAAGACCTTGGAGAAGCGTGGTGCGTCCGGTCAGGTCCAGACCGGGTTCCGCGGCTGGAGCAATGAGGCGGGTGTCTCGGGTGTCCCGGGAGAATCGGGTCCAGATGCCCCGGTAGCCAACGCGGAGATCCGGTCGGTTGTGGATCAGGATTCGTTCGAGATTCCAGTTGCCGCCGTAACCCGTCCCGATCCGGTTTCGTTCGATGACCGATTCCCAGCCGTAGATTTCGGAGAGAATCACCCAGTTTTTTCCAAGTGCATAGTCCGTCGACCACACGGCCCGGTCTCTCCGGCCGTCGAGGGATTGGAACAGGAGCCCTTCGAGGGACGGTTCGTTGCCGTCTATTTCGAGCGTCATGATTTTTCGTTCTCCGAACGAGCGTATGAGGCTGGCGCTGCCGACCGGGCCCGAGCCGGAGGATCCGCCGAGGGACAGGCGCGAGGTCCATTTCGGATTCAACACGGTTTGCAGGCCGATCAGGAGATCCGTCCGGTCCGTCCGTCGGTTGCGAAGCAGGGGGCGCTCCAGCACTTCGGTGTCGTCCCGGCTCACCTCCACCAACAGCAGGCTGGCGTCTGTGACATGGCGTTGGTAATCGAGGCGGGTTCGATAGAAGCTGCCGGAGTTGATGAGGTTGGCGGTTGCATCGAACGAGATTTGGGGGAGGTGCAGACGGTAGAGTCGTTCGACCAGGCGCCGTGCGCTCAACCGGACCTCCTGGGTGAGGGGGTGGCGCTGGAGAAGTTCCTGATAGGCGATCAGCGCCCTGTGCCAGTCTTCGGCAAGGAGAGTCGCGGAGGCCAGGTCGCCCTGGTAGGGATAGAGCCTGTTCTTGTAACGTTCCTGCTTGATGCCCTGAAGGGTGTCCCTGGATTCAGCGAACCGACCCGCGAGATACAGGGCGGCACCCAGATAATATCGGGCCTGTTCGTCTCCGGGAAAGAGCTCGGTCAGCTTGTGCCCGTAGTAGAGCGCTGCATCGACGTTCTTCTGATCAATGTGCATCGAAGCCAAGGTCAGAAGAGTCTGCTTGTCGCCGGGCAACTCGGACAGGATGCGGTCGGCCAGAACGGACGCGATCCTCGGTTTGTTCAGCCTGGAATACAGGTAGACGAGGTAACGGCGGTGTTCGATGCCCAGTTGACCGAAGAGTTCCAGAGCCCGTGCGTCGGCGACATCTTCCCGAGCTTCGGGGGAGTCTGGCTGTGGAGCGTTGGTTTGCTGAGCGGAACCCCGGAAGGGCAGCAGGAGGGCGCACGCCAAAGGAATCCATCGCGAGTAGCTGGGGAGTTTCCTGATGGTTGAGCCCGCCGGATCCGCCTGATCCGCGGGTGCCCGGACTGCAAGTTCGCGAACCCGGAGCGTTCGGGGTCGGGTTTGAGCGGGTGAAGCGAGAGAAGCCATGGGCGGCGAGTTTACCGTGCGCTGAGAGAGCGGTTTCCCGGGGCGAAGTCTTTAAACATCTCGTTGAGCCCCGTCTGGTAGGCCCGTTTGGCACCCCTGCGGTCTCCCTGCACCAGTCGGAGATCGCCAAGGAACCCCCAGGCCTGCGGAGCCTCGGCGGCTTGTGGGCCCGATTTCAGGAACCGGAACTGGAGTTGTTCGGCCTCCTGGAAATCGCCCAGAGCGGAGTACACTTGAGCGGCCAACCGGGAGGTTTCCGGGGTTGCGTCCTTGAGGAATGGGGCAATCAGGGTTTCGGCCTGCCGGGCCTTGCCAATGCTGCTCAAGAGTCGGCCATAATTCAGCGCGTACCGGGCGTTCCTGGGCTCCGCCTCGTAGAGCTGAGAGTAGACCCGGGTCGCTTCATCGATGTTTCCCGCCGCTTCGTTGACGTAAGCGCGCAGCTCCATGAGCGGTGCCGAGGCAACCCGTTTCGCGGGAACGGAATTAAAAAACGCCAGAGCCTTTTCGAACTCACGCATCTGGGCGAGCACACTGACGTAGAACCGGACCAGCCTGGGGTGGGTTCTCAGGTCCGGATGTTGTTCCAGATGCCGCAGGGCCTCCTTGAGTTGCCCGCCGTCTGAATACGCGTAGGCGGTGGTTTCCCGAAGGTTCTTGCGGTCCGGAAACCGTTCCAGTGCCTGTTCGAGAGTCTGAAGGTACTCGGTCCGTTTGCCCTGGATGTTGAGGAACAGGGCCAGTCGTTCGTAGTCGTAGTCGGACACCTCGACTTCCCCGGCGATCTTGATGCGCAACCCTTGAATGATTCCCTCGAGATTGCCGAGTGACTCGGCCAGTCGCAGGTAGGTTTCGAACACCTCGATTTCGTCGCTGGATTTGAGCAGGGCCTGATAGTCGAGGAGCGAACGGGAATAGTCGCCGAGCCGGAATTGAATTTCGGCCAGCGCCTTGAGGATGCCCTGGTCTCCGGGTTTCAGCAGAGAGGCCCTTCGGAAGGCTTCGTAGGCGGGTTCGAACTCGGAAAGTGCCTGTAGGAAGGATCCGTATTCAATCAGGAGCTCCGCACTCGCATCGGGTGCCTTGAGAAGGTCTGTGTAAAGTTTTCGCGCTTTGTCGAAGTCCCCCACACGTCCGTACAGACGGGCGAACTGTCGGGGAAACCGGCTGGGATCGATCAGGTCGCCGAGTTCCTCCAGTTTGAGGGCCAGTTCTGCGTCCCGATACAGGCCCTGACTCAGGTCGGCCAAACGTTCAATGCCCGCCGTGTCCCGGAGTTCGAGGGCCTTGAGGTATGCGTCAAATGCCTGGTTGGGCTGAGTGTTCCATTCGCTCAACTGCCCGATCTTTCCCCAGTTTTCGGCCGAAGCAGGCTGGAGCCGGGTCAGCCGCTGATACGCCTGGATGGCCGCCGGAATGTCGCCTCCGGAGACGGCCAGTTCACCCAGCCGTTTCCAAAGTGCCGCGTCCTCCGGCGATTTTTCGGCTCGCGCCTGAACGATCGGAAGGACTTCGGGAGTCCGGCTTGATTCCAGTGCGGTGGAGATCAGCAGGTCGAACACCTCGGCCTGATGGTCGGGGGTGACTGTTGGGAAGAGTTCGCGGAGGGCTTCGAAAGCCAGGCCGGGTTGGGCTGTTTCGCGGAACAGATCGATGCGGAGCCGGGCGAGCGGAAAGGTGAGTTTTACAGGCAGAACCCCGGTGTCGGCGAGATACGTTTCGATGGTGTCGAGTGCCTTCTGGGCGTGGCCGGCCGAACGCCAGAGTTTGGCCATCTCGTGGGTGGTCTCCTCGGCCCGGGGCGAACTCTGCCAGAACTGAACATAGAGTTGGGGGGCCAAGACGGGTTGATCGGCGGAAAGGGCTGCGTTGGCGAGGTAGAGATAAATCCGCTGCTGCCCCCGCTGTGGCATGCGCGTGATGGCGGGTCTGAGCAGGGTGTGGGCCTGCTCGATGTTGGGTGCCTTTCGGATCATCGTGAGGATTTCCACAAGAAATGCGTCACGGAACCCGTGGGCTTCATACCCATGCGCCGCTTCGAGAAGCTGGCGGATCACCATGCGCGGTTCGGTCGGGTCGAGCAGTTGCCGAACGAGCTGAAGCTCGAGCAGATCGAAAAAGGCGGGGTCGGTTTCCCGTTCGCTCAACGGGATGTCACGCAGGGTGGAGAGAGCCTGTGGCAGTTGCCCGTCCTCGAGTTGCCGCTCCAGAAGTTTGCGACTGGAGGGCAGAAGATAATAAGCGAGGGTGAGCGAGACGATGATCAGACCCGCGAGCATCCGAAGGGGGACAGGGCGAAAGGCCTTGCCCTGGTCTCTGTTCAGAAACGGGAGCCATTTCAGTCCGGGGCGCATGAGGCGGCGTGGATCAGCGGTTGAGCGATTTGAGCGCGACGCGTGCCGTGTTTGGCAGGGTCAGCGCCAGGTGTCCCTTCGAGTCGGCCCTGAGGGTCGTGGGTTGCTCGTTGATGCGGACCTCGTACTGGGCGCCGGCGAAGGCGCCGCCCAGAGTGACCCGGCAGGGGCGGAGATCGGAGACGGAAAACTCGGCCGATTCGGGATCGAGGTTTGTGAACTCAATTTCGGCGCTGCTGGAGATCAGGTAGATATGGGCGCTCGGCTGGTATGAGAATCGCAGTGTGACGCGCGGCGAGCCGTCGGTGTGAATATAGAGGTGCTCCCCGGAGACCGCGTATCCGGTGACCCCCTCGCATTGGGAGATGTCCGGCAAACCGGTCGGGCGGTCGATCCGAAAGGTTCTGAGGTTGCCGTCGTTCACCAGGATCCAGCGTTTGTCGGGAGCCCTGAAGAGTCTGGTGTTGCGGCAGTCGCGGACGGTTTGGGCATACTGTCTGGCGGTGAGGGAATGCAGGGGCTGTTCCACCGACCAGTCGAGTGCTTTGGTGAGCGCTTTGAGCGCCATGAGCGAGTCGCCGCTGTAGAAGTGGAAATAGACGTTCACCGGTTTGAGCCGCCGTGGGGACCCGGTCTGCTGGAACGATTCGATGGCGTGAATATATCCTCCGTAGAACGGAATGTCACTTTGGCCATAGGGTTTCCAGCGGTCCCGGTATACGTTCTCGTTCTGATTGGCTGCGTGGATCTGAAGTTCATCACCCCAGGGAATGGCGCGCGGAGAGACCTGGGTGAGTGTGGGGTTGCGGCGCGAAAGGGTGGTGTCGCCGCCGTTCATGTTCTCGATGCCCAGTTCGCGGGTCAGCCGAATGGCCTCCGGAAAGGGGCGGCAGTTTCCCGACCACAGAAAAATCTCCACCTGTTTGCCTGGCGGCAGGAGTCTTTCCTGAATAAACTTCACGGATCCCACGACCTCGCGTTCGACATCAATTTCCTTCATCGTGAATGGCGGGATCAGATCGAGGAAGGGTTTTTCGTACAAAGCGGATTCGCGGTCCGTGTCGTTCCAATAAAAGGGGTGGGTGAATGCGTGGGACGCGGCCTGGACGTTGTCCAGCGCGAACATCTCCCGGGCGATGGCCGTCATTCGTGCTTCGTCCCCTGGTTTTTGATCGGTGATCAGGCCGCGGATTTCGGATTCAATCACCGAGCAGGTGAACGGGAGGGGATACTTTTGAACGACCTGTTCAAGAATGATCTCCGCCGAGGTTTTGCCCTTTTCCACGGTGGTCTGGTGGCGGAAACCGTCACCGTCAATGTGCGCGTAAAACACCCGCTGTCCATCGCGTGTGGTGGTGTCGGGAACGGGGAAGGGTTCGGAGATCAGGGCTTCGGTGAAAAAGTCAAACGGGTTCAGCAACCAGAAGGGCACGGTGTCGGGGCGACTGAAAAAAATGTAGGGCTCAATCGCCGCGCCGCCCCAGGGCGTCGTGAACACGGCATCGAAGGTTCGGTTGGCTCCCCTGCCGTCGATGCCGCGCACCGACAGATGGACCTTGGATCCGGCTGGTGCCTGCACGTCCCGATAGCGGGTCGGGAGAAGATTTACTTTGGCCTCGAAATTCATCATCGGGGAAATGATGGGTGAGGTCAGCTGGGTCACGGGAAAGATCGAGTCTCCGGTGCCTCCGATGCCAAAGGCCCGGAAGAGTTTTGCTTGTGTGGCGGGTTCGAGAGTGGGGAACTGGCTGAGGAACAGGATTTTTTTTCCAGCGTCTTTTTGGGCGATGAGCCAGTCCACCGTTTTGAGTTCCTGTTCCACGGGAATCCGGAGACTCCGGTCAATGACGACTCCCAGGTATTTTCCCCCGAGCGTTTCCGGGAGCGGATCCCGGGACAGGTTGAGGAAATCCATCTCAAATCCAAGCCATTCGAGGGGCGACTGTGAAGTGGTCTTGAGTTCGCTGTCGGTCGCCCATTCAACGCGGAGGGCTTCCGTGTCCTGATTGCCGAAGAGCACGAGCAGGCGTCGGGGCTTTTCGTGGATGGGGGCCAGGGTGACGCCGTTGAGTTGCGGGGTGGTCACGAAGGCATGGCAGCCCAGGTCCTGAATTCGTTTTGCCGTGGCCATGGCCAGGTCGGCACGGCTGGGATCCGAGTAGTCGACCACGTACACGGGCAGGTTGGCAGCCTGGATTCTCCGGATATGACCGATCAACCAATCGGAGTCGGAGTTCGTCACGGGCTTGTATTTGCCACCCAATCCCTCGAATGTCTGGAACACCGATTCCACGAGCACTCCGTCGATGCTTTCCTTGAGTTCCTCCCAGATGGGGAATCCCCGGTTGAGGATGATTTTCCTGGTGGGGTGTGCCGATTTGAGGGCTTTGATCAGGGAGATGATGCCTTTTCGGAATTCCTCGGCGCGGTCGGGGAAACCTTTGGCGAGAAGTTCGTGACTGTCGACCGTATCCAGAAAAAAGCCATCGAACCCTTGTTCGACAATGGGTGCGGCCAGTTCCTTGAGCACGAACCGGGTCCATTCCGGAGCGGCGATATCGGCGAAATCGCTCTTCCAAAGTTCGTTGGTCCCCATGAGGCGGATGCCGCTCGGCTCGAGTTTGGGTCGGTACGGAGCGTCGGACGCCACTTCCACCACGCTGATGTACGCGTAGATTTCCTGTCCGGTCTTGTGGACCCGGGTCATGTCGAAGCGTGCCTGCGGGCTGACGATCGAAAGGTCGTGCGCCCGCATCGCCGCTTCGTCCGGAATGAGGGAGTAATCGATGTAAAAATTCAAGGGTTCAGCCGGTGTCGCGATTTGCATCGACAGGCAAAGAAGCAGGATGCAACAGAGTTTCTGGAACGTGACTCCGCAGGTTCTCATTCGGTGCTGCCCGGCCTGAAGGGATTGGTTTCGCTACTTACCATCACCAGACCATATCGGTGGTGTTCGACCTAGTAAAGGGGTGAATCGGCGGGGGCGGACATTGTGTGGACACGGATTCGTTCCATGAGAACCAGGTGTCGTCAGCGGTCGCGGTTTGAGATAGAATGCGGGTATGAGAATATTGCCGAAACTCTGGTGGAACACGGTGTTCACGTGGGCGCTCTGGAGTCTGCTGCTCCCCCAATTCGATGGAGCTGCATCGTTGGAACCGGAGCGCCCGAACATAGTCATCGTGATGGCCGATGACATGGGTTTCAGCGACATTGGCTGCTATGGAGGTGAGATCCAGACTCCAAACCTTGATCGCCTGGCTGCTCACGGGGTCCGGTTCACGCAGTTCTATAACACCTCCCGGTGTTGCCCCACGCGCGCCTCCCTGATCACCGGGCTCTACCCTCATCAGGCCGGGGTTGGACACATGATGGAGGATCGCGGCTTGGAGAGCTACCGGGGGGATCTGAACCGCAAATCTCTTACCATCGCTGAAGTATTGAAACAAGGTGGTTACGCCACCTTCATGTCTGGAAAATGGCACGTGACGCGATATATCGCGCCGGAGGGGCCGAAACACAATTGGCCTCTTGAGCGTGGGTTTGACCGGTTTTTCGGAACCATCCATGGGGCGGGTAGTTTCTATGACCCGAATTCGCTGACCGATGGCAATACCCAGGTGCCGCCCGGTGAAGGGTTTTATTATACCGATGCAATTGCCGATCATGCCGCGACCTACATTCGAGACCATGGGGAAAGAAAAACGAAGCAGCCGTTTTTCCTATATGTGGCGTTCACCGCACCGCATTGGCCGATGCATGCCAAGCCCGCCGACATGGATCAATACAAGGGGCGCTACGATTCCGGCTGGGACGTGCTGCGTGAGGAACGCCGCGAACGCATGGTGAAGCTTGGGGTGATCAATCCCCGGTGGCCCTTGTCTCCGAGGGATCCCCGGTCTCCCGCCTGGGAGGATGCGCCGCTCAAGGAGTGGGAATCCCGTTTGATGGAGGTGTACGCCGCAATGATCGATTCGATGGACCAGGGTATTGGGAGGATCGTGCAGGCTTTGACGGAGTCCGGTCAATGGGACAACACCCTGCTTCTGTTCCTGGCGGACAACGGAGGGTGCGCGGAGGGAATGGGGCGGGGGCGTGAGTTCGAGGCGCGCCCGGATCGGCCCGTGCGACCGATGGCGGCCACGGAACTGCAGAAGAAAATGATTCCGGAATTCACCCGCGACGGATATCCGGTGCGGCGGGGCAGGGGGGTCATGGCCGGCCCGGCAGACACCTACCTGGGATACGGAGTGTCCTGGGCCAATGCCTCCAATACGCCGTTCCGCGAATACAAACACTGGGTTCACGAAGGCGGCATTTCAAGTCCCCTGATCGTGCACTGGCCCCGGGGCATCGATCGGGAAAAGCATGGCCGTCTGGAGTCCCAGCCCGCGCATTTGATCGATCTGATGGCGACCTGTGTGGATGTGTCTGGAGCGGATTATCCGCGCGAATTCAACGGCCAAACGATCCACCCAATGGAAGGGGTTAGCCTTCGACCGGCGTTCAGCGGCCGATCCGTGGCGAGGCGGGAACCGATCTTCTGGGAGCATGAGGGCAACCGGGCGGTGCGCGACGGGCGATGGAAACTGGTTGCAAAAGAAGCGGCGGGGCCGTGGGAATTGTATGATATCGAAGAGGACCGATCGGAGCTGATCGACCGAGCCCGTGAACTTCCCGATGTTACAAAACGGCTGGTATCCTTGTGGGAGGCGTGGGCCGTTCGGGTGGGCGTGCTCCCGTGGATTTGGAAACCAGCCTACGAACGGTCGCGTTAGCGTGAACCGTCCCGGCGAGCGGTTTGACTTTTTGGATTTTCGTGGATTCGGCGGCAGGAACTCCGGACCGCCGGATGCTGGCGGTCCGAGCCAGGGAGTCAGAGGGCAACGTTTTTCGGGATGTTGATCAGGGAGTAGTAACCGACCGAATGGAGCAGTCCGGTGCCATCGGCTGCCGGGATGTTGGACAGGTGCAGTTCGTGTACATACCCGGCGCGAATGGGGTCGATGATCAGGCGCACGCGTTTCCCGCCATCCAACACGGTGGCCGAAAGGATCTGGACATTCTTCTTGTCGTCCTCGGGACCGCCGTAACGGCTTTCGAGCCGGTAGGTGTAGCTTTCCATCTTGTAGTTGAGGGGATTGGCGGCGGCGGCGGCATCGGCGGGTTGGGTGAACGTGAGCTCGAATCCGTCCGGTCGGGCTGACATGCGCTCGATTTCAAAGGCTGTCGTACCGGTCCAACGCACTCGTTGAAGTCCCCAGGGACTGTTGCCCCGGCTGCCCCAGCCTGCGTTGGACATGCCGACAAACAGGGAGGAATCCTTTCCAAAAGCCAGACGGATGATGCCGGACTGGAAGTTCTCCATGAAATTAAAGCAGGCCCCCTGCCAGTGGCCCTCCACTTTTTCGAGGCAGACGCGCATGATCCAGGAATGATGCTGGTCGCCCACGAAGAGCTGGCCGGCGAAAGGACCGAAGCGGCCCTCGGTGAGGTCCCATTTCATTCCGCTGGGGCTGTTGCCCATTTTGTCGTAGGGGAACCAGACGGCGGGCATTTTGAACTGCGGAATCTGCTTGTGCATGTCCTTCATCCAGGTGCCCGAAATGGGCTGGGGCATTCCGTCGAACGGAGCACCGGCCTTTTGCTGGCTGGCGAGCCCCCAGGGATGGCCGTGGTAATCCCCGAACTCAAGGACGGAAAGCTTGGAGGCGTTGCACCATTCACCCTGGTTGTCGGTGTAAAACATGTCGCCCCAGGGGCTGGTTTCGATGCCGGCCGGGGAACGCAGTCCGACGCTCATGGGCTGCATGGTGCCGGTTTTGGGATCGACGCGCACGGCCCAACCCCGCCAGTCGGCCTGGCCGTAGGGACCTTCGCCGAAGGGTTTGTTCAAGGTGACCCAGAGATAGCCTTCGCGATCGAGCCGAGGGCCGAAGTTGTATTCGTGGTAGTTGCCGCTGATCTGCCAGTCGTCGCACACGGTTTCGAACACGTCGCATTGGCCGTCTCCATCGACGTCCTTGAGGCGGGTGAGTTCCCCGCGCTGTGCGCAGTAGATCCAGCCCTCGTGTTCGAGCAATCCGAGGGGTTGTGCCAGGCCGCTGGCCCAGCGGTGGAACCGGACCTGGGAGGGGTCGCCGTAGGCTCCTTCGACAATAAAGATGTCGCCCAGCCGGGTTGCCACCATCATCCGGCCGTCACTCCGGAGCATCATCCCGCTGACTTCCATCGGGGTGGTCTCGGTGGGAAAAGTTTCTATGGAGTAGTAGTCCGATTCCCGAGGCGCGGCCGCGCGCGTGCCACCTGCGACGAGGAGCGCGGTGAGGGCGAACAGAAGTGTTGAAGTTTTCATAATAATGCGTGGACCAGGGCTACCAGCGAATGATTTGTTCGAATTCCACGGTCGCCTGGTTCAGGGCGATCGGCACCAGAAGTTCCGTTCGGCCGTTCTGACGCCGAATGCTCGGAGTGATTCCGTGTGGCAGCTTCAAGGTTGTTTCAAGGGTTCCGTTGACGCGATACGAACCGGAGGGTGTCTTCTCGATGGTTTCGCCCGCTGCAGCCAGGAAGGTGAGCGTGCGGGTGTCTCCACCGGGATGCAGCCGGAACTGTCGGGCAAGAATCGATCCACCCGGTTGGAGGATTGGTCTGGGCGTTTCCTCGATTCTCACGCCCTGGAGTTCGTAGGCGAGGATGGGACGTCGTTCCGCGTCCAATGTGTATCCGGAGAAATGGCCGCCGAGGTCGCGGCTGGACTTGTCGCCGATGGGCCAGGGTTGGTCGTCGCTGGTTAGAATGGCGAATGCCGGCCCGGGTGGAAGATCCAGGATCGCTTCGCCCAGCGGTTCCAGGAAGGCGTCGGTTCGGCCGCTGGCGGCACCGGACTGATCGAAGAACCGCCCGCGCCATGCCTTGGCCAGTCGGACCTGGTTCGCATCGAATGCGATGTTGAGCTTCTCAGGATAGCCGGCGAGCACGGTCCTGGGACCGACGTCCTTCATGAAGGTGCGGTGTACGATCGGAGCATCGGAAGGCACCAGCTCCATAGCGACGGGGCCCTCCGGAACGATTCCTTCCGGGAACGGCATCGAGTCCTTCAGGGAAAGATAGGCCCAGATGGCGGCGATCTGTCTGTCGGTGTCGCCCCCGAGGAGATCGGGGAAAAGCGACATTCCATCGGGCCAGAAGGACGGCATCCGCGTGCCCGGTTTAAAAATCGAGGGATTCAGCAGGTACCGCTCGAACCAGTCGGGCGTGAGTCGGTCGAATGTTGTCGCGAGATCGATGCCTTGAATGCCCACCCCGTTCTGCCCCGCGATCCGGTGACAGGCGATGCAGGAGAGGCCCCTGGCTCCGACGAATTGGCGCCCCGCCGTGGCTGCTTCCACACTGAAGGGGTGTTCGGGTCTCTTGCTTGAAATCTGATCGGCAAGGCCAACGGATCGGGTGAACGGCGCGAGGTTCTCGAGTCCGAAGCCCGGCATCCGGGTCGCCATGTAGTGGCTGCGGATGTGGAGTTGCCGGGAACTGAGAATGCTCTCCAAAGCTTCGGGTTTGAGTTTGGAGCCGACTCCGTCGAGGCGGGGCGGGATCTTGCCTTCTTCGCCCAGATCGATTGCGTTCAGCACTCCGAAATAAGTCGAAGCAAGTGCATCGTCGGGGCCGCCAAACCCGTCGCGCTGATGGCATGCGTAGCAGTTGAACGTCGTCAGAGTCTTGTGAACCGTCTCCTTTGGAGAGAGCGCTTCGGCCATAGCGGCGCGATTATTGAGAGCGGCTTTGAGGGCGGTGCGTTGCCCGTCGGACAAATCGTATTTGGGAAGGCCCTTGCGGATCTCGGTGCCAAGACAACCCGTGGGTGAGTCCGGGTTGAGCCCGGCCAACGCCGGGGCCGGCACCATCGGCTTGAGGTTGTCCAGCGCATGGCAGGAGACGCATCGCAGCGCCGAGAACATGCGTGCTCCCATCTGTGCCTTGGCCTGGTCGACGACAAAATCACCGTGCTCCAGCGGGATCATCGGATCGCCGCCCGAACGCCAAAGAGAGCCGGGCGGAATGGGCTGGAGCCCTCCCTGGATGCCCGGTCCCTTCCAACGCACCTGAAGGACTTCATCGTTCCCCCTTTCGAAAAAGCCGACCTCCAGGCGGTGTTCGCCCTCGGTCAGCTCAACGCGACCGGAGCGCGGTTGGGAACCGTGGATTCCATCGTTGTCGACGACCAGATTGCCGTCGATCCACAAACGGGAGCCGTCGTCCGAGCGGGTCTCAAAGGTGTAACGCCCGGCGGTGGTGATCTCGAGTTGGCCCGAGTAATGAACGGCATAGTCGTCGGCCCGGTGGCCGGTCGGCAGATCCAGGGTGATTTCGGGGACGCCGCCCGTTGCCGTGGGAGTCAGGGAAGCGAAATCGGGCAGTTTCTGTGGTGCCTCCAGTTCGTAATAGGCGTAGTCCAGACCCTGGGTTCGCGGCTTTTTCCCAGCCTGTGAGAGCGGGTTGTCCAGTTGCTCACGAAGCAGGTAAACGGCGATCGCCGCGGCCTCGTCCCTGCTCAACCAGAGGTTGGGCATCCGGCCGGAGAGACGGATGCGATGTGGATCCAAAAGGAATTCCGTGAGGGCGTCGACGGTGGTTTTGAGCGCAAGGTTGCCCAGTGGGGTTCTGGGAAGGGTGGAATCCCCTTCCTCCGGTCCGTGACAGGCGACGCACCCGATCTGATGGAAAAGTTTTTTGCCGGTTTCGACCTGTTTTGCTGTGCCTCCGGCGCGTGAGGGCGGGATGGGACCTCCGCGGGAAGCCAGGAAATGGACCAGAAACTCGACGGCCCCCTGCCTGGCACGCGGCTCAGAGGCATGGAAGACGTCGGGCATTGTGGTGCCCGGTTTTACGGAGTCGGGGTCCGACAGGTATTTCTGGAGATACTGCGGAGTCAGGCGTTTACCGGCTTCGGAAAGGTCGGGGGCCTGTTTGGTCCAGATCCGGGCCGCCACTTCGTCGCTGGCGGTGTGGCAGGAAAGGCAGTTCAGTTCTCCCAGGAGCAGTTCGCCAAGGTCGGTGGCCTTGCTGGATGGGGCCGGTCGATCGAATCCGGGGACCACGGGCGCCTGAGCCAGAAGCGGGGAAACGGCTGTGTTCAGGATCAACAGAAGGCCGATCTGAAAACTCTGAATTCTTCTTTTCCGAATGTGCATCGGCAGACTTGACCTGAAGCTGGCTTCAAAGTCAAACCGATGCCATTGGGTCGAGGGATTGGGGCGTCCGGGAAGGTGGGAAATCGGTCCCGGCTCGGCAGGTGTCGGAAGGGCGGCAGGGATCAGACCGGCTCAGCATGACGCTGGGCGCACCTTTTTGAGTGGCAACCGAAGTGCCGGGTGGCTCGCTTTCCCCCCGGGTTCGACGACTGCCCGACGGGAGAATAAAAATGCGGCCGGGGAATGGGTTCACCCGGCCGCAGGGAAGGGATGCCGTGCGCCCTTTCAGACGTTCGGTCCGAAAAGTCGAAATGGGCTAGTGTTTCTTTTTGTGCTTTTCGTGGCACTCCTTGCAGGATTTGGAGAGTTCGCCAAAAGCCTTGCGGGCGGCTTCCAGATCCTTGTGATCGATTGCCTTGAGCAACGATTCACTTCCGTTGCGCATTGTTTTTGTGGCTGCATTGGCCCAGACGGAATCGGGGCAACGACCATCTTCCATCAGTACATAGCTGCCTTCGTTGAGGATGGCGGCATGCACCGCAAGTTCCTTCCAGGCTTCATCGGTGCTGGGGCCGGCTTCCAGTCCCTTCTTGATGCCGGTGGTGTGTGGTTTGATGGAACCTTCCATGAATTGCTCGGTGAGCATGGGGCGACTCTTGCCTTTTTCGACCTGGGCGGTTGCGGTGGCGAGGGTGGCTGCCGCGATCAGCAGGGTGCAGGTGCCCAGGCAGACGCGTAGTGTGAATGATGCTTTCATAAGAATACTCTGTTTTTCCAAGGTTGTTGACCTTGGTCCAATTATCAGAAATTAAAAAAGTGTCCACTTCAATCTCGTCGAGGCGGGCTTGGGGTGCAAGACAGAATTCTTCGAACCGTTGCTTCCATTGGCTTATTTGGAAAAAGTATCTGACCTCCAAGCACCACGTCGGTTGAAGATCTGAAAAGGTGGCACGAACCGCACTGCCATTCGCGCGAACCGTCCCGGTG
>JAIPJX010000046.1 GCA_021733945.1 Verrucomicrobiota bacterium | reverse complement strand
CCGAGAGCGGGTGCAGCCGGCCTGAAACCCGCTGTTCGTAGGGTTTCTCGTTGAGTGTCTCGAGCACCGGGTTCAGCGCGTATTTCTCCTGGTAATTGTAGTAAATAATCCACGGATTGTTGGCCCGACCGAAATCGGCGACCAACAATGCGCCCAGAAGCATGGCGGCCCATTTCATGCGCGCTCCGCCAAACCACCCGCTCAACACCACCACGGTCAGGCTGACCGCCATGCCCAGAAAAAGAACAGACCAGCCGACTTCGCGGACGCTGAATCCTGCCACCTGACCGGCCAGGGAAATGGGATCCCCGAACCCAACGTCCGCGAGGTGCTTCTGGAGTTCGCGGCTCGAGGAAGCGTAGAGCAGCCAGCCCAGCAGACTGACCATGACGATGCCGACGGACCCTGCGGTCCATTTCCGGTCCCATCGATCCACCGATTTCCACCAGAGCGCCAGATGTTCCCTGAGCGATTCGGATTTCCGAATGCTGCTGCCCGAATTCCGCCGCCACAGCCCCTCCAGACCGTAGGCGAACAGGATGACGATCGAGATCGAAAACGGATGCAGGAACTTGATCGGATTCCGAATGGTCGAAAAGTAGGGCAGGGAATAGAACAGCTGATACAACGGCGCGTGGCGTCCAAAGCTCAAGGCCAGGGAAATCAGCGCTGCAAACGCCCAAAACCAGATCGCGTTGCGTTCGCGATTGCTGAAACAGCTCCCGTCCCGTCGAAAGGACCGGTGAATGCCCCAGAAAGCGAGGAGCACGACCCCAATGCCCGCATAGAAACCCGATCCCGAATGCCGGGCTAATCCCTGCCGATGTTCTTCCCATCCGGGTTGCTGCCCTACGGCTCCCCAGTATCCCCCTCCATCCGGCGTATCCATCCGGTACCCGAACAGCCCCGGCACGACGATTCGCAGCGTCTCGATCTTTGGCAGGCTCCACTGGGTTGCAAAGTCCCACTGCTCCGCTTTGGCACCCTGACCGGGTGCTTCTTCGGCGACACCCTGGACCTGGGTGTCGATGAGTGTCGACAGCGTGTGTGCGGCGGTGATGGCGGCGACCACAGCAACGACTCCGACCAGCGCGAGAGCCCATTGCGGGTTTCCCTTCGATTCCCGCGCGTGATGCCAGTATTGAAAGATTGCGAAGGCCGCAAGATACAGACTCAGGATCGCCCCGTTGTCGAACCCCTCCATGATGCCCAGCCCCACGGCGCACCCTGCCAGGACAGCCCGGAGCCAGATCCGGCCGGCTGACAGGTTGCCCAGAGCCGCCAGCCCGAGGAACGCCGCCGAAAGGGTCAAGGGAAGCGACGCCAGCCCCCAGCACGCATAGGAGAATGGGTCCGTGTTCAGCGCAATGGCACCTCCGCCGATCGCGCAGACCACCGGATGGAACCCAAGCTGACGAAACAGCGCCCACGCGCTGAGTCCGAGAATGAGCAGGGCGCAGGGCGCGTAAAACTTGGAAAACAGCAGCGGACCGAGCGCCATGCTCAACAGCGATGTAATGTCGGGCGCCGCGCTTGGCAGTTTGCTGCCAATCCAGTTCAGATCCCCCCAGGCCCCCGTAAATGCCGTCACCGTTGTGTTTTGGGCACTGTTGATCGCCCCCAGAGGTCCGTCGTTCGAGAAGAGGGTCAGCTGCGTGCTGAGGCTGTCATGGAAGATCAGCAGCAGGAGCAACCCAAGTCCGGCCGCCATCAGGGCGAAGGTTCGAAGGCCTGACGCTAGGGTCGTATCGGGCAGCTGAGACTTCATAGAGTGTCTGTGTGGGTGATCCGCGGTTGTTCAAATCGAGGTCGCAACCTATCTGATCCGTGCTGGAAGCTCAATCTGAATTGGTTTGCAAATTGGGCGGGATGCCAGATAATAGGCCGGTTCCCATAATGGTCATGCAACTCAATCGGTTCGCAATAACCTGTTTTCGCCATGTTAACGCTCCTAGGTAATCAGCACTCCCGGTTTTGTGACGGGGTCTCGCGGCGAAATTTCCTCAAGATCGGTGCCCTCGGGTTGGGTGGTCTCAGTCTGCCCGAGCTCTTAAAGGCCGAGGCCGTGGCCGGTCGCAAGAATTCCCATAAAGCCGTCATCATGATCTTCCTGCCCGGTGGACCGCCGCATCAGGACATGTTCGACATCAAGACGGACGCGCCCTCGGAAATCCGCGGTGAGTTCACTGAGATTTCCACGAAAGTCCCGGGCATCCGCATTTGTGAACTGTTTCCGCGCATGGCCGGAATGATGGATAAACTGACGATCATCCGATCCCTGGTCGGCGCGGTCGATTCCCATTGGTCCCTGCAGTGTCTCTCGGGTCGGTCTCCGCAGGAGCAGGTGCCCGGTGGATGGCCGTCGATGGGGGCGGTGCTGTCCAAGCTCCAGGGTGCCGTGCGGCCGGACATGCCCTCGTTTGTCGGATTGGCTCCAAAGATGGGGCATCTTCCGTGGGCCGACCCCGGCAAACCCGGATTTCTCGGTCCCGCCCACGGTCCGTTTAATCCGAACGGACCCGGCAAGGACGACATGATCCTGAATGGCATGAGTCTCGAACGGCTCGAGGACCGGCGCGGGTTGCTTCGCAGTTTTGACCAGTTCCGTCGCGACTGCGATCAGTCGCGGATGATGGAGGGCATGGATTCGTTCACTCAATCGGCTTTCGGCATCCTGACGTCGAGCCGGCTGGCCGACGCGTTGGATCTGGAAAAGGAAGACCCCAAACTCCGGGACCGCTATGGCCGGGGGTCGGCCAACTTACAGGCCGACGGCGGACCCAAGCTCCTGGATCACTTTCTCATGGCCCGTCGTCTGGTCGAAGCCGGGGTCCGCTGTGTGACCCTCGCGTTCAGCCGTTGGGATTGGCACGGCGACAACTTCAAACGAGGCCGCGAAGACATGCCCATGCTGGATCAGGGCGTGACCGCTCTGGTGGAAGATTTGCATCAACGCGGTTTGGACAAGGATGTGTCCGTCGTGGTGTGGGGCGAGTTTGGTCGCACTCCGAAGATCAACAGCACTGCCGGGCGGGATCATTGGCCGCGGGTGTCGTGCGGATTGCTCGCGTGCGGAGGGATGAAGACCGGTCAGGTGATTGGTTCGACCGACCGTCTGGGCGGCGAGGCCCACGATCGGCCGGTGCATTTCCAGGAGGTGTTCGCCACGCTTTACCACAACCTCGGCATCGATACATCCACCGCGACCATTCCCGATCTGTCCGGGCGTCCCCGCTACCTGCTGGACAGCCAGTACAAGCCGATGCGCGAATTGATCTGAAGTGCCTGCTGATCCGACGCACCTGAACGCATGAAGAAGAGGGAGGACTTGCGTCTATGATCCTTCCCCTCGGCGATCAACCCAATCCCAAAGGCACTCCGTGGGTGACATACGGCTTGCTGGCGCTGAATGTCGCGGTGTTTCTTCTCATCACGCTTCCGCTCAGTTCCAGTCCGGTGGATCCGCGGGACCCCCGGTTGCGTGAGTATCTTTCGGTCTTCGGTCAGGGATTGCCTCCCGGTATCAGCGTGCGCGACATGTTGGGGCAGATGTCAGCCTACGATCTGTTCGTTTTTTCCTTCGGATACCGTCCTTCAGACCCGTCCCTGATCGCGCTGATGTCGTCCATGTTCCTGCACGCAGGGTTTCTTCATCTTTTTGGGAACATGCTGTTCCTCTGGATTTATGCGGATAATGTGGAACATCGGCTGGGGGCGCTGCCGTTCCTGGGCTGGTATCTGGCAACGGGGGCCGCCGCGACGTTGTTCCATGCGCTGGGATCGCCCAACTCGCCGATTCCCTTGGTTGGAGCCTCGGGTGCCATCTCGGGCGTGCTGGGTTTTTATTTTCTGTGGTTCCCTCGGAACAAGGTCAGGCTCTGGGTTTTGCTGTTTCCGTTCTTCATGGAGGTCATCCTTGTGCCGGCGCGCTGGGTGCTTGGGTTTTATCTGGTGGTTGATAATCTCCTGCCCTTTGTTTTTGGAGGGAGAGGGATGGGCGGCGGTGTCGCGCACGGAGCTCACATTGGCGGATTTCTGGCAGGTCTGGCTGCGGCATGGTTGGTGAATCGCAGGCAGGAGAAAGAGCCGGTGATTGAATTTACCCCCGAAGCACGCCGGGTGTCGTCGGAGGAGAGCGCGCACGATCATCTGGCGGGGGCTCTTCGCAGGGGCGATTTCCCTGCGGCTGCGGAGCTCTATTTCTCGATTCCGGCGGGGCGTGCGCGCGGAATTCTTTCCCCTGCCGATTCAATCGAATTGGGTGAGTGGCTTTTTGGTGCCGGGCATCCAACCGCTGCGTTGACCGTGTTTCAACGTCATCTCAGGGATTACCCCCGAGGACCTGGGCTTGGAGAGGCCCATGCGCACATCGGATTGATCCAGCTGGACGTGCTCGGGCGAGTCACGCCAGCGTACCAGCATCTTGTCGAAGCGCTGGATTATGACCTGCCGGCCTCTTTGGAACGGGTGATCCGCGAGGCCTTGCTTCGAATTGCCGGACTTCAAAAAGGGCCGTTCCGCGGATCAGTCGATGACCGGATCTGAATGACCGTGCCAGCGGTCATTCTCCATGGTGGTCTCGGACGGGACCTTGCGGCCTCAGGAACGGACCCGGGGCTCGGGCGGTGCGGCATCGCCAACTTCCACCGGTTTCACGTTCCAGATCTCCCGGGTGTATTCCAGGACGGTCCGGTCGGAGGAGAAATGTCCGGCGCGCGCGACGTTCAGAATTGATTTTCGGTCCCAATCCGTCTTGTTCACGAAACAGGCGTCGACCCGTTCCTGGGTCTCGATGTAGTTGCGCATATCCGCCAGGAGCATGTAGCGATCGCCATGTTCCAGCAATGAATCGATCAGCGGCTTGAAAATGCCCGGCTCCAGCATGCTGAAGAAATCCTTCTGGATCAGCTCCAGGGCTCCCCGAATCTCGGGGTCGCTCCCGTAAATATCCCAGGGATTGTAGGTGGTGCGGCGTTGTTCGACCTCTTCGGTGGTCATGCCGAATACGAACATGTTTTCATCACCGACCTGTTCCCGGATCTCGACGTTTGCACCATCGAGGGTGCCGATCGTCAGCGCGCCATTGAGTTGAAGTTTCATGTTCCCGGTACCGGAGGCTTCGGTTCCCGCCAGCGAGATCTGTTCGCTCAGGTCGGCGGCCGGAATGATGCGTTCGGCAAGCGACACCCGGTAGTTCGGAAGGAACAGCACCTTGAGTTTTCCGTTGACCGCCGGGTCGCGGTTGATGACGTTGCCCACGGCGTTGATCAGTTTGATGATCAGCTTGGCCATGAAGTATCCGGGCGCGGCCTTGGCGGCAAACAGGATCACGCGCGCCGGAACATCCAGCTGCGGATCGTGCTTGATCCGCATGTACCGCACGATCGCGAAGAGGACGAGCAGGAGCTGGCGCTTGTATTCGTGGAGCCGCTTGACCTGCACGTCGAACATGGCGTCCGGCGAAACCGACACTCCCATGGTCTGCTCGATGAACTGGGCCAGTGCCACCTTGTTCTGTTGTTTGGCGGCCCGGAACTTCTTCCGGAACGCGGCGTTGTCGGCCAGGGGCTCCAATTGGCGGAGTTGTCCCAGATCCGTGATCCAGCCGTCGCCGATGGAACTGGTGATCAATTCGGCCAGCGGCGGGTTTGCCTTGAGGAGCCAGCGACGCGGGGTGATCCCGTTGGTCTTGTTGTTGAACTTCTCGGGCCAGAACTCGGCGAAATCCCGAAGCACACGCTCCTTGAGCAGGTGCGTGTGCAGCGCGGCAACGCCGTTCACGGAGCAGGAACCGACAATCGCCACGTGCGCCATGCGGACGTTCTTGTCCCCGCCCTCCTCGAAGATGCTCATGCGGCGCAGTCGATCGGTGTCGAGGGGATAACGGATGGCGACCTCGCGCATGAATCGTGCGTTGATCTCGAAGAGAATCAGAAGGTGCCTGGGCAGAAGGTTCTGGATCATGCTCATGGGCCATTTTTCCAAAGCCTCCGGAAGGATGGTATGGTTTGTGTACCCGGTGGATTTGGTCGTGATCTCCCAGGCTTGGTCCCAGTGCAGTCCTTCGCAGTCGATCAGCAGGCGCATCAACTCGGGAACGAGCAGCGCCGGGTGAGTGTCGTTGAGTTGCACGAATACCTTGTCCGGAAACGCACTCCACGGATTGCCGTCCGCCTTGAACCGCCGCAGGATGTCCTGGATGCTGCAGGAAACAAAGAAATACTCCTGTTTCAGGCGGAGCTCTTTTCCCTGAAACACAATGTCGCTCGGGTAAAGGACCTTGGTCAGGTTCTCGGAATGGACCTTGTTCTCCACGGCGCTGACGTAGGAGCCGCGATTAAAATCATCCAGACTGAATTCTTCAGTCGCTTTTGCAGACCACAGGCGCAGGGTGTTGACGGTCCTGCCCCCATACCCGACCACCGGCAGGTCATGAGGCATTCCGATGACGGTGGTGCCATCGAGCCAATCCCATTCGGCACCGTGGGGACCTTCGCGTTGTTCGACGCGTCCGTTGAACCGCACCTCAAACGAAAACTCCGGGTGCGTGATCTCCCACGGATTGCCGAGTTTCAACCAGTCATCCGGTTGCTCCACCTGATAGCCGTTGACGATCTTTTGATTGAAGATGCCGAAGTCGTATCTCAGACCGTAACCCACAGCGGGGAGATTGAGGGTCGACATGGAGTCAAGGAAACAGGCCGCCAGCCGCCCGAGCCCGCCGTTGCCAAGCCCGGCGTCGACCTCGTGGTCACGCAGAAGATTCCAGTCCAATCCCAGTTGCGAGAGCGCGGCCCGGCACTCGTCCTCGATCTTGAGGTTGATCACATTGTTGCCGAGCAGCCGCCCGATCAGGAACTCAAGGGACAGATAGTAGATTCGTTTGACGTTTTTCTTGTGATGGGTCTGCTGGGTCGCGATCCAGCGTTCGATGAGCCGATCCCGCACCGTGTGGGCAAGAGCGACGTACCGGTCGCGAGCTGTCGCCGTGAAACGATCCCGCGCAAGGGTGTATCTGAGGTGACGTTCGAAATCGTGTCGGAGGCTGTCAGCGGTGCTGCTGACCCGAGGGCTGATCGGAGCCGTGACCGGTTCTTTTGCTTTTTTGCTCATGCTCGTCTATTTATGAAATTTGTTCCGCCAACGCTCGTGGAGGGCCGGGAGCGGCATCCACCACTGACAAGGCGACAGTGCGCTCTTGTGCGACGCGAATCCAGCGATTTTTAGTGCGAGGCCGTGGTTTTCCGTTCGGAACCACGTTTTCCCGGCCCGGGAAGGGGCGGGGACCCCGGTTATGGCGCAGATGGGGCCAGCTCCCAGATCTTCAGCGACTTGACCCGAGTCTGATCCGGTTCCCCGGCGTCCAGCAGGTGAAGGTTGAAGTCGGCGCCCTCCGGGAAGATCAAATCGGTCAACACGGTTTCCCCGTTGTTCGCGAAAACCTCGATCGACCCGGTATCCAGGAGCAGATGAAGCCCGACCTTTCCGTCGACTGCGCGCAGCGGTCCGGAGTGCACCCCCGAAAACGCCGGATGAAAATCGACGCGGCCCGAGCGGGTCCGATCGAGCTGAAGTTGTCCGTTCCTCAAATTGCATGTCAGGCGGGTCTCCTCCCGGGAGGAACTGTGGAGGGACACTCCAAATTCCCCGGCGTTCGAACGAACTTCGAACTCAACCGCGATTTCGAGGAGATGGCCCTTGATACCGAGATTTGTGATCCATGCGTTGGCGTCCGCGATGGAGCTTCCCTCCAGCTGATGGGCGTTGCGCCGGATCCTCGCGAGTTCCCGCGCTGGTTTCTGAATCATGCGCAGTCCCGACGGAGTCTCGCCGAGCAATAATTCGCGGGGCACGCTCATCGCGCTGCGCCAGGGGGAAGTGGGGACGTCCTGCGCATAAACCCAGTTGCTCATCCATCCGATCCACAAACGGCGTCCATCCACCTTTGGGATGTCGCTCCATGAAACGGCGGCATAGAAATCACGCCCGAAATCCGCCCAGAGCGCCGGTTGTGTGGCCGCACCCGCCGGGAGCTTGGGTTGGGCGGCCGGGTCCAATTCGAAACGGGTGCCGTCAAAGGTGCCGACAAAATACTGGCAGCCGGACCCCCCGGCTGGTGCGCCGGACCCAACGTTCACGATCAGAACCCACCTCTCCGTCGTTCGGTTTTCGGTCCGCAGGGGAAACAGATCCGGGCATTCCCAGATGCCTTCGGTGGATCCCGAAGGCCCGAAGTCGCTCAGGTGAGTCCAGTCTTTCAGGTTGGGTGATGCGTAAAAGCGGACTTTCCGGGGAACGGGCCAGGAGACCGTCATGATCCAGCGCCGGGTGGGTTCGTGCCAGAAAACCTTTGGATCGCGAAAGTCTTTCTCGCCGATATCCAACACCGGATTTCCGGAGAACTTGGTCCAGGTGCGCCCCCGGTCGTTGCTGAAGGCAATGTGTTGGTTTTGCAGTGGTTTTTCGGTGTAATGGCCGGTGTAGATCGCCACCAGGGGGGGCGTCTTCCCGGTTCGGAATCCGCTCGTGTTTTTCCAATCCACAACCGCGCTGCCCGAGAAGATCATGACCCCGTTCTCTTCGGCGAGCGCGAGGGGAAGGGATTGCCACCGCGTCAGATCCCGGCTCACGGCGTGGCCCCAGCTCATGTGACCCCAGCGATCCCCCATTGGATTGTACTGGTAAAACAAGTGATACTCCCCCTCGAAGAACAGCATTCCGTTCGGATCATTCATCCAGTTCCGAGGAGGAGTGAAATGAAACTGGGGTCGCCAGGGTTCGCTTCCAGGTGACGCCCCTTCAGTGGAGACATCCGACAACAGGATATGGACCCCGATCACTGCGAGAAGCGATCGGGTGAATCGGAGGATCAAATGTGCTTTCATGGAATCAGTGATGTTCCGGAATAAGTTCCATTCCCTGCGGGATTCGGAATTTCTCTGCAATTGTGCCTTGTGGAAAGAGCCGCGCGGAGAGGCCTGAATGGCCATGGCGTTGGCGCGTCGACGCAATCCCGGGGTCCGTTTGATTTACCCGGGTTCTCGGCGGAGCCCCGGAGCTGGATCAGGAGTTTGCGCTCCCGCTCGTGACCCCTTATTTCGCCGCGTTCGCACCCCGGACCTGCAACCGGATCGAGTACAATCCTTCGCTCGCTGTGATGAACAACGTTTTGTGATCCGCGCCTCCGAATGAAACATTGGCGGTCCACCCTTCTGGCACCGGGATCTTCTCAATTTGTTTGCCTGCCTTGTCGAACACGGTCACACCGCGTCCGGTCAAATAGAGGTTTCCATCCACGTCCAGAGTCATGCCGTCTGAACCGAGTTCGCAAAGCAGGGTTTTGTGGGCGAGCGTGCCGTCGGACTGGATGTCATACCGATAGGTCTTTTGCGCGCCAATGTCGGCCACGAACAGTTGGTGGCCATCGGCCGAACCAATGATGCCGTTGGGTTGTTTCAAATCGGTGGTGACCCGTGTGAGCGATTTGCGATCCGCCGACAGGAAATAGACGTGCTCTCCGTCCTGCGGCCGTGCGTCATGGCTCCACCAGGGCCTCTTGTAGAATGGATCCGTAAAATAGATGCTTCCGTTGGGGTGTACCCAGACGTCGTTGGGCCCGTTGAGAAGCCGGTCCTGATGCCCCTTCCAGATGACGGTGGTCCTGCCGTTCGGTGAGATTGACCAGAGTTCGTTCTTCTCGTCGGCACACGCGATCAGATTGCCTTTGGAATCGAAGAACATCCCGTTGGAGCGTCCTGCCGGTTGCAGGAAAGTCGTCAGTTTGCCCTCCACGCTCCATTTCATGATTCGATCATTCGGCTGATCGGTGAAAAAAACGTTTCCGGCCGAATCAGCCGTTGGGCCTTCGGTGAACTTGAAGTCACCCGACAATTTTTCGAGTTTTGCACCGGGTGCAATCAAGCTGCCAGCCTGCGCGGAAAGAGTCATGAGCAGACCGCAGGTCAGCGTGAAAAGAGAGAATTGGCGGGATGGTTTCATGAGATTGAATGGTTCGAAGCAACGATAGGACCCCGGGTTCAAATGTCAACGAACTACACCCACCCATCCCCGGAGCCTGGGGCGGTTTTCACGGTGTCTGAGGGCGCGCACCGGGAAACACGCGGGTGTGACGGAGATTCGTTTCGAAACCGGATTGGGGTTATGCCAAGGGTCCGCTGGGCGAAGGGTCTGCGCGCGGTTTGGCTGGTTTGCCCGGCGTCAACGGAGCGACATCGACTGACACGGACAGGGTATGTTCCTGCCCTCCGACCATGACGCCGCGGATCGGGCTGACATCGTCAAAGTCCCGACCGCAGGCAACCAGGACATGCCGATCGTTCGGAAAGACGTTGTTCGTTGGGTCGATGTCCACCCACCCGAGGTCCGGGACGAAGATCTGCACCCACGCGTGAGAGGCGTCCGCACCGATGAGCCTTGCGACTCCGGGGGGTGGGGAGGTTTCGAGGTAACCGCTCACATAGCGGGCTGGTATTCCCAGCGACCGGAAACAGCCGATCTGAAAATGGGCGAAGTCCTGGCAGACCCCGCGTCGCCTTTTCATCACCCGTTCCATTGGAGTGGCCACGGTCGTTGCTTTGGGATCGAACTTAAAATCCTGAAATATCCGCTCGGTGAGATCGCCCGCGCACGTGAGAATCGGTCGGCCGGGAGGAAAGGACGGGGCACCGTAGTTGAGGAGCCCTGGCAGATGGGGAATCATCGGCGATTCGAACGTGAAGTCGCCCGCGTCGGCTGCGGGCCCCGTTTTTTCCGATCGGCAGCGGTCACGCACGATTTCCCAGGGCGGTGTTTGCTCCCGGTTCGGAAGTTCCAGGGGCATGACTTCGACCACGCTCCGGGCGGTTACCTCGAGTCGGCGATGATCACCCTGGATCGAAAAAAAAGTGGTGGGATTTCCGAAATAATCCTCGTGGTCCGCCTTGAGCGCCGTGGCCGGTTTGGTGGTCAGGCGAAATTCGGTGCACCGCTGGCGGGCGTTGGAGGGAGGGCGAAGGTGTGCGATGTGTTGAGACAGCGAAACATCCACTTCGTAGTCGTATCGGGTCTTGTGAAGGATTCGGTATTTCATGAGTCACTCGGTCGGCGGAAACGGGTGATCGGGTCGCGGGCGCAGGTTGGAAACGGGAATGCGGAGTGACTGGTCTTCAGGAGGATCCGGGTTGGCATGATGCATTTCCCGGGTCAACTGACGCGTGTGTCCGCGTGGGTGAAGTAGTGGCGAGCCAGCGCGTCTGAAAGCCCCCGGAGGTCGCTTGCCCATCCGGCCAACTGATCGCTGAGCTGAGTATCCTCATGTTCGAATTCCGCCTCCAGCGCTGCTTCGAGATTAAATGCTCTCACGGCGTTGTGCAGGGTTTCAATTTGGAGGGATTCCTGCACCTGGGTGCCTTCGGGGGAAGTCGATGGCAGATTCACAGCATGTTGTCCCAGGGCTCCGAGCTGGAACGACAGGGAACGGGGATTGGTGTCGTCCGAAAGCACCAGATCCAATACCGAGAGCCATTGCGGCTGCGCGAAGTAGCGGCGGCGGTACGTGATGGTGCTGTCGGCCATCTCAAGGATCGGGTCGAGGGCGCTGAATCCGAGGGCTTCCACGGCGAGGCCCGCCTGCAGGAGGGTGGCACCGTTGGTCGCACGCTCCAGGCGACGGCCAATTTCCAGGAACCGCCAGCCGTGTCCGCGCGTCATGTTCTCGGTTTCCATTCCGGCAAACGCGGCGAGGTCAAGGATCAGCGTGTTGAGAAGCGCGAGCGCCGCTCCCGGGGCCATGCGGGAGGAGCGGGGACGAAGATCACTTTGCAGGCGATTGAGAATCCGCCAGGTATCGGAGGAGAGTCGGTCCCGCATCGTGAACGCGAGGCTTCCGAGTCTCGAAGCGATGTCCGCGATGGAGCCGGGATGATCCTTCCGGAAGATGAGTCGATGGATCACACCCTCCACACCGGACAGGGAGTCCTCGAATTCCGACGGGATCAAATCAAGTCTGATGAGCACCCGGATCAGGGCCTCCAGGTCGGGTGTGTTGTCGCCGCTGGCCTCCCCGACGAGCCGCACCGTGAGGCATCGCAGGCGCCGGACCGTGTCCTCGAGGCGTTCGGCGTAACGTCCCAGCCAGTAAAGATTGTCGGCCACACGGCTGGGCACGTCGGCAGCGGCTCGTTCGAGCCGGACGATGCCGCCTGCGGCCTTCAGAAGGCTCAATGGGTTGACGGGGCCGTCGGCGAGGATCCAGGTGTCCTTGCTGGTTCCGCCGCTTTGCATCGAGACGACGAGCCTGTCGGTGGCGGTCGATACCCGGGTCAGGCCACCCGGCAGGACCGTGCAGCCGGAGGGACCTGCGCAGACAAAGGCGCGCAGCACCATGGGGCGAGGCGCGAGTTGCTGGGAGGCCAAAACCGGGACGGTGCTCAGGGCGACCTCTTCCTGAGCAACAAATGCGAACGGGTTCTTCTCGATCGAGGCATACAGAGCGCGGCGTTCCCGGGCTTTGAGTCGGCCGCCAAAGACCGGTTCCGCACCGGTCCAGGTGAACGCAGGTTTGATGACCAGCTCGCGGAGGTGGTCCCGCACATAGGCCAGCTGCGCTTCCTGCCCGCACCACCAGGTGGCGACGGAGGGCAGGAGCAGCTCTTCTCCCAGCAGCCATTGGGCGAGGCTCGGGAGGAACGCGGTGATGGCGGGTGTCTGAACGGCTCCGGATCCAAGCGCGTTGGCAATTGCCACGTTCCCGGCCCGGGCGGATTCCAGCAGGCCGGGTACCCCCAGAATCGAATCTGCCCGCAGTTCGAGCGGATCGCAGTAGGTGTCGTCGACACGGCGCAGGATCACGTCGACGTCCTGAAGACCTTCGAGCGTCTTGAGGAACACCCTCCGGTCGCGCACCGTCAGGTCATCCCGTTCCACGAGGGGAAATCCGAGATACCGGGCCAGATAGACATGCTCAAAATAGGTTTCGTTGTAAGGGCCCGGGGTGAGGAGCACGACCTTGGGCTGGGAGCGCGCTGCGGGGGCCAGGCGCTGCAGGGTGTCGCGCAGGATCCGAAAGAAACCGGCCAGACGTTCGACATGTCCTTCGCGGAATTCATCCGGCAGCACCTGCGACAGCACGATCCGGTTCTCGAGAGCGTATCCGGCACCGGAGGGCGTTTGTGTGCGATCGGACAAAACCCACCAGCGCCCGTCCGGCGCACGGGCCAGGTCCACCGCGTGCATGATGACGAACAAATCTTCCGGAGGGCGAATGCCAAAACAGGGTCGCAGAAAATTTGGGTTTGCCGCCAGCAGGGCTCTGGGAAGGCCGGCTTCGCGCAGCAGCCGTTGAGGTCCGTAGAAATCGGAGAGAATCAGGTTGAGCAGTCGGGTTCTTTGAATCAACCCTGCCTCGATGCTGCGCCATTCATTGATCGGAATCACAAGCGGCATCAGGCCCAGCTCCCACGGTCGTCCCGAGCCCTGGGTGTCTCCGTAGATGTTGTACGTGACACCGTTTTCTTGAATGATGCGGTTGACGGACTCCTGGCGCGCGTCCAGCTCTTCGGGACCCATTCGATCCAGAGCCTGGATCAAGCCGACCCAGGATTCGCGGGGGCTGCCGCTGGAATGCACCATTTCATCGTAGGCTCCGGGTGTGGGGCGATAGCCTTTCAGCAGGGACGATGTTGCTGTTTCCGAAATCATGGTTGCATTTTCAAGAGCCGCTGATTCAAGGTTCCCGAAGCTCCGGCCGCAAGGAATTTCATGGGGTTGTTGAACAGGGGATGCAATCACTCGGACGGAAGGGCGGTGCATGAAAAAGAGACTTCGAATGGGAGAATGTCGAAAAGTGCTTGCCGACTCATTTGATCAAGGCATAGTACCCGTCCGATCGCTCGGGTTTTGGTGTTTTCCAACAAGATGGGTTGGTAGCTCAGTCGGTAGAGCAGCGGCCTTTTAAGCCGTTGGTCGTGGGTTCGAGTCCCACCCAACCCACCACCTTTAAACATGGCAAAGCCCAAACAATCAACGGGTTGTGGAGGTTTTCAAGTTCCATGCCGCTTTGCAGGTAAATGCAGGTAAATGCAGGGAAGCGCGTGTCATAGCCTTTAGGGACGGCTTTATGTAAATTGAATGGCTAATGCGGGCACCCTCGTTCACCCGACCCAACTGCTCGAAGTTTCCAGGTGGCCGCGCCGGTGACTTCCTCCATCTGCATGCGGAGAAATTTCCTCTTGTGCCCGGGAACCTGGAGGGCTAAGAGTGAGTCCGCCTTGAAAAGGCAGATTCCTGCCGGTTACAGCGCGAAATTCCGCACCGGGACTCCCGGGGCGTTTTGACCGGTTGGTCCGGACGCTGCCCGGAACCGGACTGGCTTGGCGTGAAAGGGCCTGGATAGGATGCGTTACAATCTAAGACAACTTTCCAAATTCAAGAGCTCCCGGGACGAGGTCATCGTGGACCTGTGCAGGGGGAAAAGGGTGTTGCATGTGGGAGCCACCGACGCGCCCTACACTCAGGGCAAACTGGAGGCTGGATTGTTGTTGCACCAGAAGATCGGTCGTGTGGCCGATGATGTGCTGGGCATCGATGTGGACGAGGGCGCGATCGAGCTGCTCAAACGCAACGGAATTGGAAACATCCTTGCTTTTGACATGAATCAGCTGGGAGGGCTGGACTATGATCCCGACGTCATCATCCTGGGGGAGACCATCGAACACCTGATGAACCTGGAGCTGGCGCTGACCAACCTGAAGCAGGTCATGGGGGACCGGACGCTCCTGGTGGTCTCCACGCCGAACGCATTGTGGCTGACCAAGGTGTTGCATGCCTTCCTGCACGTGGAACATCAGCACCCGGATCACAAGGTCATCTTCAGTCTGGCGACCTTGAAGCATCTTTTCGAGTTCAACGACCTGCACGTCACGGAGATCTATTACACCTTCCTCAACCGCAGACGCAGCGGGGTGTCCAAGTGGCTCAAGAAGGGCTTCTGCCGCGTGTTTGTCGGCTTTTCCGAAACCCTCCTGTTTGTTGTCGAAAAGAATGCGGCATGAGCCGCGACATCCGCTGCCGGGTCACCGTTCTGGAGTACCAGTAAGGGGAGCGTCCGGAGGAATGCTTATCACGGAAATCCGCCGGTGAAACCGGAAACCGGCGGACGGACGGGATTCTGTTTGCATTCTTCGTTCGGATTTGTCCAATTTCGGGGATGTCTAAGACAATTCCATTTCTCGGGTTGATCCTTGCGCTGGTTACGGGCGGTTCGCTGAAGGTACGGGCGCAGGCTCCGGAGGGGGAGGACGGTTCCTTCGTGTGGCAGACCGAGCAGTTCGCCGATTTGCGGATCCTGCGCTATCAGGTGCCCGGGTTTGATGAACTGCCGTTGAACAAGAAAAAACTCCTCTATTACCTATCCGAAGCGGCCCTGTCGGGGCGGGACATGATTTACGACCAGAACTACCGGCACAACCTGTATATCCGGCGCACTCTTGAGGCGATCGTGCGCGGTTACCAGGGGGAACGAATGGGACCCGATTGGGAGGCCTTTCTCGTGTTTACCAAACGGATTTGGTTTTCGAACGGGATTCACCATCACTATTCGAGCAGGAAGATCGATCCGGGATTTCCCATGGAATATCTCCGGGAATTGATCTGGCACACCGATGCGACGTCGCTGCCGTTGCTCGATGGGCAGACGGTCGAGCAACTCACGGCGAAGGTGCAGCAAATCCTGTTCGATCCTGGACTCGACGCCAAGCGCGTGAATCAGGATGCCGGTGGGGATTTGGTGGCGGATTCGGCCAACAATTATTATGAAGGGCTCACCCAGGCGGAGGTCGAGGCGTTTTATGCGCAGGCCAACGATCCTTCCGATGCCACGCCTATTTCCCACGGACTCAATTCGAAGCTCATCAAGAAGAACGGTCAGATCTATGAAAGAACCTGGAAAGTGGGAGGCATGTACTCCCAGGCGATCGAGCAGGTGGTCCGGTGGCTGGAGAAGGCCGTGACGGTTGCCGAGAACGACAAGCAGAAAAAGGCGCTGGAGTTGCTGATCGCTTTCTATCGGACCGGTCAGTTGCGTGTGTTTGACAACTACAGCATCGCCTGGGTGCAGGACATTGATTCGGATATCGATGTGATCAACGGGTTCATCGAGGTCTATGGGGATGCGATGGGATACCGGGGCGCCTTTGAATCCGTGGTTTCGATCCGGGACCCAATCGCGACCAAGCGCATCGCGACCATCGGCGGCAGCGCCCAATGGTTCGAGGACCATTCGCCCATCCAGAGCGAGCACAAGAAGAAGGAGGTAACGGGGATCTCGGCCAAGGTGATTAGTGTGGTGATGGAATCGGGCGATTCTTCCCCGTCCACACCGATCGGCATCAATTTACCCAACGCGAACTGGATTCGTGCGACCAAGGGGTCGAAGTCCGTGAGTCTGGGAAACATCGTGCGAGCTCACAACGAAGCGTCGAAGACCAGCGGGTTGCTGGAGGAGTTCGCGTTCACTCAGGAGGAAGTGGCGTTGTCCAGGAAATGGGCGTCGCTGGCGCTGGATCTCGAGGTCGACATGCACGAGGTGATCGGGCACGCCTCCGGGCAGATCAACCCCGGTGTCGGCACTCCGAAAGAAACGCTCAAGGCCTATGGGTCAACGCTTGAGGAGGCGCGTGCTGATTTGGTGGCGCTCTATTACATGATGGATCCGAAACTCATCGAGCTTGGTTTGATGCCCGCGTTGGATGTCGGGCGCGTGGCTTACGATGGGTTTTTAAAGAACGGGTTGCTGGTGCAGTTGCTGCGCCTGGATCTCGGGGATGACATCGAGGAGGCGCACATGCGGAACCGCCAGTTGATTGCCAAGTGGGTCATGGAACGGGCGGCGGGCGTGGCTGAACTCACAAGGAGGGACGGGAAAACGTATGTCGTCATTCACGACTACGCGAAACTCCGTGAATTGTTTGGGCGGTTGTTGCGGGAGATTCAGCGCATTAAATCCGAAGGCGACTACGAAGCGGGCAAGGCCTTGGTCGAGACCTATGGTGTGAAGGTCGATCCGGAGATTCACCGGGAAGTGCTCGAGCGGGTGAAGCCGCTGAATATCGCTCCGTATTCGGGTTTTATTAATCCGAAATTGACTCCGATTCGGGATGCCGCCGGTGGGATTATGGATGTGAAGATCGAATATCCGCAGGATTTTACCCGGCAGCATCTCGAGTATTCGGAGTCGCACTCGTTTCTCCCGACCTACAACTGAGGTGCGAACCCGCTGCTCCCGGCGTCGGTGTCAGGGTCGCTTTCCAGGGCGTCCGGCCCGCCAAATGTTGACGGGCCCGTTGTTGACCTGGCTCGGCCCCGGTGTGCTGCGGCCTTCGGCCACATATTTTTCCAACAACCGTGTAAGCCCTTCCACGACGTCCGGATGCCGGTCCTGGACGTTTCTTGTTTCGCCGATGTCGTTTGAGAGATCGAACAACTGGATGAGCGGTAAGGTTTTCGCCTCATCGCTTCCCGGGCGTGGCTCGCTCCAGCCTCCGGAGCCTGGACAAAGCACAAGTTTCCAGTCCTTTTGGCGGATGGAGAACGAACCGTTGATGGAGTGGTGAACCACTGCTGCGTGCAGGGGTGCCGTGGCTGTTCCTGACAAGGCGGGCAGAATGCTGACACTGTCCTCGGCAGCATTTTCGGGAAGGTCTGCGCCGACCAGTTCAGCGCAGGTGGCCATGAGATCGGTCAGGCAGATCAGTTGGTCGCTCGTGCTTCCTGGTGCAACGCGCGCCGGCCAGCCCACGATGAAAGGGACCCGGTGTCCTCCTTCGTAAATGTCCGCCTTGTGTCCGCGAAAATGATAGCTGGGAAAATGTTCTTTGCGCTGCATTTCCGCAATGTTGGCCGCGGGTGAACACCCGTTGTCACTCGTGAAGATCACCAGTGTGTTCTCCCGGATGCCATTCAGTTCCAGAGCTTCAATCACCCGGCCGACGGTGGCGTCCACTTGCATCACAAAATCCCCGTAATCACTCAGTCCGCTTTTTCCCCGCCACTCGGGCGCGGGCAGGATCGGAGTATGCGGAGCGTTCAACGGGAAATAGAGGAAAAACGGGTTTCCCGATTTCGAGGCTGGAGCGCGCTGGCCAATGTATTCGACTGCTTTGTCGGTGATGCGCGGGAGTACGTCGATCGCTTCGAACGACCGGCCGGCGGGGCCCTGGCGGATCCATTTCTTTTCGACGGTGGGGATTTCCGTCGCCCGGTTGTTTTCGATAAAGACGTAGGGAGGCATGTCGAGCGAAGCGCTGATCCCGAGGAAATAATCAAACCCGAGCGAGTTGGGGCCGTTTTGAATGGGGGCTGCGTAGTCAACCCGCCAGGCATCGGCGTAACCGGTTCCGTAATTTCCGTGATCATCTGCGGCGTCCCCGTTCCGCAACGGCCAGTCCATTCCCAGATGCCACTTGCCCAGGCAGGCGGTGTGATAACCGCGACCCTGCAGGAGGGTGCCGACGGTCATGCGATCGGGTTCAATCAGGCGTCTGGAGAAACCGCCCAGCACCCCGTTCTTCAGGCGCGATCTCCAATTGTATCGGCCGGTGAGCACACCGTATCGAGTCGGGGTACAGACCGAAGAGGGCGAATGAGCGTCCGTAAAAATCATGCCGCTGGCGGCGAGTCGATCGAGGTGCGGGGTGACGATCCTGCTGGCTGGGTTGAGGGAGTGGACATCGCCGTAGCCAAGGTCGTCGGCCAGGATGAACACGATGTTCGGTG
This sequence comes from Verrucomicrobiota bacterium, assembly GCA_021733945.1. GTDB lineage: Bacteria > Verrucomicrobiota > Verrucomicrobiia > Limisphaerales > SIBE01 > JAIPJX01. The sequence goes on along the minus strand of JAIPJX010000046.1, from coordinate 13,311 downwards.
GCGTGGCGGAATGGATGGTGGTGGATGTCACCAACAGGACCAGTCCTGTCAGGCAGCTTGCAATCAGAGTTTTTGTTGAATTCATTCTTGAGGTGTTTGCTCGGGAGAAAACCCCGAATGCTCTGCGTGAATCGGGGGCGGGTTGGGCGATGATTTGGGGGATGACGTTGTCCCCCATAAGGATTCCGGGTTTGAGGAATAGGGGCCATTGCGATCGGCAGGAGGGTCGACTGCCCGCCGCATCCTTCTAATTCTCATGGACACGAACCGCACCGGGTTGGCGCTTTCGGATGGGTTTCACAGACCGGACCATAAGATAGCGCTCGGGGGACTGCCACTCCAAAATTGGGGGTGGGGAGGGACTTTCGAAACTCGCGCTGATGCTGCTTATTGGTTCCGCTATTCCACAGCTGACACCCTCAGGGCTCGCAGGGTGTGCAGTTCCTTGAACGGGAGACGCCGCAAAGTCCGGGGTCCGGTCTTGCGTTTCGGTCCGAATCGATCCCGGTGCTTTTGGAACATTGCTTCCACGAAACCCGCAGCTCCGATCACGGCCCCATCGTTAAAGTACCGGATCCTGAGTCTCAATGCCTCGAATCGGCTCAACTTTCCCTTTGCCTTCCAAATCTCTCGGACCTTTTCCAATTCCGTGATGCCGACTGCCTTGCGAGCTCCCGATTTACTGAACAAGGTTTCTCGGTAATTACCCAGGACGGAGCGCCAGTCACCGTCTTGGGTTCCTGCAAAACTTTCGATCCCCTTGATGGCTGGTTCATTGCCAGCAGCCGCCTCGCCGTATCCGCAGAATCGGTAATTCACCGGATCGGTGACCATTCCTGCACGAACCGGGTTCAGATCGATATAAGCTGCAATCGTGCGCACGACTTCCGGTCGGTCTTCGACCAGGATGCTCCGGAACCGCTCGGCCCACAGCGTGCCGAACCGGTTGTGGTTCTTATTGTACCAGACACTGAAACGCTGTTTGAGTTCCTTCATGAACACCGAAACATCGTACATGCGCTTGAGAAAGCGTATCCGCTCTTGTTCCCGGATCGAACCGCCTAGCGCCATGGACTCATTCAGTCGAAGGCTCTCCGGAGCGTCCTTGCCGTAAAAGATTTCAACCCGCTTGAGAAGTTCCAGATCGGTGAGTTCGGGTTGGATGGGAACGCGGGTCAGGATATGGAAATGATTGGACATGAGGCTGTATGTTATGATCTGGACGCCGCAGAACGCAGCTTGGCGACGCATCATTCGGCGCAGAGTTTCCTTGATCGGTGCGGTGCTGAGCAGGAATTCCCCGGCAACGATTCGCGAAATGCAGTGATAAACAGCCGAGGATTCCGAGGGAGAAAGCTTGAACCGGGGGCGTCTCATATGCGTCATGCTCCTTTCCAAGAGGGTTACCTGGAATCTCGATCGGGAAGGGGGGTGTGTCAAATTCTTTGAGGCTGTCCCTTTGTCATCTTTGTTTGTTATCGGTGGTTGTGAATCGCCTTTTCAAGAGAGAGTTAATCGGTAGAATCGCGGAGTCATCCACGTTGTCATGTCGGGAAATGGGATTGCTTACGCATGAAAATACGATTTCGAAACGGCCATGCCGCTTTCACACTCATCGAGTTGTTGGTCGTGATCGCCATTATCGCGATCCTCGCGGGAATGCTGCTGCCGGCATTGGGTAGAGCCAAGATGAAGGCGCACGGTATTGTCTGCCTGAGTAACCAGAAGCAGTTGACACTCGGATGGACGCTGTATGCCGATGATCATGGAGACAACCTGGTGTGGAACGATCTGACAGCTTCCGGTTCCGGGTGGGTTCGCGGGGTTCTCGATTACAACGGTGCCAATCCCCATAACACCAACGTGGCGGGTTTGCTGGATCCTCAATACGCGAAGCTCGCATCCTATACCCAGTCGGCAGGTATTTACAAATGTCCGGCCGATCGCAGCTATGTCACGATCAATGGCCGGCGCCATCCCCGCGTTCGCAGTCTCTCGATGAGCCAGGCAATGAATTCACGCGACGATTGGCTGAGTTTTTTGACCAAGAAAAAGTACCGGGTGTTTCGAAAACTTTCCGATGTCGGGGTGATGGGAGCTTCTCAGGCGTATGTCTTCATCGATGAACATCCGGACGGAATCAATTTTGGTGATCTGGCGGTCGCAATGAACGATGGAGTGGATCCTGCCCGGATTCATATTATCGATTATCCGGCCAGCACCCACAACGGGGCAGGGGGATTGAGCTTCGCTGACGGACACGCGGAGGTGCACAAGTGGGTGGATCCGCGTACCCAGGTGCCGTGGCGCAACGAGGCGATGCCGCTGGCGGTTCCGTCCCCTGGGAATCTCGATATGGTTTATCTCTCGCAACATGCCTCTGTGCCGATCCAATGAGGCCGTTGGGATCCGTTGGAACGGGAATGGGTGCCTGAAATGATGAATTTCATACAAGTGTATTTTGAAACGGTCGGAGTCGGCAGGAGTCCGGTGATCTGGGATCTGCCTGGATCCCGTGTGTTGTGGGTTTGCGCGCTGCTGGCGTGTGCCGGGGTGACGCGTGCCGAGGGGGCGGGGGGCAGGGAATCCGTGCCGGCCGCAACCCGACAGGCTTCGGGTGCCGGCTCTCCGGATGCTCACTGGGCGTTTCGTCCCCTTGAGCGGCCGTCGGTGCCGGTTGGGGTGGGTTCAGGAGGAGAAACTCGCAACCCGATTGATTCGTTCATTGGTGCCCGCCTCGAGAGGGATGGACTATCGATGTCGAAGGAGGCGGATCGGGTGACATTGATTCGGCGGTTGTACATGGTAATGCTCGGGCTGCCGCCGGAACCGGAAGTCGTGCGCGAATTTGTTGCCGACCCCGCCGTGGATGCTTTTGAGAGGTTGGTCGATCGGGTGCTCGATAAACCTGCGTATGGGGAGCGGTGGGCGCGGCATTGGCTTGATGTGATTCGGTTTGCGGAGAGCAACGGGTTTGAGACAAACCGCGAGCGCCTCAGCGGATGGCGCTTTCGGGATTACGTTATCGGAGTATTTAACGCGGACACACCCTATGACCGGTTCATCCGGGAACAGTTGGCAGGGGACACCCTGGGCGTCGATGTGGGGACCGGCTTTCTGGTTGGTGGTCCCGTCGACATTGTGCGCAGTCCCGATCCCGTGTTAACGGCGCAGCAACGGGCCGATGAGCTGGATGACATGGTCAACACGACCGGTACCGCGTTCCTTGGTTTGACGATCGGATGTGCCCGGTGCCATTCGCACAAGTTCGATCCGATTTCGCAGAGTGAGTATTATTCGATGTCCGCCCTGTTCTCCGGGGTCAGTCACGGAGAACGTTCTCTTCCTGTTTCCCCTGAAATCCATGCGGCGCGCACGGAGATGGATGCGTTGGTTGTGGAACTGGAGCATCGCCTCGCTCCTTATCAGCTTAGAGCCGGGGCGGACCGTTCGACGGATGCGGCGGTTGGTGGGGGGCTGCGGGAGCCGGTCAACGCCCGCCAAAACGATGAGGTTTTCGAACCGTTGGATGCAAAGTTTGTGCGGTTCACAGTGCTCGCGACCAGTTCGGGGGAACCGTGCATCGACGAACTGGAGGTGTGGACGAGCGAACGGAACGTTGCATTGGCGAGCGTGGGCACGGAGGTTTCGGCTTCCGGGAACTTGTCCGGCTTCAGTATTCACAAGCTGGAACACGTGAACGATGGGCGGTACGGGAACAGCCATTCCTGGATTTCGAATGAAGCCGGTGGAGGGTGGGTGGAGCTCGAGTTTGCGAAACTGGAGCGAATTGAACGAATCCGGTGGGGTCGTGATCGGGAGGGGAATTATGCGGATCGGGTCGCGACGGACTACCTGATCGAGGTCGCCAGGAAACCGGGGGCGTGGGTCTCAGTGGCCAGTTCGAAGGATCGGGAACCGTTCCGTGGAGCAACCCGGGGAGCGACCCGGCCGGTCTATCGTTTTGAAGGCTTGCCGGAAGGGGAAAGGACACAGGCTGAAACCTGGCTCGTCCGCCTGGAGGAGGCGCGCGCCCGACGGGAGGCTCTTTCCAAAACCCCGACGGTCTATGCGGGAACCTTTGCGACGCCGGGCGAGACCCATTTGCTCTATCGGGGGGATCCGATGGAGCCGCGCGAGTCGGTGGCTCCTGCCACCCTGGCTTTGTTCGAGCCGCGAACGCTCTCACGGGATGCGGCCGAACAGGAGCGACGGGTGGCATTGGCGGATTGGATCGCGAACCCGGAGAATCCACTGACGGCCCGGGTGTTTGTGAATCGAGTCTGGCAGCATCAGTTTGGAACGGGCTTGGTGAGTACGCCGAATGATTTTGGGAGAAACGGTGCGCCTCCATCGCATCCCGAACTGCTCAATTGGCTGGCGCATGAGTTCGTTCGCAGCGGTTGGAGTGTGAAAGCCCTGCAGCGATTGATTCTCACTTCAGCCACCTGGCGTCAGTCGAGCGCGCCTCGTGCGTCCGCCCTGAAGGTGGATGCGGGTTGCCGTTTGCTCTGGAGGTTTCCGCCGCGGCGTCTTGAGGCGGAAGCCATTCGTGACAGCATCCTGGCGGTGAGCGGTAACATCGATCGGACTGCGGGAGGTCCCAGTTTCTATCTGCATGATGTCGATCGGGAGAATGTGTATCATTACCAGCCAAAGGAAGCATTTGGTCCGGAGGAATCGCGACGGATGGTCTATGCTTTCAAAGTGCGCATGGAGCAGGATGGCATTTTCGGAGCGTTTGATTGTCCGGATGGAAGCCTGGTGATGCCTCGCCGGAGTGTTTCGACGACTCCGCTGCAGGCGCTCAATCTGTTCAACAGCCCTTTCATTGTCGGGCAAGCCGGGCGGTTCGCGGAACGCCTGCATCGCGATGCCGGTGACGAAGTGCCGGATCAGGTTCGGTGTGCCTGGTGGCTTGCTTTTGGACGTGCGCCTGAGGCTGCAGAGCTGGCGGGGGCGGAGGCGTTTGTGGGGGAACAGAGTCTGGCCGCGTTCTGCCGCGCGGTTCTGAATGCCAACGAGTTTTTATTCATTCCATGAACCCGATGAGACAGCGTACGTTCCAGACAGGAACGGTTCTCATCCTTCGATTTGCTTATGCACCAATTGCTTGATCGCCGCCGTTTTCTATCCGACACCGGTCTTGGGTTGGGTGCCATCGCTTTGACGCATCTGCTGAAGCGGCAGGGTCTGTTGGGTGCGGGTATTTCGGGGAAAGAAACCTTTCGACCTGAGATCCCGCCGGGCAGTCCGTACGCGCCGCGGTCGCCTCAGATCACGGCGCGCGCCAAGAACGTGCTTGTGATTTTTTGCAGCGGTGCGTGCAGCCATCTGGACACGTTCGACTACAAGCCGGAGTTGATCCGTCGCCACGGGCAACCGATGCCCGGCGGAGGCAAGCTGATCACGTTCCAGGGCGAGCAGGGAGGGCTTGCCAAGAGTCCCTGGGAATTTCGGCCGCGGGGCCAGTCTGGAAAACTGATTTCCGATCTGGTGCCGCATCTGGGTGGTCTGGCCGATGAACTGTGTTTTATCCACTCGATGCAGGGCAAGACGAATACGCACGGTCCCGGGGAGAATTATATGTCGACGGGTTACACCCTCGACGGGTTTCCGAGCATGGGTGCCTGGGTGACCTACGCGCTGGGGAGCGAAGATCAGAGCCTGCCTGCGTATGTGGCCATTCCGGATCCGCGCGGCAAACCTCAGAACAGTGTAAACAACTGGGCACCCGGGTTCCTCCCGGCGTCGTTTCAGGGGACCGATTTTAATGCTTCGAAACCGATCCGGAATCTGGCGAGGCCGGGCCGGATCGGTGCCGATGCCGATCGGGAGACCCGTGTGTTTCTGCAGCGCCTGAACGAGAGGCATGCGGAGCGTTTTCCGGGAGACACCCAGTTGGCGGCCCGGATAGCGAGTTACGAGCTGGCAGCCCGGATGCAGCTGACCATTCCGGAAGTGGCGGATATTTCCCGGGAACCGGAATCGATTTTGCGTTTATACGGGGCGAACGACGCGGGATCGAAGGCGGCGGACATTCGAGCGGCGTATGGGCGCAACTGCATTCTGGCGCGACGGTTGATCGAGAAGGGGGTTCGGTTTGTGCAGTTGTTCAACGGGGCCTATCAGACCGGGGGCGAAGGAGTGAGCAACTGGGATGGACACAAACAGCTGGCCGAACAGTACGGGTTGCACGGCGCGGTTTTTGACAAGCCAACGGCAGGCTTGCTCATTGACCTGAAGCAGCGCGGTTTGTTGGAGGAGACACTGGTGGTATGGTGCACGGAGTTTGGTCGAATGCCCACCTTCCAAAAGGGAGCCCAGGGGCGGGATCACAATCCGAGCGGATTTACCTGCTGGTTCGCGGGGGCGGGCGTCAAGAAGGGGTTCAGTCACGGAGCCACGGACGAGTTCGGCTACCGGGCGGTGACGGATGTGGTGACGGTGCACGATTTCCACGCCACGATTCTTCATCTGCTCGGGCTTGATCACGAGCGGTTGACGTATTACCACAACGGACTGGAACGGCGGTTGACGGATGTGAGCGGAAACGTTGTCCGGGAAGTTCTGGCCTGATCGTCGGAAGGTTGCAGGGAAAGAGCGGGGACTCCGGCGGACCTGTCGCAGGGCAGAGGCGGCGGCACGGAATCCGTCCGTGCCGCGCACGTGGTTGCGCGACGCAACCCGGAGAGGAGGACTATTTCAAGCCGGCCAATCCTTCGGTGAGTTCGATGTAGACGCCCCAGGGATCGGTGAAGAATGCGATGCTCAGTCCGAGCGAATCGATGTGGCGAAAAGAGAGATCGAATTTGACGCCCTGGGCTTCGAGCTGTTTGCAGAATGCCTCCAGGTTTTTCACTTCGAACCCGATGTGATCCACGCTGCATCCCTTGATTCCGGGGAGGGGTTTCTCGGCGGGATTCCATCGGAGGTTTACGCCGGGGACATCGGCAGCCTTGAATCGGCCGGCCATGACGAGGGTTGCGCCGAATGTCTTTTCATACCAGGCGCGTTGTTCGTCGATGTGCGGAGTGGCGAAGTGGATATGATGATGCACCACGGGTTGCGCGAGGGATTTGTCCTCTGTGAACTCGATCTTGATGGCATCCGGGAGAAGGATGAACATCTGGCGGGTGCCGGGGTTTTCGCTCAGGACGGTTGCCCCGGCTGCGGTGAGCCTGGTTTTCGCGGTGTCGAGGTCCTTGACTTTGAACCCGAGATGATCGAGCACGGTTCCCGCGTTGCCACCGGACGGGGTTCCCTTGCGCAGGGCGATCTGAACTCCCGGGAATTGGTAAAGCTCGAGAGGGCCGGCCTTCACGGTTTCGGCACCAAGGACGTCGATCCAGATTTTTTTGTGAACATCGATGTCTGTGACAAGAAAGTGGAGGTGGCCCATGGCGACTCCTTTTTCGTTTCCGGGGGGCAGCTGTGCCAGCACGGTTGGGAGGAGGAGGAGGGCAAGCAGGATCGATCTCATAGGAGGATTTGTTTGTTGTTTCTGGATTGTGAGCGCGGGTTCAGGGGATCTGGAGGGCCCGGAAAAAACGTTCTGGATATCCCTGAGTCTCAGGGTCGTTGAACAGGAACAGTCCCTCGGTGTTAACGCCCGAAGTGATCTCGGTCCAGTTGATGAGATCCGTTGAGACCTGAATGGAGAAACGGAGGCCCGTTGTGCTTTTCAGGGTCAACGGCACGGTGCCGTCGGCCTGCGGTTTGGAAGCGCTGAGCTCGAGGAAAACGGTCTGGGGCGGTTGGGGGACGTTGACGGTCAGGGTGGCGGGTTGGCTTGTGGTGCTGCCGAAGGCGTTGCTGGCCTCGGCCGTGTAGGTGCCCGAATGAACCGTGGGAAGGACGTTGTTCAAGACCAGTACGGCGTTTGTAGCGCCGGCGAGGTTTCGACCGTCGAGTTTCCACTGGTAGGCGATCGGTTCGGTGCCGCGGGTGGTCACGCCAAAGACCGCCTGACTGCCCCTGGAAACCGATTGGGTGGCCGGGTGCGCCAGGATCACGGGCGGGGAATTGGGTTTCGCAGTGACCAGATAATCGTCGAAAATCATGACGTTGTTCCCAGGTGTTTCATCCATGAACCAGACAGCGTCGATGAACCCGAGATTGAGCGCCGCGCCTGTGGAGGAGATGACCTGGTTGTCCGCGATGAGGTTTTCGTCGAGGGACGCGCTCCAGCTGTTGTTCCGGAAGTCCATGGAGAGTTTGAGCTGATAAACGCGACCGGTTTCGAACTCGACATTGGAGAGAAGAAGGCCTTCTCCGTCGTCCAGTTCGTAGCTCACGAAGAGGCCAAACACATCGAAGTCGATCGAAAACAGGTGTTTTCCATCGAGGTTGAAGACGGACCAATCGAAGAAATCGTATTCGTTGTTGGTGGGCGGCACGATCATCAGGGATACTGTAAACTCGACAACGGGCAGGGAGTTGGTCAACGGATGCCAGACTGAAAAACGGCGTGTGTCACCCTCGGTGGAAAAGCCGATTCGTGCCTGTTGGCCCGGGCCGAAAGCGGGGTTCTGTATTACAAGATTGTCGCCCGCACCGGATCGGTTCCAGCCACTCTGGCCGACCAGGGGTTGATCGAGCGTATAGCCTTCGGAAGATTCAAAACCACTGGAGAAGACCTCGGTTGAGGGGGCTGTGGGTACGAGCTTGAGGATCACCGAGCCGGTGACTCCTCCGTAGCCGTCCAGGGCAATCCGGTATTCGGTGCCAGCGACAGCACGGAAATTGGTCTTGCTGGTGGCCACGCCGTCGGCATCGTCGCTGGCGGTAATCAGTTTCAGGGCATCCAGAGTGTCCCCGGTGTAGATGGCAAGCGTGGTGTCGAGGCTGCTGCCGTGGGAAGCGACCGTGTAGGAAGCGGTCTCGGGAGCGGTCCAGCGGTACCAGATGGATCTGCCGCCGGGATCATCCGCGTGATCCGGTTCGCCGGGTTCCTTGCTGGCTGAGACGGTTCGACTGTTGACGACCCAGGCTGCCCCAGTCATCTGTTGTGCGGAGGAGAACAGGTCGTTGGCGGGGGCATCGGAGTTGGTGACTACGAAGTAGGTCGCACTGAGAACATTGCCGCGGGGGGTGGTCACGCGAATGGGCCCGGTCGTGGCACCCGCGGGGACAATCACCGTGAGTTCGGACTCCGAGCTGAACGAGACGGATGTCGCTGCAAGGTCGTTGAAATGGACGGCGGTTTCGGCGGTGAAGTTTTTCCCTGTCATGGCAATGGTGGCGCCGGTGGCGGCGCGAACGGGAGCGAACGAGGTGATTTGCGGAAGATCCCCGGAGAAGGTCCAGTTCAGCCCGAGACTGCCGGAAGCGTCGCCGAAACCATCCACGGCAATGTGATAGTCCGAATTGGCAAAGGCGACAAAGGAGACACTGCTGGAGGTGCTGCCCTGGGCGTCGTCATTGCTGATGACCAGAAGCAGTTCGGGCAGCGTGTTGCCGGTATAAACCGCAAGGGTGGTGTCGAATGCGCTGCCAAGCGTGTCGAAGGTCCAGATGCCGTTCTCCGGGGCGGTCCATCGATACCAGAGCGACTTAAAGGCGGGGGCATCCGCGTGGGCTGGTTCGCCGGGTTCGAAGGTGGCGCCTGAATTGTTGCCGGTGAGGTTGCCGGAACTGCCCTCGATGGTGAGGGCGTTGGCGAACAAGTCGTTCGCCACGGGAGCCGTGACCGTAAACGGGGTGCTGCTGTTGGCATTTCCCTGCGGCGTGGTGATGCTGACGGGCCCGGTGGTGGCCTCTGCCGGGACCCGAACCGAGATGCGGTTGGGAGATTCCACGGTGAACTCGGTGACGGGTTGGGTGTTGAATTTGATTTCGGCTCCCTGGGTGAAGTTGGCTCCGAGGAGGAGGACGGTTCCGCCGGGGGGACCGCTCTGTGGGACGATTCGGTCAATGACCGGGCTGGCGGCGACGTTGATCCATGACAGTTCGATGGTGCCGGATGTGTCGCGGAATCCGGCTACGGCAACATGGTAGAGGGTCCCGGCCGTAGCTGAGAATACAATGCTGCTGTTCACCGTTTGGTCATCGGCGTCGTCGTTGGAGGCCACCAGAGTCAGAGCATCGACGGTCGAGCCGGTGTAGACCGCCAGAGTGGTGTCGATCGCGCTGCCTGTGGTGTGAATGTTCCAGGAGCCGGCCGAGGGAGCGGTCCAGCTGTACCAGACCGAACGGCCACCGGTGCTGTCCGCGTGGTCCGGTTCTCCGATCTCCTTGGTGGCGGCAACATTGCTTCCGGACAGAGTGCCTGAGGTTCCTTCCAGGAGGGTGGGGTTCGCGAACAGATCATTTGCCGGAGGTTGAACCACGACGAAAGGTTCGAGGCTGGTTGCCGTGCCGCCCGGGCTCACTGCCCGGATAAGGCCCGTTGTGGTGCCCGGGGGAACGCGGGCCGTAATCTGGCGGGACGAATCGATGGCGAAATTGGGATCGCTCGATTGACCAAAAAGAATTTGAGTGACTTCGTCAAGGTTGGACCCGGTGATGGTGACGCTGGTTCCGACGAGGCCATCGGTGGGCGTGAAAGAACTGATGGCGGGTTCAGACACCACAAGGAAGGAGCTGGTGCTGGAGGCGTTGCCATGGGGTGTGATCACTTCGATGGTGCCGCCTGTGGCACCCGGCGGGAGGGTTGCTGAGATTTGTGTGATCGAGTCGACTGCAAACTCGGCGGCGTTCTGACCGGCGAAAATCACGGCGGTGGCATCCGTGAAGTTCGCTCCCAGGATCACCACGGTTCCGCCGGCGGCCAGTTTGAGGGGGGAAACACTGGAGATGGCAGGTTCGAGGGTGACGGTGAAAGCGGCGCTGCTGGTGGTGGTTCCGCTGGGCGTGGTTACCGTGATGGATCCGGTGGTCGCGTTGTCCGGCACCTGCGCGGTGATTTGGGAGGCGGAATCGACGGTGAAGGCGGGTGAACCGATGGAGTTGAACTGCACCGCCGTGGTTCCTCCAAAATTGAGGCCGGAAATCTGCACGCTGGCGTTGGCAGCGCCCCGGTTTGGGAAGAAGCTGGTAATCGACGGGGTTGGCAGCACGGAGAAACTGGAGGGGCTGGTAGCCGTGCCGTCCAGGGTGGAGACCGTGATCGGTCCGGTGGTGGCGCCTGCGGGCACGGTTGCGATGAGGCGACTGGAGGATTCTATCTGGAATGAGGAAGCTTTGACGCCGTTGAACGTGACGCCGGTGGTATCGATGAACTTGCTGCCGGAGAGGGTTACAACGGTTCCGACGCCTCCGCTGGCTGGGTTGAGTGAGGTGATCGCCGGGGGAACTCCGCCAGCTTCCAGCGCGAACCGGCCCCACCAGGTGCCCCAGGTGTTTGCGGGCGAGGCCGCATATTGCTGGAGTGTCCAGAGATCAATTTCGTTCGCGGGATCTACGACCGTGCTGCTGTAATCACCCCAGCGGTTTCGGGTTCCGCCGAAATCCTTCACATAAGCAGCTTCGCCTTCCTTGAGCACGGTGTCGGCCCTGAGGGTTTCGATCGGGTCGGTGGCTGCCCGAAAGGAGTAATTGGCGCTGGCGAACTGGTCTGCGGCGAAGCGGGAGTAGCCAATCAGGAGGTCGTTGTTCTTGTTGACCGCCAGACTTGGGAAGGCATAGAAACGGCTGCCGCTCGGATCGTCGATCCTGCCGAACTGACGGATGCCTCCGGTGAGATCCAGTTCCCACCATTGGATCGAGCTTCGGGTGGGGACATCGGCCGGAAGAAATACATTGTGACAGAACCAGAGCGCGCCGTTTCGCAGGGCAATGCTGCTGGAAATCCGGTGGTCGCCATTGTTGATCCTCGAGTCCGTGCCCAACTGTGGGGCAATATCCTGGGGGCTGGAACGGGCACCCCACGTGGAGGAGACGGCCGGAAACTCCGTGCCGCCGGTGTAGACCTCCGAACCGATCGCGCCTTCAATGGTGCAGAGGCGCAGGAACCCCTTGCCAGAGGAATTTCCATTGAAGGAACTTACCAGGTAGAGGTTGGGCTGATTGCCGTCGTAGTCAATCGAGGGCGAGAGATTTGAACCGCCTTCATCGTCGAAGGATTTTACGGCGAAGGGCACGGCCCCGTTCGAGTAGACACTGTCCTTGTTCAGGAGATAGATCCTCGAAAGGCCGAATTTGTTGGCGCTCACACTGAACAGGGTCGTGCTCACTGCGATCCATTTGGAGTTCACTCCGATGTACGGAAAATCCGCCCAGTAGAGTCCGTCGGGATCCCCTGGAATCTTAAATCCGTACCAATTCCCGGTGGGGTCGCTGGTTTCAGAAACGGCGGCCAGTACGGCCGAATCGACACTGCGCCCGTTCGCAATGGTAATAAAGATCCAGCGCCCTGCCTGGATGTCGTAATGGACTCTGGGGTCGAAGGTGTCCTCCACGTTGTCGACCAGATTGGTCCAGAACTGGCGCAGGGACACGGTGCTGATGGTCGCCCCGGTCCGGCTCTGGATGCGCACCTGGGAGTTGAGGGTGGTCATGAGGTGATTGGGTCCGATGGCACCCTGTGTGTCCGGTGGAATTGCGCGATCGTTGTCTTCGAGCGCCATGAAGCTGGATCGGGGCAGTGGGGTGCCCAGGGTGGGGGGCACCGCTCTGCGCGAAATCCGGGTCCGGGGTGCCGAGCTGTTTGCTTTACCGATTGGAGGTGTGAAGAGCGTTTCCGGAGCCTCCATATAAGGCGTCAGGAATTGCCCGTCTTCTGAACTGGATACGGCCTCGGTGGTTCGTGCAAGGGCGTCGAAGCTTCTGAGTCTGCCCGGGATCACGGGTGATGTCCTGCCTTCCGAACGAATTTGAGCAAAGGCCGGGTGTGCGATTGGAGCCAACGCCAGAACCATCATGGTGAGGATGACTGGAAGTTGTGAAGAACGGCGATTCGAGGCTGGCTTGATCGATTTGGGCATAGCAGGGTTGGGTTGACGCTCGAAAAAGCCTACGGGCCGACCCGCGAGTGTCAAAGAAAATTGGCCTGGCGTGGCGGGGCGAGGGTGCATGACAGAATTCTTCGTCGATGACGAACGAAGTTGAGTGCGCGCCCCCCACCAAGGCGAAGCGTCCTGGACGGCGGTAGTCCTCTGCCGCTTTTGGGTAGCGCGAACCGTCCCGGCGAGCCGGGTTGCAGGGAATGGGGATTTAACCACGGATTTCAGGGAGGACCACGGATTAAGATGCAGGGGAAGCTCACCGGGACGGTTCGCGCTACCTTTCCCCGTCCCCTCGGCGGTAGGGCGAAGCGTCTCGCTGAGCCGTGGGCCACCCGAGGTCCAGATCCCTGACCGCTCACCGGGA
>JAIPJX010000225.1 GCA_021733945.1 Verrucomicrobiota bacterium | reverse complement strand
GGTATCAAAAACACTTCCGGCCCCCTCAACCCATCCAACCCGCAAAACCCCTGTATTTCTCGACCTTTGCCACCTCCCAATCCCGTAGAGATCTGGTGGTCTGACCTCCCCCGCCTCCCAACGGTGGTAGGACGAAGCGTCCCGCTGAGCCGGGCTTGCCCGCGGGACTCACAGGCGCTCCTGAGAATGCAGGGGTTTTCCTTCCATCAGGTTCTTGAAATTGTCCTGCACCAATAGGCCCACGATGAGGAGGAACACCATCGAAAAACACAGCACCGAAACGAAACCCGCACGGGCCAGATCGCGACTCTCCCGGCGCCAGGTCATGTAAAGGCTCGCAAAACCAGGAAGAATGCACATCTCCAGAAACAGCAGCGGATAAAATGTGATCAACACCAGTTCACGCAGCCAGATCGGCCATCCACCCGCGTTCAACCAGAACATCGGATCTTCCTTGAGCCACACAAATACCAGAAGCACCGCCAACAAAAGCAGATTCGATGCCCCCAGAAGCACGGTCATCCCGACCGTGGACCATTGCCTTGGCATTTGATCTCCCCCTGGAACCGAATCAGGCCAGCACCCCACGCACCACCTCACCGTGTACATCGGTGAGCCGGCGATTGATTCCATTGTGGTAAAAGGTCAGGCGTTCATGGTCCAGGCCCAGGAGATGCAGGATGGTGGCGTGCAGGTCATACACCGAAACCGGGTTCTCACCAACCGAATACCCGATTTCATCGGTCACACCGTAGCTGTGTCCCGCCTTGATTCCGGCACCGGCCAGAAAACAGGTGAACGCATCGGGGTGATGATCACGACCCGGTGAATTAATCCCCTGCGTGGCCGGGCCGCGTCCAAACTCGGTGGTCCAGATCAACAACGTGTCGTCCAGCATGCCCCGCTGCTTGAGATCGTGCAGCAGGCCGGCGACCGGCTTGTCCATCGTCGCCGCCTGCCTCGAGTGGTTGTCCTCCAGATTCTCGTGTCCGTCCCAGTTGATGCGAGGACTGCCAAACGCACCCCCGTTGAACAACTGCACAAACCGCACGCCACGCTCCAGTAGGCGCCGCGCAAGCAGACAGTTGCGTCCAAACCCGCGACTGGATTCCTGATCCAGCCCGTAAAGGTTCCGGATCGATTCCGGTTCCCTGGACACGTCGACCGCTTCGGGCACGCTCATCTGCATCTTTGCGGCGAGCTCATAGGAACGCAACCGCGCCGCGAATGCTCCGTCCCCGGGGTGCGCATCCGCAAACTCGCCGTTCAACTGGTTCACCAGGCGCATGCCGGCGGCGCGCTTCGAAGGAGTCACGGCTGCGGGCGTGTTGAGATCGACGATCGGTTCGTCGGACTGGGTGCGAAACGCAACCCCCTGATGTTGGGCCGGCAGAAAGCCCGAGGTCCAGTTGATCGATCCTCCGGCCGGCAATCCCCGGGAATCGGGCAGCACCACAAAGGCGGGAAGATTCTCGTTCCCCGTGCCCAGCCCGTAGCTCAACCACGATCCCATGCTCGGAAAACCGTTCATGGTGAACCCGGTGTTCATCTGGAAAATCGCCGGTGTATGATTGTTGCTCTTCGCCACCATCGAATGAATGAAACTGACGTCGTCCACACACCCGGCCAGGTGCGGCAGCAGGCTGCTCACCCAATGACCACTCCTGCCGTGTCTCTGAAATGAAAACGGACTTTTCATCACAAGTCCGGGTTGGCCGAAGAAACCCAGGTTCTCCCCCCTGCCCTCGAGCTTCCTGCCGTGAAACCGTTCCAGTTCCGGACGATAATCAAACGTATCGAGATGACTGACGCCGCCGGCGCAAAAGATCTGCACAACCCGTTTTGCCTTTGGCGGGTAGTGCGGAGCCGGGGCCTGTGTCAGCCCCAGCCCGGGATGTTCCGAAGCCGTCACGGCGTTCCGCAACAACCACGCGAGTGCAATGCCCCCAATGCCGCCGGCTGAACTCGACAAAAAATGGCGGCGCGACAGAAGCGGCCTGTTCTCGTGTTTCATATCAGCATCCATCCGTAAGATTGATTCTAAAGCATCGTCCCGCCCCACCAGGAAACAGCCCTAGAGCGTGTCTCAAAAGTAGGAGCCGACGTAAGAAGGCTCACTTCTTCAACTGCCAAACCGGGCAATTTCGATCGAATTTGGAGCCTCGTCACCTCGGCACCTACCACGGGATTAGAGTTTTCAGACGGGTCCCTAGCGCACATGCAAAAATTCAGTCGAGTTAAACAGCGCCCAACAGACCGTCTGCATCCCTTCGGCCGTCGCCACGGCCACCGCACGCTCCCGCTCATCCGCGTCGGGATGACGCCCGAAGGCATGCCGATACGCCAGATCCACGGCTTCCTCCGGCCGCCCTCCGCTCTCCCTCAACACGCGCTCCGCGAAACGATCAGCCTGCCGCTGCACAAAGGAATTGTTCATCAAACCCAGCGCCTGCAACGGGGTTGTGGTGACGCCGCGGCGCGGTGTCTTGATCGACGGATCCGGCGCGTCAAACGCCTCCAGCAACGGGTCCTTGCCCGAATTGATGTTCATGCGGTACACCGTTCGACGATCGAACTCCGGTCCTGTCTTGTCCTCCAGCAGATAGAACGTTGCCCCAAAATTGCGCGTGTCGAACGGACGAAAACTCGGGCCGAACTGTTCCAGATTCAGGAAACCTCCCACTGCCAGCATGGCGTCCCGCAACGGCTCGGCCTCAAGTCGCTGGGGACTGAACCTCCAGAGCAACCTGTTCTCGGTGTCGATGCGGGCCGCCTGTGTGCTAAAATCCGAAGCCTGCCGGTAGGTGGCTGAACACAGGATTGTCCGGTGAAGGCTTTTCAGGCTCCATCCCTCCCGGATCAGATGCGTCGCCAACCAGTCGAGCAACGCCGGATGCGTCGGGGGTGCACCACTGGCCCCCAGGTCGTTCGGGGTCGACACAATTCCCCGTCCAAAATGGTAGTGCCACACCCGGTTCACCATCGCGCGGGCTGGAAGCGGATTTCGTGGGTCTGCCAACCATTCCGAGAACTTCAACCGGCGTTCCCCTTCCGATGCATCAGGAGCCAGCTCAAACACCGCACCCTGAATCCGAATCGAGGAAATGGCACCCGGACTCACCGTTTCGGCCGGTTGCCGGACATCTCCCCGCTCCAGACGCCGCGTGGGGCCCGGTTGCACACGGTTGCCGGCATACGACACCGGCACCGGTGCCACCGCGTCCAGCCTGGACCGCAGTGTCGACACCTGCTGCAACAATGCCTCGCGCTTCGCCAATTCCTCCGAATTCAACGCCGCAATGGCTTCCTCGGAACGAACATAATGTCCGGCTGCTGAAAACGAAGCGGCCACTTCCTCCGGGGACAACGCACGGTCGTACACCGCCGCCTGTTCGATCTCCGCCGCCAGGAACGGTTTTCCTCCACCGGAATGCCGTTTCCCAATCAGGATGCGAGCCTCCCCGGTCTTAAACGGCCTTGGAGATTGCCCGGACGGGTAGGATTCTCCATGGGCCCTGCCGTTGCGATAGACCGTGATTCGACCATCCGCATCATAAACCACTACCATCTGCGTCATGCCGGCGGCAGCCTCCGCGGACTCCGGATCCGCCTTCAAATCCCGCGTGCGGGCGAACCCTTCGCTGCCGGCGGTCCATTTCCCGGCTTCACGTTCCCCGAAAACAATCGCGTCGAACACGGATCCGTTCAGGGTCTCCACCGAGAGAGCCCCGCCTCCGGACTGCTCCAGATTCGACAATGCGACCCAGACTTCCAGCGTCTTTTCGGTAAAATCGTTTCCCACCGGATCACTCTCCAGAAAATCGTCTTTACCATCCAAGATGAGACGTCCGGACGAAACAGTCGCATCGCCGTGCAACCTGCCCCGGAGCGACCCGACCGAATCGTTGGGACCTTCGTCAAACGTCCACAGTGCCATCGGTGCGGGCAGCGCGCCAACGGCACCGGGCCGGCGCGTCGACACCACGCGCTCGCGACCCCGCGCTTCCAGCTCGCGGATGCCACGGTTGACCCCGGCCAGAGCGGCCTTGAGCTCGTCGATTCTTTGTTCCCGCCGTTTGATGGTTTCGGGTGGTGCAACGGTCCGTTCTCCGTGGCGCACTCCTTCGAAGACCGATTTGATCCGGTAATAATCCTCCTGGGGGATGGGGTCAAATTTATGGTTGTGACAACGGGCGCAGTTGACCGTGACTCCCAGGAACGACTGCGAAACCACGCTGACCAGATCTTCCAGTTCCTCCTCCCGGGTGATGGCACGCTGGGTCGCGTTGGCCTGGCTGTTACCGGCCTGGTCCCACGGCCCACAAACCAGCAGGCTGGTCGCCACGATGCCGTCCGTGGTCACCGGCTCCATGACGTCGCCGGCAATCTGTTCCCGCATGAATTGATCATACGGTTTGTCCGCATTCAGACTTCGGATCACGTAATCCCGATAATGCCAGGCATTGGCCCGCATATGATCGTATTCATAACCCTGGCTCTCCGTGTACCGTGCCACATCCAACCAGTGGCGTGCCCAGCGTTCACCATAAAACGGGGAAGCCAGCAAGCGATCCACCAACTCTTCATAAGCCCGCGGCGAAGCATCGTTGACAAACCGATCGATATCGCCCGGGGTCGGTGGCAGTCCTGTCAAATCGAAATACAAACGTCGCACCAGGATGGCCCGGTCGGCTTCCGGGGAAGGGCCTAGCCCCGATTCTTCCAATCGTGCCAGCACAAAAGAATCGATCGGATTACGAACCCAATCGCTCCGCTGGATCTCCGGTGCCGCAGGCTCTGCAAGTGGTTTGAAGGCCCAATGACCATCCCCATCGCTCTCGGCGGCTCCCATTCTCCACCCAGCCAAACACACAGCCAGCAGCGTCGCCAGAGCGAACCCGCGGCGTTGCCCGGAGAACCAGGCCCAGCCAAACCCGCGTTGGGCATCCGAACCTCTCGGCTCCCCGGACTGTTGGTTCCGATTGATCATAACCCGGTTTGAAGCGCCTGCACTCCGGGAACAGGCGGATATTTTAAAGGGATTGGCACTCGGCGAATTTAGCATCGCCCTTGAAAGTCTGGCGAGAAAGAAGATCACCAACCCGCGCAAATTCTCCACCCCCCCCGAATCCGCCCGCCCAC
>JAIPJX010000045.1 GCA_021733945.1 Verrucomicrobiota bacterium | reverse complement strand
GACGGTTCGCGCTACCTTTCCCCGTCCCCTCGGCGGTAGGGCGAAGCGCACTGCCATTCGTTTAAGCTATTCGGAGGGTAGGGCGAATCCGTCCCGGTGAGCCGACAAGCGGTTGAGCGAAAGTGAGTTGAGCGGCTCAGCGAGGACGCTTCGCCCTACCGGGATTGGAATGGGAGAGGGGGGAAGGTGGCGCGAACCGTCCCGGTGAGCGTCGGGCCGGAGATGTGCTCGTTGAGGATTCCGAGGTTCCTCACGGCTTGCAGTGGAACGGATTGGGATGCTGAATGGAAGTGAGTGGGTTTGCCTCTTCGGGCAGGACCAAAGCGGTGTCGACGCTGCGCTCTGCCGCGCGCAGTCCAAAACACCGTCGTTCTTCGGGCGGCGCTTGCGTGGCAGCCGAACGTTTGAATAGGGGAGGTGGAGTCCGTCGCGCTGCGACCGACTCCACCTCATGAGTTACACCACCCAACGGGGTTATTCCACTGGTGGGGATGCTCCGGTCTTTGGCAGGTTCGCGAGAGCGTCGTGGAGTGCGGCAGTCCTCTCTGCCGCTTTTGGACCTGCCAACGCCGTGGACTGCGGCAGAGGACTGCCGCAGTCCAAGATCTGGCGAAGGGATGGAGCCCTTCCCTGAATAAACCTTCCCGGGTGGACTGGGTGGAGTCTGTCGCGCTGCGACAACCCTATTCCTTCGCACCTGAAACGAATGGCAGTGCGGTTCGCGCCGCCTTTTCAGATCTTCAACCGACGTGGTGCTTGGAGGTCAGATACTTTTTCCAAATAAGCCAATGGAAGCAACGGTTCGAAGGATTCTGTCTTGCACCCCCACTTCCGGACCTCAGCTTATTTGGGTTGCAATAGGATCAAGGGTGAATTCAATTCCGGATTCCGAACCGGCCGCCGATCTCCAGTTCGTGGATCGACCAGAACAAACCGTCCACCGAACCGGTCTGCTCGATGCGGATGAAACGGGTCGTGACCGGTTTGAACAGGACCTCCGTCAGCGGGTTGCTGCCTTCGCCGGTCGCGATGGGATCGCCCCAGGTTTTTCCATCATCGCTGACGAACACGCGATAGCCGCGCGGGTAGTCTCCGGGAGAACGCCCCGATTCCAGCTGCAGACTGAAGACGGTGGCCGGCTCCGGTAGATGGATCTGATACCACATGCCTGGCCGCATCGGCGTCTCGGTGGCGTATCGCGTTCCGGGATTTTCGTCGATGGCCGACCGGGCGTCGCGTTTGTTGTGGCTGGCGGTCACCGCCCACCTCTTTTTGTTCCCGAGCCGGGGTGGATCAAAGCGCTCCAGCTCGGCCAGGGTCCAGGGTGTCGCGCGATCGGTTGTCGATTCGCGGATTGCGGCCACCTGGCCGGCCGTGATCAGGTCGCCCTGGTTGCCCCAGGAATTGCGGACGTAGGTCAGCGCCTGAGCGATCCAGTCGTCGCCGTTGGAAGCCATCGGCACCATGAGCGCCGTATAGGTCTGGCCATCGACAGGTCCCTCGAGTCCGTGCAGGAGAATGCGCACCAGCCGTTCCTTCCGGCCGAGCACACGTTCGCTGCCCGCCAGGTTGGGGGCCATCGTCTGGCCCGGTTGACCGCCCTCCATCGGCGCCCCTTTGCCGTCGGGGCCGTGGCAGGCGAAGCAGAGCGTGGTGTAAACGGCCTGCCCCTTTTGATACGTCTCGGCGAACTCCTTTTCGCGGCGCGCCATTTCCTTCCGCTTTTCCGTTTCGGCGCGCGCGGCGGCCAGCCGGGCTGCCTGCACGCGTGCCAATCCCTGGATCGCCTCGTTGTCGGAATGCTGCTTCAACGCCGTCTGCAGAAACGCGGGTGCCTCCGGGACTCCGGCGTAGGCCGAGGAAAGCAGAACCTGCACGGCGACTTCGCCCGGCGCGTTCTCCAGGAGAGCCGCCCAACGCCCTGCCCAGTCCGGGTTCCCCTGCCTGACGAGCTGTTCGCTGAGACGGATCGCGGTCGAACGCACAGGTAGATCGGAATCCTCAAGACACGCGACCAGCAGATCGGACTCGATCACCCCGAGACCCTCCAGAGTCCAGAGCGCGTGAATGCGGGATTGCTGGGTGGTCCCTGCGCGGGCCAGCTTCCGCAACGCCGGGACGACCGACTTGTCGCCCTTGAGCACGATGAGTTTTTGAGCGGTGTCACGCCACCAGCCGTTCGGGTGGGACAAGTGCCGGACGAGTTGGGCCGGTGTTTCTTCCAGCATGCGCGGGCGCCCGGTGGAGGGAGGGAAGTCACGGTGCCGGATGCGGTAGATGCGGCCGCGACCGATGTTCTTGTCGAGATCGTATTCCTCGACCACGCTGCGCAGGTAGGATCCCGGCCGCAACCAGTTCCCCTCCTGAATGATGCCGCGGTACATGTCCACGAGATAAAGACAGCCATCCGGGCCCGTGGCCGAATTGACCGGACGGAAATTCGCATCGGTCGTGGCGAGGAATTCCTTTCCTTGATAGGCGTTGTCGACGACGACCTTGCCGTTCACCATCCGGACCTTCGCGCGGCGCACCAGTCGCCCGACGGGTTCGGGAATGATCAGGTCGCCGTAGAAATCCTCCGGCATGCGGTCGCCACGATAGATCGACTGCCCGGCGCAACCGGTGAAATGGTTCAGGGTGTTGTCCGGGCGCACGCGACCCCGACCGCCCTGGACATCGGGAATGCTGTCGATCGGAAACACCTCGCGGAAGCCGGGTGCCTGTTCCCCCGGAAGCTGAAACTGGCCGTATTGGATCGGTTGCTGGAAATCCATTGCCGGATTCTCGCCGCCCGCCGTCGAGTAAAACATCCGACCGTAATCATCATGCGTGAGGCCCCATTGTCCGGATCCATGCGGCAGATCCTCGCGAATGAACCTGCCACCCTGATAACGGTACCGGTGCCGCGAGTAGGTGGTGTAGATCCAGTTGTCGATGTTCCACACCAAGCCGCTGGGCTGATGTTCCAGATTGCCGCCGCGTTCCCCGCCGATGTGCATGGGCTTTTTCTCGTCGGCCACGCCGTCTCCGTCCGTGTCGCGGTAACTGTACAAATCAAACGTGCCGGTCTCGCGGATGACGACTCGATCGTCGAGCGGCAGAATCATCCGGGGCAGCACCAGATCGTCGGCAAAGACGGTGCTCTTGTCCATGCGTCCATCGCCGTTGGTGTCTTCAAGCCGGACCACGCGGCTCCGGGGTTCGAGTTCGTTCTTCCCGTCGATCTCCTGCATGTAGGTGCGCATCTCGGCCACATACATCCGGCCGTTTCCGTCCCAAACCGCAAGCACCGGTTCCTCAACCAGGGGTTCGCCGGCCACCAGTTCGATCGAGTATCCCTCGGCGATCCGCATCGTGGCCATGGATTCTTCAGGCGAGAGCGGGCGAGCGGAACGGGCCAGTTCAGGATTCGGCGCAGCCGCGAAGCACGCCTTCACGACGAGAATACTGAGTGCTACCAGCAGAGCGGACGGGGTTCGTTGAAGGGTTGGACGGGGATTAAAGATCATCGGTGTTTGTTTAGGGTTCGACGTTCAAGCGATTGCTCTTAGCTCAAACACCCCCGCAAAAGCCAGCACTTTGAGCTCTTCCCCCATTTTTTGTTCCAGTGATTAACGATCGGTTGCCGATTGCAGAATCACCGCCAAACCCGGTCAGGGCGGCATGGGCGAGGTGTATCGCGCCACCGGCACCAGGCTCGATCGTGAAGTCGCAGGAGGCGAAAAAGCAGGTGTCTGCCCAGCCGTCGAGCGGTTGTGCCCGGGATCGATTGGCACCTGACCTCAACGAGTGGGTGTTGCTCCGTGCCGCGCCCGGGCGATTGCAAAATCGACCAACTCCTGGCAGTGAAAAAAACCTTCAAACATATTGTGACCCTGGCCTTCGATCACGATCAGGCGCACGAGTGATCCGGCTCCCGCGGTTGTGTAGCGTCGGACGAATTCCGCCGAATTCTCACGGATCGGGACTACCGGATCCATGTCCCCATGAATCAGGGTGGCGGGCACACCCGCCCGGGCGAGAACCTCCGTTCGTTCAATCGGATTGAATTCGGAGGTCCTCGTTTCGAGTTCCTCTGGTTTCAGGCCGTACGCGTTGGCCGCATTTGCGACGCCTGGATAGGTCCGAAAATCGAACACCGGGTAGATGCCGGCGATTCCCGCGATCCGTGCGGGGTTTGCGATGGCCCAACTGCTGACCCAGAGCCCTCCGCGACTGCGTCCGAGCAGGCACGGTTTGGCGGCAAAACCCCGTCGTTCGGTCAGTTCCTGATAGAGGGCATCAAACACCCGGTGACTGGCGGGACTCCCGTAGGCTTCGCCGACGTCGATTCCCGCCACGGCAATACCCGCCTCGAGAAACTGCTCGTGCATCCAGTTTTCCGCCTGGTCCGGATACGGGGGGAGCGTGGGCGCATAAAAGATCCAGGGCTGCGGAGTGGCGCGTTTTGCAGGGACCGGCAGATACAGGAAGGCCGGGCGACCGGCAATGGTCATGTTGATGGTGTCGGGTGGCGTGATCCGGCTCGCGGAAGCACCGGAATCGGTGGTTGCGGCGAACTGCCGCTCCAGCCACGGCGATACTTTCTCCGCCCAGCGGACACCATGTTCGCGGAGGCCTTTGCCGCTGAAATGAACCCCCTTGCCGTCATTGTCGCGGAAGTCCCGGGTCATCGCGTCGCTGTCGGGTCCTTCGAGCGCGACGCCTGATTCCCACAAGGCCCTCTGGGCGGTTCGGATTTCGCGCGATTCGGGATCTTCGGGGGTGTGGTAACTGGCGAGTGCGACGAACCAGGGTGGTTCCCAACCGAGTTCACGGCTCGAATCCCGGATCAGCTGAGTGAGAAACCGCTGATAGAGCGGGCCCGTCAGCGTGCGCGTTTGATCCGACTGATTGGCGTCCGATTCCCCCTGATGCCAGAGCACGGCCCGAAAACCGTTGACGCCCATTTCCTTCATGCGGAGTGCAAACCGGTCGAACAACGTTCCCTTGCTCACCCAGGTTCCATCGGCGAGCTGGGAGACATTGCCCGTCAGTGTGGGGGGATTTGGAAACTGCGTTCCTGCGGGCAGCCATTCCCGGACACTGGTCGCGCCCACGCCCGTCGCCACGATGCCGATTGGGACATTGAAACGGTCCGCCATCGCGTCGCCAAAGGAAGGGATAAAACTGCCGGCTCTGCCGCTTGCTCCTGGCTGCGGGTCATGGGCGATCTGCCAGGTGCCGTTGTAAAACGTCGCGACGCGTTCGGTCTGAGATTTCTGTTTTTCCTCGCCGTGATTGGCTGAGTTGGATTGACCGGAGACGATGAAGATTTCCCCCATTCCGACGTGTGGGATTGAGGTTTGAGCGGTGGTGCGGTTTGCGTGCATCGTCCGGACTTCCAAAGTGTACCATCCGCCCGAAGGAGCCATGAGCTCCCCCTGGAACCGTGCCTGGCCTGGTTTCAGGGTAGCCAGCTGTTGCCAGGCAGATGACGCCTGGCCGCCGTTGAGTCGGGCTTCCAGCGAGCCCGGGACGGATGGACTGTCGGAAAGCGTCCCGGCCACAACGATCCGACCACCGGATCGGGATGTGCGTTGGTGGACCTGATAATCGGATGGAACCTCCAAGTGAAGCGAGGGCAGGTCCTGTCCGAAAGCAGGCAAAACCAGGATCAGGAGAAGCAGGTTCATCAGATTCATACATCAAGCCTATCGTACAAAGGGCCAGGCTCAATGTATTTGACACAGCTCCCACCTGGGGCGAGGTTGAGGCAGGAGGATGCGAGGCAAGGCGCATTTTGAATTTAAGTCCTTAATAATAAGAATATTATGAGAAAACCAAGATTTAAAAGTGCTTCGACGGCCGTCTATCATTGCATGTCCAGAATCGTGGCTGGTGAATTCCTTCTCGAGTCGGGCTCGGTCAAGGAGAGGCTTCAGCGAATGATGCGCCGCCAGGCAGCTTTTTGCGGGGTTCAGATCATCACTTATAGCCTCATGTCCAATCATTTCCATATCCTCACCCGAGTTCCGGTTCAACCGGAGCTTTCGGACGGGGAGCTTCTCGAGCGGGTTGCGGATTTCTACGGCAGGAAATCTCCGCGTGCGCTCGGCATCACTGAAGCAATCGCAGTCGGCGGAGCGGTTCGGGAGCAGGAACGGGCGCGCCTGCTCAAACGGATGAACGATGTGTCGGTCTTTATGAAGGAACTCAAACACCGGTTCAGCGTTTGGTACAACAGAAGCCACGACCGATTCGGAACGCTGTGGGCTGAACGGTTTCGAAGCGTTCTGGTCGAGGACAAACCCGAGGTGGTTCGAACGGTCGCCGCCTATATCGACTTGAACCCGGTGAGAGCCGGGTTGGTGGCGGATCCGCTGGATTATCGGTTCTGCGGATATGCGGAGGCTGCTGCAGGTAATCAACTCGCGATCAACGGGATCGAGAGCTTCGAAGGAACCGAGGGGGGAGATTGGCGCGATGTCTTAGGTAAGTATGGGGCGATGTTGTTCTGTAAAACCGGGACCGGAGAACCCGCTGGAACACGGGAGCTGGAGGAAATTCGCAGGATCTGGAAAACGAAAGGGAAATTGAGTCGCTACCAATCGCTGCGATTGCACATCCGGTATTTTACAGATGGTGCGGTGCTGGGCTCGGAGCTTTTTGTCGAGGAGCAGTTCGAAAAATTCCGTGGCCGGTTTGGTCCAAAACGCAAAACCGGAGCCCGGACATTGCGGCGTCTGCCGTTTCAGGAGTTGCGAACGATGCGAGCCCTTCGTGTCTTTGCGGTGGAGTGAGTTTACACAACCCCGGGAGAGAGGGGTCGTGATCTTGGAACGTAGAAACTCTGGCAGGCCGTGCGCCGGGGGCTTCCTTGACTTCGGATGGATACCCTGTTAGCTGGGGCTTCAAGATTGCAGGGGCCGCGTCTGAGGGATTCTTTTGCCCGGGAGACGCTGGAACTCCGAGAGCGTTGGTGCCAACAAGAATGAGACTACCGAAGAAATGGGCTGCTGCGAGGCTGAAGTTGGTCTGGAGAAGCTTTCTTTTCCTGGGAATCCTGATGTCTGTCATGGCGTCGCCTGCTTCGGTGGCAGCGGACCTCACCTGGACGGCAGGGGATGGTTGCCGGTTTGCAGCCGTTGTGCCCGAAGCTTCCGGGAAGAGTGGGTTTTCCAGGATCGCTCCCGTGGATTCGGGGCTCGATTTCACCAATCGCCTGTCCGCTCAGAAGAGTCTGGAGAACCGGTTGCTGGAGAACGGTTCGGGTGTTGCGGCCGGAGACGTGGATGGGGACGGACGTTGTGACTTGTATTTTTGTCGGTTGGAGGGACCCAACGCGCTGTTCCGGAATCTGGGTGGTTGGAGGTTCGAAGAGGTGACACGGCAGGCGGGGGTGGGTTGTGATGGTCAGTTTTCCAGCGGGGCCGTGTTGGCGGATGTGGACGGGGATTCGGATCTGGATCTCCTGGTCAGTTCGATGGGCAACGGAGTGCGTTTGTTCCTGAATCGGGGAGGCCTGCGGTTTGAGGAGCCGTTCGGTCCGGGGCTGGGAACGGCCAATGGAAGCACCTCGCTCGCCCTGGCGGATGTGGATCTGGACGGGGATCTCGATGTTTACGTCGGGAACTACCGTGCAACGACTGTGAAGGATGATCCGGTGGATCTGAGCGGATTGAAGTTGGTCGATGGGCGCTGGCGGTTGCCTCCCCAATTGAAGGACCGATTTGTTTCGGCCGTCGATGTGACGGGCCGGGCAGTGCTGCACGAATCCGGGGAACCGGATGTCCTCATGTTGAATGAGGCAGGGGGCCGGTTCCGGCTGGCTTCGTGGACGGACGGCCGGTTCCGGGACGAGGAAGGTCGGAGCCTGGAGGAGGCACCGCGGGATTGGTCCCTGAGTGTGATGTTTCGGGACATCAATGGCGACCGACTCCCGGATCTTTATGTCTGCAGTGATTTTGTGCAACCAGACCGGTTCTGGATCAATCAGGGGGAAGGCCGGTTCCGCGCCATGCCGCGTGCGGGACTGAACAAGACGAGCCGGCTTTCCATGGGGGTTGATTTCGGGGATTTGAACCGGGACGGGCTCGACGATTTTTTCGTGATCGACATGCTCAGTCCGAGCCACGAACTGCGCATGCGACAGCGGGGCAATCTCACGGCCGCGATGTTCACCGATTATACGGAGGGACAGCGGCCCCAGTTTATGAGGAACATGCTCTACAGGAACGGGGGCGGTGGAAAGTTCGCCGAGATTGCCCGACTGGCCGGGCTGCAGGGCACGGACTGGAGTTGGTCGGCGATCTTTCTGGATGTGGATCTGGACGGGTTCGAGGATATCCTGATCGGCAACGGCTCGATGCATGATGCACAGGATCTGGATGTGCAGAACGAGATTGCGCGGCTGGCGGCCGCCTCGGTGGGGCGACGGCTTCCGTATTCGGGGAGGGGTCTGATGCGTGCCCTGCATACGCCAAACTACTTGTTCCGAAATCTGGGGCGGTTTGAATTTGCGGAGGTGGGCCGGGAGTGGGGATTTGCTTCCACCGGGATCGCCAATGGAATGGCGCTTGCCGATCTGGATCTGGATGGCGATTTGGATGTGATCGTCAATTCGTTGAACTCCGGCTGCGAGCTTTACCGGAACGAGTCCGATGCGGGCCGGGTCGCGGTCCGGTTGCGGGGGCGAGGCGGGAATACGCGGGGGATTGGTGCCCGGATCCGAGTGCGCTCGGGTGGGATTGAGCAGTCCCAGGAAATGATCTGTGGAGGGCGTTACCTTTCCGGTGATGAGCCTGTTCGTGTGTTTGCCTGTCCGGGTTCGGCAGACTCAGTGCAGATCGAAGTGCTTTGGCCCGGAGGAACGGTGAGCACGATCGGCGAAGCGCGGGTGAATCGAATTTATGAAATCGCGGAGGCGGGTGCCGTGGAAGGGTCGCCTGGGTCCGCCTCGGAACCGACGGAGCCATCACCGGCACCGTGGTTTGCGGAGCGCCCCCGGCTTCTGAGGCACCGGCACGTGGAATCGCGGTTTGACGATGGCGACGTGCAGTCGCTGCTGGATCGGCAATACAGCCGTCAGGGACCCGGCATGCTGGCCGTGGACCTGGATCAGGATGGATGGGGGGATCTCGTGATCGGCAATGGTGCCGGTGAAGCTCCAGACCTGTTTCTGAACGGGCAGGGTCGCGGTTTCGAGCGGATCGAAGGGGCGGTCTCATCAAGTTTGTTTCCCGGAGATCAGACAGCCTGGGCTGTTTACCCGGACGAATCCGGGGGGGCGGTGGAACTCATCTGCGCGGTTTCCAATTACGAAAACCGGATTGGCGTTACGAATTCCGTTCTGCGCTTCCGATATTCAGATCGGCGGTTGATTCCGCTTGAATCGTTGCCCGGGTGGGGAGACGCCGTCGAAACGCTCGCCGTTGGAGACGTGGATGGTGACGGAAAAGCGGATTTGTTTGCCGGAGGACGCATGCGACCCGGGCGTTATCCGGAACCGGCGAGTTCCCGGCTCTATTTGCGGAGAAACGGCGTTTTTGTAGAAGATAATGGCAATGCGGAGGTTATGAATGGTGTGGGTCTGGTCACGGGGGCTGCCTTCGCGGATTTTGACGGCGACGGATGGTTGGACCTGGTCTGTGCGAGAGAATGGGGGGCGATCCGGGTGTTTCTGAACCGGGGCGGAAAGCTGGTGGCCGCGGGCGAGAGTTGGGGGCTCGAATCGTTTGCGGGCCTGTGGACGGGGGTTGTGGTTGGCGATTTTGACGGCGATGGCAGGGCGGATCTGGTGGCTGGGAATTGGGGCCGGAACACGCCGCATCAGGTGGATCTGGGGCGGCCGATCGGGATCGTGTTTGGTGACCTTGGGTCGGGCGGTTCGTTCGTCCATGCGAAGACCCATTTCAGCACGGAGTTGGGCCGGGAAGTTCCGTATCGGGATCGGGATTCGCTGGCGGAAGGGTTGCCGTCGGTGATGGACCGGTTTCCATCCCATGCGGAGTTCGGCCGGGCCGGGATTTCTGATGTCCTGGGGGAAGGCTGGCTGAAAACAAGGAGGTTGGAGGCGCGCACGCTGGATTCGATGGTATTTCTGAATCGCGGAGGGAGGTTTGAAGCGGTGCGGTTGCCGTTGGAGGCGCAGATGGCCCCGTGTTTTGGGATTGGAGTGGCTGATTTCAACGGGGACGGACGTTCGGATCTTTTTCTGAACCAGAATTTTTCGTTCACAGAAATCGAGACGGCACCGTTCAACGACGGCTGGGGGGCGGTGTTGATGGGGGACGGAAAGGGAGGATTTCGGGCCTTGTCCCCTGATGTATCGGGGATCTTCCTGCCGGGGGATGGACGTGGGTGCGTGGTGATGGATTGGAATCGGGACGGGCAGATGGATCTGGTGGTGGGGCAGAACAATCAGGGCACGCGATTGATGTTGAACAGCGCGCCGAAGGTCTCGCGCCGGGAGTGAGCAGTCATGGTTGGTCCGGGTTGTCAGGCGAGCAGCCTGCAGAGCCGCACGGAAATGGTTTGACAGGTTGATGCAATCTTGGTGAGTCTGCGGCTCAGACCACCCTCGACTCCGTTGTAAGGGCGGTCCGGTTCTGAGAAGGCCGGACGCGCGTGCGTTTTACGTGGATTACCGCGATTATCGGTTCGACACCGGTGTTGTTTTGGCGGAGTCGGGTCGGGTGGATGAGCTGCGTTGGGCCTTTGTTGGCACGTGGTTTGCTGGTTAAAAAGGTCTCCCGGGAGTTGGACCAGGCGGTTGGTGCCGTATTCTGGAAGGGTCGGGAGCGGGTTGGAAACGACGCGGATGCTGCGGTTTAGCCCAGGAAACGCAATTGGATACGGGCCGGTTGCTGTTGAAGGGCCGGGCTCGTGGTGAGCGTTTGACATTGGGGATTTCGCCGATAGTATGCGGTTGTTTCCACTGATCAGGTAAGACGGAAAGGCAGAATGTGGCCACACGAGACGATTCATTAATCGATACGCTTTTGGACATGGGGATGCTGACCAACGCGCAGTTGGATTCGGTCCGTGAAGAGGCCGATACATCTGGCGAAGGTCTGGTTGACACCCTTGTGGGCAAGCATTTGCTGTCCATGGGCGATGTTTCCCGCGCCAAGGCGGCGCAGTTTGGGGCTGAGTTCATCAATCTGGCAGAAATGCGCCTGAGCGACGAGGTGATCAAGTCGGTTCCAAGGCATATTGCAAAGCGCTTCAACGTGGTGCCGGTGTTCAACGACGGCAGTACGGTCAAGGTGGCCATGAGTGATCCGGCTGATTTGGACGCGCTGGATGGTTTGCAGCACGCCCTGGGGCTGCAGGTGGATCCGCTGGTCGCGAGTCCGGATGATATCGAAAGCGCGATTGGCCAGTACTATGGAGTGCGCGATGATGCGGTCGGCAAGATGATTCAGGACATCACCGAGGGTGAAGTGGAGATCGGGGTGATCGGTGCGGGCGGAGCGGATGACGGGACGACGGTGGACGCGGACGCGCCGATCATCAAGCTGGTGAATTCGCTGATTGTGGAGGCGTTCAAGATGCGGGCCTCGGATATTCATCTGGAGCCGCTGTCCACGAAATTTCGAGTCCGATACCGGATTGACGGGGTGCTGCACGAGATGAAGAGCCCTCCCAAGCGGTTGCAGTCTTCGATCACCAGCCGGTTGAAGATCATGTCCAACATGTCGATTTCGGAGAAGCGGATTCCCCAGGACGGCCGCATCCAGACTTCGGTTGGGAGCAAGACGATTGATTTGCGGGTTTCCTGTCTTCCGACCAACCATGGCGAAAGCATCGTCATGCGTATTCTGGACAAGGAAGGGTTGCGGCTGGGTTTGGCGCAGCTGGGCTTTTTCTCGGACGATCAGGCGACGTTTGAACGATTGATTGCGATGCCGGACGGGATCCTGCTGGTGACGGGGCCAACGGGTTCGGGCAAGACGACGACGCTTTATTCCTGCCTGCACTTCATCAACCGGCCCGACCGGAAGATCATCACGGTGGAGGATCCCGTCGAATACCAGCTGGCGGGCATCAATCAGGTGCAGGTGTTGGAAGCGATCGACTTTACATTTTCCGCGGCGCTGCGTGCGATGCTTCGGCAGTCGCCCAACATCATCATGTTGGGAGAGATCCGGGATTTGGAGACGGCGACCATTGCGATCAACGCATCGCTCACGGGGCATTTGGTCTTTTCGACCCTGCACACCAACGATGCTCCGAGTGCGGTGACCCGTCTGATTGACATCGGGGTGAAGCCCTTCCTCGTGGCGTCCTCCACCCGGGCGTTGATGGCGCAGCGGTTGGTGAGGAAAGTTTGTCAGAAATGTGCGCAGCCGCACATGCCGACGGACAGCGAATTGCGGGCCCTTCGGATCACGCCGGAGCAGGTTGAAAAGGCGACCTTCAAGATGGGCAAGGGATGCTCCGAGTGCAATCAGACCGGATGCAAGGGACGGTTCGGGGTGTTTGAAGTTTTTGTGATCGACGATGATGCGCGCAAGCTGATCTATGAGAAGGTGTCGTCCTCGGTGTTGCGGGCCCGGGCCCGGGAGATGGGGATGAGAACGCTCCGTGAGGACGGGGCGCGCAAGGTATTGGCGGGCATGACCACTGCCGAAGAGGTAATCCGGTCGACCGTGCTCGACGATGTGTAGGGTGTATGGGGCACGCCGTGAGTGCGTTGAACCGAACAATTGACTGAAAAGCGTTTGCCGGAAAGGCAGACCAGAATTTGATCCAAGAGACTTTTTATGTCGTACTCGATGTCAGACCTGTTGCAGCTGATGGTTTCGGAAGGAGCTGCCGACTTGCACATCCGCGTTGGGATTCCGCCGGTGATCCGGTTGCACGGTGTGTTGCATCGGGTCGAAGGTCCCTCGTTGCGGCCGGAGGACACCGAGGAGCTGATGCGCAGCATTACCTCCGAGGATCACATCCAGCATGTGCGGGAACGGGGAGGAGCGGACTTCGGGTTCGCGTTTGGAGAACTTGCGCGGTTTCGTGTGAGTGTTTTCAAGGAAAAGGGGAATTTCGGTCTGGTTCTGCGGCAGATCCCGACCAAGATGTTGACGATGGAGCAGATCGGTCTGCCGCCATCGGTGCGTGAGCTCCTGTGGAGACCCCGTGGATTGGTGCTGGTGACGGGTCCGACGGGTTCGGGAAAAACCACCACATTGGCGTCGATGATCAACATCATCAACGAGGAGCGAGATGATGCGCACATCATCACGGTGGAGGATCCGATCGAATATTACCACAAGCACAAGAAGGCGGTGGTCACCCAGCGGGAGGTGAATGTCGATGTGCCGAACTTTGCCGAGGCGCTGCGCCGGGCATTGCGTCAGGATCCGGATGTGATTCTGGTGGGTGAGCTTCGGGATCTGGAGACGATGGAAGCGGCGATCACGGCTGCGGAAACCGGGCATTTGGTGTTCGGAACGCTGCACACGACGGGGGCGGCCAAGACGATCGATCGTATTACCAACGCCTTTCCGAAAGAGCAGCAGGAGATGATCCGGATCCAGCTTTCGACGGTCATGCAGGCGGTGATCTCGCAGTTGCTGTTGCCGCGGGTGGACAAGCCGGGCCGTGTGGCGGTGTTTGAGATCATGGTCAACACGCCTTCGATCGCGGCGCTGATCCGGGACAACAAAACGTTCCGAATCAACTCCGACATTCAGACGGGTGCCAAGTACGGCATGGTTACCTTGGACAGTTTCCTGATGGAGAAATACCAGATGGGACTGATTGCCCAGGAGGAAGTCATTACCAAGGCTCAGGATCCGTCCACGGTCATGCTGAAGCTTCAGGAGCTGGAAGCCGCCAAAGCGGCGGAGGCTGCTGCACATAAATAATTCTATGGCTGAGATTTCGAGCCCATTGTTGAACCTCGTGCAGGAACGGGGTCTGATCGACGACCTTCAACTTGAGGAAGTAACTCAGGAGGCCACGCGCACGGGGAAACCGATCAATCAGATACTCAGTGACTTTGGTTTGGTGGACACCGAGTCTCAGCTCCAGATGATCGCCGATCACCTGGTCACCGAGATTGTAGACATCAAGGAGTCTGATCTGACCGATGAGGTGATCCGGTCCGTGCCGGCGGCCACGGCGCGCATGTATCAGTGTCTGCCGGTGGCGATCTTTGGGTCGACCGTGCAGGTCGCGCTGATGGATCCGCTCAATCCGGAGATGATTGATGAGCTGGGGTTTTCGATTGGCAAGGAGGTGCAGGTGGTGGTGGCCGACCCGGCGGCCATTCAGAAGGCGATCAACAAGTTTTATCCCGACGAGGTCGACTCGATCGGTGATGTGTTGAAAGAGCTGGGCGACCAGTTTGAAGGCGTAGCGGAGCGCGAGGATTCGGGAAAGCAGCAGACGTACGATGTTTCCGATCTGGAAGGGCAGGCCGCCGCGACGCCGATCATCAAGTTCGTGAATGTGGTGCTTTCGCAGGCGATTCTGGATCGGGCCAGCGACATTCATTTCGAACCGTTCGAAGAAGAGTTTAAGATCCGGTATCGGGTGGACGGGGCATTGTTCGAGATGTCGCCTCCTCCCAAGCATCTGGCCACGCCGGTGACTTCACGATTGAAGGTCATGGCCAATCTGGATATTTCGGAAAAACGGCTGCCGCAGGACGGTCGAATCACGATCAACCTTTCGGGACGTCAGGTTGATCTGCGTGTTTCGACGTTGCCGACCCAGTTCGGCGAGTCGGTGGTGCTTCGTGTTCTGGACCGGTCGGCGCTGAGTTTGGAGATGAGTTCGCTGGGACTGCCCCCGTTTATCCACGAACACATGAAGGAGGCGATCCAGCAGCCCAATGGAATTGTGATCGTGACCGGACCAACCGGTTGCGGAAAGACGACGACCCTTTATTCCTGTCTGCGGGAAATCAACACCATCGATGCCAAGCTGCTGACGGCGGAGGATCCGGTTGAGTTCGACATCGACGGAATCATGCAGGTTGCAATCAACGAGAGTGTCGGCATGACCTTCGGCAAGGCGCTTCGTTCGTTTTTGCGTCAGGATCCGGACATCATCATGCTGGGGGAAATGCGCGATCTGGAGACTTCGCAGATTGCGATTCAAGCCTCGCTGACCGGGCATTTGGTGTTGACGACACTGCACACCAACGATGCGCCCGGGGCGGTGACGCGTCTGGTGGACATGGGGGTGGAGCCGTTTCTGATTTCTTCGACCATGCATTCGGTATTGGCGCAGCGGTTGGTGCGGACGATCTGCAAGAAATGCAAGACGGCATTTGAGCCGACCGAGAGCCAGCTGTCGCTGATGAATCTGGGTCCTGCGGATGTCGGGGACAAGGTGTTTCACTACGGCCGGGGTTGTGGATCCTGCAACGACACGGGGTATCGGGGTCGAAAGGGTATTTTTGAGCTGCTGGCGATTCAGGAGGCGATTCGCGCCCTGATCAACGAACGGGCTCCGACGGTGGTGATCCGGCAAAAAGCCATTGAGCTGGGCATGGTCACGTTGCGGGATGACGGGTTGAGAGCGATTTTTGACGGAGAAAGCACAATCGAAGAGGTGCTGAAATACACCTAACCTGCGGAAGAGAGGTTCCTTATGCCTAAGTTCAACTATGTGGCCATGGATTCCCATGCCAAAGAAACAAAAGGGACGATGGAGGTTGCCAGCCGAAGCGAGGCACTCGGTCGGTTGAAGGAGATGGGGCTGTTCGTGACCAATGTGGTCGAGGCGGAGAAGCCCAAGGAAAAGGGAGGCAAGAAAGCCAAGGCCGCGCCGAAGAAGGGCAAGAAGGGCGGGGCAATGAATTTCAATATCCGCATCCCGGGACTTGGAGGCAAGGTCAAGTCGAAGGTGTTGACAACCTTCACGCGGCAGTTGGCCACCCTGGTTGACGCGGGATTGCCCCTGCTGCGGGGGCTTCGGGTTTTGGAGCGACAGGAGAAGAACGCGACGTTGCGGGGGATCATTGCGGATCTGGCCGTTTCGATCGAAGGCGGCAGCACGTTTTCTGAAGGATTGGCGCAGCATCCCAAGGTGTTTAATCGTTTGTTCGTGAACATGGTCAAGGCCGGCGAGCTCGGCGGTGTGCTCGAGGTGGTGCTGAACCGTTTGTCCGAGTTCATGGAGAAGGCGCAGAAAATCAAGGGCAAGGTTGTTGCTGCCATGTTCTACCCGGCGGCGGTGCTCGTGGTAGCCGTGGGTATTCTTGCCATTCTGATGATCGTCGTGGTTCCGAAGTTTAAGGCGATTTTTGCGGACATGCTCGAAGGGGCGGCCA
Source organism: Verrucomicrobiota bacterium (assembly GCA_021733945.1). GTDB lineage: Bacteria > Verrucomicrobiota > Verrucomicrobiia > Limisphaerales > SIBE01 > JAIPJX01. Next base: position 16,783 of record JAIPJX010000045.1, on the reverse strand, counting down.
TGCCGGCCTTCACGACGTTTATTCTGAACATCAGCGATGCCATCAAGTCGCATACGATTCTTGAAGTGAAGTTCTTCCCGTATTATGTCCCCGGTGAAGTGATTTGGGCGATCGTTGGGGCGGCGATCTTTTTCAAACTGTCGATCAAGACGAAATTTGGTCGGAAACTGTGGGATATCTTCCAGATGAGGGTCCCGGTGCTCGGTCCTGTCATCAGCAAGGTGGCGATTGCGCGGTTCACACGAACCCTGGGCACCCTGATCAGCAGCGGTGTGCCGATTCTGCAGGCTTTGAGCATCGTCAAGGAGACCTCGGGTAATATTGTCGTCGGGAACGCGGTCGCAATGATCCATGAGAGTGTGAAGGAGGGGGAAACGATCACCGCACCTCTGGAGACCTGCAATGTATTTCCGCCGATGGTCATCAGCATGGTGGATGTCGGTGAGCAGACGGGTGCCCTGCCCGAGATGCTCATGAAGATAGCGGACAACTATGAGGAAGAGGTGGACAATGCGGTGGCGGCGATGACCTCGCTGCTGGAGCCCATCATGATTGTATTCCTGGCGGTGATTGTTGGCAGCATCGTGATTGCGCTGTTCCTTCCGTTGATCACGATGATCGACAAACTCGGTTCCGAGGGCGGCGGCGGTGGCGATGGAGGCGACTAGACCCCCGGGTGAAACCGCAGGATTTGGCCACCGGTCCGCGAGGGCCGGTGGCCGTTTTGCGCCGGAGTCAAGGGAGAATGGAGAAATACCGTTTGACAATCCTCAGAAGTCAGAGTAAATACAATGTAATCACATTGCAATGGCGTTAGATTTACGGGTTGGTTCAACATGGAGTTCGATTGGAATAATTCGCCGTTCAAGTGGGATAGCTCTTTGACGCCGAGGGAAGTGGAAGAATCGTTTGAAGATTCGTTCGCGGTTCGGTTGCTGCCTGATTCCTCCAGGTTCTCCGCTCAGGCCCGTTTTTTCAATTTGGGCAAGACGGCAGGGGGGCTGGGTGTATTCAGTGTGTATCGGACCAACGGGAAATTGATCCGGGTGCTTTGCGCACGGTGTTTCAGTCCCGAAGAACAATTTTTTTACCAGAAGAAACTCAACCAGACATTGAGCCATTAACGATGGAAGTGGTGCAGAGTTGGGACGATGTCCCTCTCTTCGACGGTGAAGAGGCTGAAGCTGAGTTTTGGGCGGAGAGCCAGATTGATCTCCGGTTGATGGAGAGTTCGGTGGCGGCCGGGAGCGAATCGACGGATTCGGTGACGATCACGCTGCGGATGGATCCGAGGATGCTTTCGAGGATCAAGCGGCTGGCCCGGACGCGGTATTTAAATTATCAAAGCATGATAAAACAGTGGTTGAGCGAAAGAATGGAACAGGAATTGCGGGAAAAATAGGCAACCAACAATGTTCACCATGAGAACAGATCTCCAGTCAATCCGGATTCAGGGTGCCCCGGGCGCCGGGACGGTGCGAATGGAAACGAACCGAATCCGTCGTGTGCGGGCATTTACGATTGTTGAATTGCTGGTGGTGATCAGCATCATCGCGCTGCTGGCGAGTCTCACGGTCGGGCTCAGCAGCATTGCCTCCCGGAAGAGCAAGGAATCCCGGATGCAGGGGGAACTCAACAAGCTGGTCACCGCGATTGAGAGTTATCATGCGGCGATCGGATCCTATCCCCGGGACAATCCCTTCACTCCGGCGGTCAATCAGTTGTATTACGAGTTGAGCGGCACCTATTTCAGTCGCTCCGGCAATCAGGGGTTCTTCTCCCTGCCAAACCGGGATCAGAGAATGAGTTCGCGTGCGGTGGAGGAGTTTTTTCATGCGCCCGGGTTTGCGAATTCGGTTTCGGTGGACTCCGGTGACAAGCCGAAATACACCGAGGAATTTAAGCCGGAGCAGGTGAAGAGGATCAATCAGGACCCGGCGTTTGAGGTGCTGGTGGCTCCGGTGAAAGGTCCGGGTCAATTCACGCACAACGGACGGGAGTTGACCCTGGCCATGAAATCGGCCGATGGGACCATGGTGAATCCGTGGCTTTATGATTCATCCTCGGCGCAACGGAACAACCGGGAGAGCTACGATCTGTGGGCGGTGGTGGTGATCGGGAAGAACCTGGTTCGCTTCAGCAACTGGGAGAGCATCCCGACGGATCTGGGGCCGGCACGTTGAGGCCATGGAGAAAAGTGTGGATGATGACGTTTGCCAGGAAGACCGCGTGGAGCGGGGCTTGTGGGAACGTTGTTCGAACCTGCGGTAAAGACGCTGCGCGGCGCAACGTGCAACTAGACTATGAAGAACTCATTTGAACGTCCAATTTACAGGGATTCCGGATTTACCCTGATCGAGCTGCTGGTGGTGATCGCCATCATCGGTGTGCTGGCGAGCATGCTGCTGCCGGTGGTCAGTCGTGCCAAGGTCAAGGGACAGACCGTGAAGGCGCGAACCGAGATCACCGATCTGGTGGGAGCGATCAAATCGTACCAGTCGACCTACAGCGTGTTGCCTTCCTCGAAGGACACGCGCGCCGCACTGGGGGATGCCGGTGCCACGAGTCCGGATTTCACCTACGGCACGCGTTACGGCGGCGGTTGGTGGGCGAACAAGAAGGGGCAGCAGTCCCAGGTCCAGACCCTGGGGGTTAATTTCAAGAGCCAGATGAACAACTCTGAAATTGTGGCCATTCTCGAGGATTTGACCCAGTTCCGCAACGGGTTTGCGACTCCGAACGTGGGGCATTCGCTGAATTCGAGGAAAACCCGGTTTCTGGATGCGCGGGATGTAACCGACATCAAATCGCCCGGGGTGGGGCCGGATGGCGTTTACCGCGATCCGTGGGGAAATCCGTACATCATCTCGCTGGATTTAAACTACGACGATTCGTGTCGGGACGGATTTTACCGGCTGGATGCGGTATCCCAGGATCGGGCGGGCGCGGGGCAACAGGGTTACAACGGATTGTTTAAAGCCAAACCGCAGGCGAACAGTTTTGAATATCGCACCCAGGTCATGGTCTGGTCCCTGGGACCGGACGGATTGGCTGATCCGAACACAGCGGCAACCCAGGGTGCCAACAAGGACAATGTACTCAGCTGGGATTGATTTGACATGATGATCACCCGGGTCCAGCACAACGGTGAACCGCCTGTCGGTGGGTTTGGGCAAGTCCCGAATCGCCGGTCGTCGGGGAGGCACGTTCGGGGGACGGGTAACCGGGCGTTCACACTGCTGGAACTTCTGGTCGTTTTTGTCATCATCGGGATTCTCGCATCGATCACGCTTCCGGCGCTCAAGGGGATCGGACAGGCGAACCTGACGGCGGCGGGCAATCGACAGATTCTGGACGACCTGTTCCTGGCGCGGTTGAGGGCGATCAACGAGCGGACCACGGTGTACATGGTCTTTGTGCCGCCGACGATTTTAAATAAACTCGCGGAGGAGCAAGGTAATCCGGCTGAACTCAAATCAATCGCCAATCTTTTGGGAAGCCAGTTCACCGGGTATGCGCTTCTGGCCGAACGGACGGTCGGAGATCAGCCGGGACGTTCGACCCCGCGTTATCTGACTCCATGGAAACGGTTGCCCGACGGCATGGTGTTCGCCCCATACAAATTTCCTTGGAGGCAAAAATCCGACGGCAGCTTTGATTCCAAGATAAAGAGCGGACAAGATCATCTTGACCCTTATCTTCGGACCTTCCTAACGAAGTTGCTCCCTTTTCCGAACTCGGACAGCGCGGTGTTTGAGCTTCCCTACATCGCCTTCAACAGCCTGGGACAGCTGGAGTCCTGGACGGACGAGCTGATTCCAATCGCGAAGGGGCGTGTTGCGTTGCCTCAAAATGACAACGGACAGTATTTGCCGGTCCCACCGGATATCCAGCTGATTCCTCCCGTCACGCCGGGGGCGCGGCCGAAAACCCAGACCAATACCTATCAGTTTGTCCTGATCAGCAAGGTGACCGGGCGGGCCCAGATCGATCCAGAAACGTCGCCCACCCTCAGATAGATGAAACTACGTTCTCAATCTGGTTTGCAGTCCGGCCCGGGCCTGGCTCCGTTGCCTGCGGGCGGACGGTCGGGGGCGGGGCGGAGTGTCGCGGCGTTCACCATGGTTGAAATCGCCATTGCCCTGGGCATTCTGGCATTCGCGCTGGTGGCCATCATCGGCGTGCTGCCGGCTGGGATGAAGGTCCAGAAGGAGAACCGGGATGAAACGGTGATCAACCAGGATGGATTGTTTTTTCTCGAAGCAATCCGAAGCGGCTCCAAGGGCGTGTTCGACCTGCCGTATTACGTGGATGACCTGACCAACTATGTGGAGTCCGTGACAGTGAACTACGGTCGTGTGCAGGTGGTTTATACAAACAGCCCGACGGCTGGGGCCAATCGCCTGACAAACGGATTGCACATCCTCGGGTTGCTGAGCACGCCGCGGATTGAACGTCTGTCCGATGGATCGTATCGATCCAACTCGGTGGTGGCCCGGGTGCGGGCGATCAGCGGGGTGGCCGTGGATCAAAGCCCGGTCAACAACGAACTCGCGTTCCGATACCTGTTGCAGTCCGAAATCATCCCCTTTGCGCAGCGGCCTCCGGGACTGACGCCGTCCAGCCTCGAAGAGCTGAAGGTCGCAGAAAACCTTTACAACAATCTGTATGATGTGCGGCTGACCCTTCGTTGGCCGCTGTATCAGCGCGGGAACGAGTGGCAGACGGGACGGGGTCGCAAAACGTTGCGAACCCTGATTTCGGGAGAGCTGGCTTCGTATCGGCCCCCGGGTCGCGGCCCCGAACGGTCGCTTTACTGGTTTGCCCCGAGTGAATTCACCACCAATATTTTGGGGAATACCTTCTGATGCAGATCCATTTTCCATCGCAGCGGAAAGAGAGACGCAATTCATGGGCGTTCACCGTCCTGGAGTTGCTTGTCGCGGTGTCCATCATGACGGTGATTGTGTTTGCGTTGTATCAGATGTTTAACCAGACGCAGAAAGCGTTGCGCGGAAACATCACGCAGGTGGACGTGCTGGAGTCCGGGCGGGTCGCCATCCAGATGATGAGCCAGGAATTGGAGCAGCTCGAACCGACGCAGCTGGCGGGGGCCACCAATTTGTATGCCGCGATCATTCCCTCCGTTCCCCGGGTTCAGTTCGACGTGGACGAGACACGGGTGTTGCGGACGAACGTGCTGCAGGAGCTCTTTTTCATGACTTCCCGTTCCAACCAATGGACCGGAATCGGTTACCGCGTGATTGGAGCCAACGACGGAGTGGGAACGTTGTATCGATTTTCAACATCGACCAATTATCGCCGTCTTACATCGGACAACCTGAGCCTTGCGTATTTCCAGGCGGACCTGACCAATCGGGTGACCGGATATGCATCGGAGAATTTCGAGCGGATCGTCGATGGAATCGTTCACATGCGATTGACCGCGTATGATCCACACGGCAGACGGGTGGCATACGATCAGCCAAACTTTTATCCGGGGTATAAAATCCTGCGTCAACCCTTCCAGGACCGAAGGTATCCGGGAGTGACATCGACCAACCTCATCGTGAGGCAGGACGTGGCCCAGCAGACGGGCGTGGTCTTCATGAGGGACGCGGTGCCTGCGTCTCTGGAACTGGAGTTGGGAGTTTTGGAACCCGAGACTTTGGCGCAATACAATTCGATCCGGGAAGCGGCCGTGGACACCGCCGAAGAGTTCCTGAGGAAACACGCGAACAAGGTGCATGTGTTCCGTCACCGGATCCCCATACGCACGGCAACTCAATGAAACGCAAATCACAAAGCGGCGTTGCTTTGGTCATCACGTTGATCATGCTCTCCATGGTCACCCTCATGGCCGTGGTGTTTCTTGCCATCAGCCGCAGCGAGAAAGCATCCGTCACCGTCATCTCCAATCAGGCGGATGCCCGATTGATGGCCGATGCCGGTCTGGCGCGGGCTGTGTCCAGAATCGGCGCGAACATCCTTGCCACAACCAATCCCTACAACTACGGACTCCTGGTCTCCACGAATTTCATCAACCCGCTTGGGTTCCGGTCCGGGGTGTCCCATCCCACGAACGTGAGTTACACCTACTCAAACGGTCGCAATCTCAGTCCGGCCGACCGGTTGCAGAACCTGGTGAACCTGCAGTACGACCCGCGGCCACCGGTCTACATTCGGACCAACACCGACCCCAGGATCGCGCCGGAGTTTCGGTATTACCTGGATCTTAATCGAAATGGCATCGCTGAAACCAACGGGGTGTTGCCGTTCCTGGGGCGTTTGCCGGGTCAGTTTGTTGAGACCAACGGGCAACCCTCCACCACGTTCACGCCGGGCCGGACGATGATGGGGGATTTTATCGGGGACCCGGAATGGATCGGGGTGTTGGAGTATCCGGACAAGCCGCACTCGGACAGCAACCGGTTTGTGGGGCGGTACGCCTACATCGCGGTGCCCGAGGGCAAGACGCTCGATATCAATCATATTCACAACAATGTTAGATCTTCAGATCTTGAACTCAACCCGCTGGGGTATCTCCGAAATCATGGCATTGGTTCATGGGAGTTGAATCTGGCGGCATTCCTGCGGGATTTGAACACAAATGCGTGGCGCAGTTATATCTATACTTTGTCCCAATCTCAGATCCAAACCCGGGGGGATTCATTTGAAAGTGCGGCGGGGATTTTGGGACATCGATATTTTGACCAAGACCCTAAACCTAACAGGAAGCCTTGGGAACTGTATCGGGTCGTGGACCCAGAACTCTATGGTCAGAGAGCGCAATTGATTTTTGCGACCGATGGCCTGGATACATACTCCGATGGTCCGCTTCTACTAGGCCAGTCGGTATTGAATTTTGATGGGCTACCGGACATATCGAGCAAAGCTTGGTCGGGAAGCCCAAACCCGCAGGGCTATTACGACATACAGGAATTCTACAATACGAACCTTAATGAACTTAATATCCTGACAGCGAATCCTGCACGATATCCTTTTCCCCGAAAACTTTTGCAGGCAACCGATAACTCCAATTCTTCGTACGACAGATACAGCTACTACCGGCTTCTTGCGCAGCTGGGCACCGACTCGCGTCCGGCGGTTTCCAACCTGCTCTTTCAGCCGAACCTGGTGCTGGTGCCGACCAACAAGCTGCACCTCAACTTCAGAAACGATTATCCCAACGGCCAGACGAACTTCATTCCATGGGATCCGGTGATTGATCCCGTCGGGCTGGTTGATCCCAGGGACAGGGATTTCGGCCCCAGGAACCCGATTGATTTCTTTTATCAGGCGGCGGATCGTTTGTTGCGGTCCAATCTCACCACGAACTCCCCGTTTGCGCGGTTGCAGGTTCCGGGTTTCGTACCTCGTCCGAACTTCTTCCTCGGAGAAACTCCGGTGCGGGATGAGTTTTCGCTGACCAACATCCAGCTTTACAACCTCAGCCGAAACGCGCCGTATTACACGACGAACAACGAATACACCGCGACGACGCATCGGGCGCTTCAGCTGGCGGCCAATCTTTATGATTCGGTGACGCGGCGCAGTTTGGGGACCACCAACGATTACCCTTCGGTGTTCAGGCCCACATTTTTTAAGACGCCCACCAATTTGATCATCAGCGGATACGTCGAGGAACGAAGTGCCGATTTTCTGCGATCAACTTTACCGTGGCTCTCGATAGAGGAAGCGGCGACAAAGAGTCCAGTAGGCCCTGTGTTCAATAACATCATCGGAGTTCCCTTTGTCGTCGGAGCCAAGAAGGGATATCCGAATTTCAACGAAGCCAGCCTCCAGACCGTGGTGCAGGTCAGCCGCAAGCTGGAGTTTCGCAAGAATTTTTCCGGAGGGATGATCACGAATCAGATGTATGTGTTGGGCATTTCCAATCTGTTTGGTGTGGAAGCCTGGAACTCGTACACACAAGATTTCCAGCGGCCCATTACCATGTTGGTGACCAACCGTCAGTCGATCCGATTGCTCAGTACCTTGAATAATGGAGTCGTCGTAACCAATATGGTTCAGCGGTTCACCTCCGCGAATTTCAGCACCAACCGGTGGCCGGGGCGTGAGAGCGTGGAATCCTTTGTTCTCCCGATCGTGGACAATTTCACGTTGCTGCCGAACCAAGTTTATCAGAGCCTCGTTGGAACCTTCACGACCAACAACGTGTTTGAGCCCCGGCTGGATGTCCCCCAATGGACCCTGCAGATCTCGAACAACCTGCAATACATCCTGGTCGACACCACTCCGGGTTATTCTCGGGTGATTGATTTTGTGAACCTGGACAATCTGGTGACGGAAATCAACATCACCGACCGGTTGATGGGCAATCGTTCGGCCGGTGCGGGCGGGTACTTCAGCGATTCGCGCCAGACCGGAGCGTTCAGCGAAGACAGTTCGTGGTTGACCAACCGTGTGGTTTTGAATGACCCGAACAGTCCGCCGGTTGGGGTGACCAATCAGATTGGGATTTCAATGGGCCTTCCGTTTGTTGGGGCGGCGACCTGGCGCAGTGCGAGCGGGCATCCGATGGGCGGGCTGGACAAGGAACGTTCGATACAGGGGTTTGCGAATTTTATGCGCGGACGCTCGACCAACCTGGTCATGCAGGCGCCCTACACGCCGAGCAAGAAGATCTTCGAACGCAGGACCTGGCAGGCGAACGATCCGCTGGTTCATTACACGGCTGCTGATCTGACCGATCTGGCGTTGACCAATTCGTTCGGAGTGATCACACCGCCGGAGAACCCGGTGCCCCCTTCGAACCTGGGACAGATCAACGAACGATATCGTCCCTGGGGCGGCAACCCGCGCCTTTCGGGCACCGATCTCACCGACTTCCGCATGAGCCTCAAGGATCCCGGGGTGCAGAGTTCGGACGACTGGCAGTTCCCGGTGGGCAAACTTCCGAACGTTGGTGCCATCGGGCGGGTGCACCGTGGAACGCCGTGGCAGACGGTTTATTTGAAGTCGACGGTTGAAGATCCGCGCGTCTGGCGCAACTGGGCGGGAAGTTTTGGAACCCATCCCACGAACGATTGGAAGGCGTTGGATCTGTTCACCGTGGCACCGAACGATCAGGCCGCAATGGGACTGCTGTCCGTGAACCAGACCAATCAGGCGGCGTGGTCCGCCGTGTTGAGCGGGGTGAGCGTGCTGACCAATTCCAGCAGCAATCCGGGCCGATTGGCGGGAATGCAATTTGAATCCGTGTTCGTGCGACCCGACTCCCAGCAGCTTCAATCGATCGTCGCTGGAATCAACCGCGCGCGGCAGGCGCAGCCGAACGGGGTGTTCCGGACGATGGGCGATGTTTTGGCAACACCGGAGTTGACGGTCGTCTCGCCGTTCCTCAGTCTCAACACACGGGCGCAGATCGAGCGTGGGCTGACGGATGAAGCCGTGGAGCGTATTCCGCGGCAGGTGCTTTCGCTGTTGAAGACGGATGAACCGCGGATGGTCATCTATTCCTTCGGACAATCTCTGAAGCCGGCCGAACGATCGCTGGTAACACTGGGCAATTATTACAACATTTGCACGAACTATCAGATTACAGGCGAATTGGTTACCAAGACCGTTCTCCGGTTTGAAGAAGCTCCCTACAAACCCCGCACGGTGGTCGAGAGCTTCAGCATCCTCCCACCCCAATAGCGAACATTTGCGTATTATTGGCACGATCTGAAGGGCATGAAAAAGAGGAGATCAGAATGAACGTGGGGAGCCTGGCGCAATCCGTCCGACCATCGCCCGGTTCGGTGGGGATTTGCATGATTCAAAAACTTCAGAGCTGCGGGTGTGGGAATCGGGGGTAAGGGACTATGTATCTTAAGACACGCACCTGGATGCTGATCAGCCTGGGCCTGTTCGTTGCTTCGGTTTTGACCTGGCTTTACGGCAATCATCAGGTCAACAAAGCGAAGAAGGCGGGAGAAACCGAGCTGCCGTCGCTTGAATCCCCTCGTTCCGCAGTCGATGCGACAAGGCGGCTTTACCCCCTGTTGACCCAGGTTCAATCCGGAGCGTCCCTGCCGATGGCGCAGCCGCCCATTCCTGTTGCGGTGACCCCGGTGATTCCGAACCATCCCGATGAAATTCCGCATCGGCTCCGCAACACGCCCAAGTCCCTCCGGGAACTGGTGCGGTCCGACAGCGCTCTTCTCTTGAGGAACGCCTTCATCGACACCCTGGAATCGGTCAGTCTGGCGATACCCGAACACCTGCGAGCACCCGCCGAACCGGGGGCCTACATCGTCCAGTCGCGCGGGGTTCTGAACGAGGAATTGCGCGCCCAGGTGCGCGAGGTCCAAGGCGTCATCCTTTCCTATATTCCAAACAATGCCTATCTGGTGCGCATGTCCGCGGCGAGTGCCCGGAAACTGGCTTCGCGTCCCGGAGTGCGGGCGCTGCTTCCGTTCGAGCCGTATTACAAACTGGAAGCCGAACTGCTGGCGTTGGCGGTCGAGAAAAAGCCGGTCCCCGAAGAAATGTTTTTGAGGGTGACGCTCTACCCCGGGGAAACGGAAGCTGCCGAGCCATTGATCCGGCAGTTGGGGGGCGAATGGATTTCCGAGGAACCCTCACCGTTCGGACCCCAGGTTGTGATCCGGCCGGGCGCGGATTCGCTCCCCGAACTGGCGCGCCTGGCTTCGGTGCAGGGCATCGAGGTGGTCCGGCATCGCACGTTGGCCAACGATCGGGCCCGGGTCCGGGTGGGGGTCTCGTCGGACGGTGTTACCAAAACCAATTACCTGGGCCTGACCGGCCGGGACATGCTCGTGAACGTGAACGACACCGGGGTGGACGCGACGCATCCGGATTTTGCGGGACGCGTCTTCGCGGCCAATCCCGATCTGTTGCGCGATGCGGTCGGACACGGAACGCACGTGGGAGGCATCATTGCGGGCAATGGATCGCAGTCGGGCACTGTCGTGTTCACGCCGGGTGGCTCGGAGACCAACGCCAATTTCAGGGGCATGGCACCGGAAGCCAAACTTTTCTACCTGGCGACCGAATACACGCCGAGCACGACGGCACCCACGACGGACACGTATGTTTACGAGACGGCGGCCCGGACCAACTCAACCCTGTTCAAACGCGGCAATGCGACCCTGATTTCCAACAACAGCTGGTACTACTCGGGTGCCACGGACTACGACATGGCTGCGGCTCGTTATGATGCAGCCACTCGCGACGCTTTGTCCGATGAATCCGGGGCGCAGCCAATCCTGTTCGTATTCACCGCGTCGAACTCGGGGGATGGCACCGACGACGGACTGAACGGCAATCCGAACACCATTCCGTCCCCCGGGTCGGCCAAGAACGTCATCACGGTGGGGGCGATCGAAAGTTTCCGGAATGTGACCAACGAAGTGGTGGTACCCAACAGCGACCCGCTGCTCACCGTGACCAATACACCGTTCCTTGCGCAGACAGACAGCGAAGATCAGGTGGCACCGTTTTCGGGTCGGGGCAATGTTGGCATCGGCACCGAAGGGCAGTTCGGCCGATTTAAACCGGATATCGTTGCACCGGGCGGTTATGTGATCTCCGCACGATCCAGGGACTGGAGCCTGACGAACTTGGTTAATTTTGATGATCCTGAAACGCGGGTCGTGGAAGCGCTGAATGCCGAGCTGGGTCCCCGTTACCGATATGAATCGGGAACGAGTATGGCGGCCCCCGTGGTTTCGGGCGTGCTTTCCCTGATGCAGGAGTTCTTTGAACGAAAACTTCCGGTGGACCAACGCCGGACCAACAGCCCGGCCCTGATGAAGGCCCTGTTGATCAACGGGGCGCGTTCAATCGGCAGTCGCTACAACCTTGAGGTGGCCAATTCGATCAATTACCAGGGATGGGGGTTGGTGAGCCTGACGAATGCCCTGCCGGCCATGCTGGCGAGCCAGCCGGAGACGGCGTGGCCGATCCGGTTCTTTGACCAGAGTCCGGACACGGCGGTGGCGACCGGGCAGACCAGATCATGGGAGATCAATCTTTCGACCAACGCGCAGCAGCTTGGATTTCGTGTGTCGCTCGTATGGACGGATCCCCCGGGCAATCCGAATGCCGCGATCAAACTGGTCAACGACCTGGACCTCGTGGTTTCCAACACCGCCACGCACGAGGTCTTCTACGGAAACGACATCATCCAATCCAGCGATTTCAACCAAATCCATCCCACCAATGCCACGCCCGTCACCGATGTGATCAACAACGTCGAGAATGTTTTTGTGCGGGATGCGTTCGGTTCGAACTTCGTGGTGAGTGTCATCGGCAAACGGGTGAACGTGGGCACGATGCCGGGCTTTCACCAGGCAACGGGACTGGACAACGACGTGGTGCAGGATTACGCCCTGGTGATGTCGATTGGTGATCTGACCCTGACCAACGAATTGTCGGTGCGCCCGTTCACCGAGAACGCCGACGTGGAGATGCCCCTGGCGATTGGAATGACCAACGGGGTGCCGATTCTCAATCAGCGCGTGGGTGCGCAACCCACGCTGATGAACGCCCCCAACGGACTGGCGCGGCAGTGGAACTTTTTCTCCTTCACCAACACCTTTCTGACGAACAACGCGTTTGCCACGCTCACCAACGGGACGAACGTTGCCTTCATTACCTTCCTGCCGCCGAATCTGGCGAAATCGCGGAATCTTGAGGCGGACATCGATCTTTATGTTTCACGAGATCGACGGCTTCAGGACCTCGATCCGGATGTGCTGGCGTCCGCCTGGAAATCGGTGGGTCGGGGCGGCACCGAGCTGGTGGTGTTTACCAACGCGGCACTGGATGAAATTTTCTACATTGGCGTCAAGGCAGAGGATCAGCAGGGTGGGGAGTATGGACTGATCGGGATCTCAAGCGACGAACCGTTCGAACAGAACATCAACGGCAGGCCCGTTCTTCGCGGGTTCCCGGTCGGCGCCATCATTCCGGACGGATCCGCGAGTGCTCCGGGGTCGGTTCAGGTGTTTGCCATCGGGTTGACTCCCTCGCCGGTGCAGCGGGTCACCGTCACGAATCTCATCACCCACAGCAACATGGGCGATCTGATCGGGATCCTGAGCCACGAACGTTCTTCGGTGGTATTGAACAATCATTCCTGGGGCAATTTTACGGGCACCAATCTGTTTATCTACGATGACTCGGGATTCAGCACCGGGCTCGGAAGCCAGAGGACTGATGGACCCGGCACGCTGGAGGATTTCGTGAGCACACAGGTCAGCGGGGTCTGGATGCTGAACATGGTCGACAATTCATTGTCCCATACCGGCCGTGTGGAGGCGCTGTCCCTGATGATACGCCCGTTTGATCAGGGCAATCTGGGTGCCGCCGGACCGGGCGGGATTGCGGGTACGGTTGGGCCGAATGACACGGTGTGTTTCTTCAACGATGTGCCGCCGGAAGCCACCAACATGATCGTGCGGTTGTCCCAAATCACCGGACCGTTGGAAGTGTTTGTTCGGCGCGAAGCGATGCCGACCCCGGATGAATACGACAAGAAGGCAACGATATTTCCACCGGGAGGAGATTTGACGCTCGGGTTTGATGATCTGCCACTGCCCCTTCTGTCAGGTCGCTATTACATCTGTCTCTTCAACCCCAACCAGGCAGCATCGGTGGATTTCCGCGTCGCTGCCTTGAATGAACTCGGGCCCCCCGTCGATTCCTCCCTCTCGGTGCAGGGCACGAATTTGGTTCCGATCCTCGACGACGGATTGACCCGCGCGAGCTTTGACGTGTTTGCGGACAAGATATTGACCGACGTGGAGGTCGGGTTCCGGATCAACCATTCCCAGGCGGCCGATCTGGCCGTGCACCTGGTCAGCCCTCAGGGAACCCGGATTCTGCTTGCTGAAAATCGCGGCGGTTTGACGTTCGAAGGATACGGCAACGGATTTGATACGAATATCAGCCTGACGTTCTTCACCGAAGAGACCAATCTGTTTGAGGGATTGGTGCCGATCAAGTTCTCAACCCCGCCGTTCACCAATGTGCTGGGGGATCCCTCCGTCGAAGTGCTCGTGGATGGTTTTGAAGCCTCGGCCGCCGGCCTGTATCTCTCCAACTCAATTGTGTCGGGTTGGACGGTGTCCCGTGGTCAGGCCCAGGTGTATGGTCCGAACAATGCATTCGGGTCCCCGGCGGCCGGGGGAACCAACTTTCTGGAACTCGACACCCAGGGCAATCCGGCGAGCATTCTTCGGAGTTTCGAAACGGTGCCCGGTACAAAATATCTGCTCAGCTTCGCTTACCAGCGGAATCCGGATATCGGGCCTGGAGCACCCCAGGCTCTGCAGGTCTACTACGGACCGCCTGCTGATTTTCGGCCGGCCAGTAAATTCATCGAAGCCGAGAGCGTGACATGGGTCCGCACCAACATCACGTTTGTGGCCTCCGAAGCTCTCACGGCTCTGGAGTTCAGCGCATTGAGTTCTTCGGGGCCTCTGATCGACAGCGTGCGGGTGGCGGACATCCCGGTCACGACCAATACCTTTGTTCTCCCGGAAGAAGCGTTGGATCTGTTGCGCGGGGAACGCACCCTGGGCGAGTGGACATTGGAGATCACCGACAGCCGGGGTGGTCCGGTTGAAAATCTGGACGCCGGATTGATGAACTGGGAACTGGCGATGAACTATGGACGCCCCCGGAGTGCGGCGGTCATGCTCACCAACGGCATTCCGTACATGGGCGTGCTGACCAATAAACAGACGAACTATTTCATCGTGGATGTGTGTGACACGACCCGCATCGCGTACACCCGACTGACGGGCACCGAGGGTTCGCTGGCTTTGCTGGCGGATCACAGCGGGTTGCCGACCGGAAGTCTGGAAACCGATGATTTCCGTTTGATGACCAACCATATCGCGGTGGAGGGTGGCTTGGGCGCGGCTGGATTTACGTTGGACACGAGTGCGGGATTGCCTGCTCCGTTGCGACCCGGGAAACGATACTTCCTGGCGGTGCACAACCTGTATGAAGGCGAGACCAATGCCTATACGCTCAACCTCAACTTTGATCGGGATGAATGCCACGGTGACCAGTCGATCATCCGGCTCGCGAACGATGTCCCGTTCACAAATTCCATCCCGCCGATCCCGAATCTGTTCAGTTACTACGTGTATACCGCTTCGTGCAATGCGGCGGCGGTGCAGTTCGATCTGAATCCTTCCAACGGCGATCTGGGAATGGTGTTGCGCCGGGGGCCGAAACCGCCTTTGCCGACCTTCACGGATTTCGATTATCTCATCGACGAACCCGGAGTTACCAATGAAGTGATCCTCATCACCACCAACTCGGCACCCGTTTCCGTGCAACCCGGGGACGACTGGTATGTGGGTGTCTACAGCAATACCAACGCTCCGGTCGATTACGTCATCCGCGCCACCGAATACAGTGCGGAAGGCGAACCCGTGACCGGCACGAACGTGGTGGTGTTGACCAATTCGGTGCCGCTTGATTTTACGATCAACTACTGCCCGGGCTTCACGAACTATTTTAAATTCACGGCGCCCGACGGCGCTCCGGGTCTGCGGTTCACGGTCTCGAACCTGAGCGACGAAGCGGACCTGTTCATCGGGTTCAATGAACCGCCAACGGGCTCGCAGTTTTACCTGAGCAACTCGGTGCCCGGAATGCTCGATATTCGGAGTGTGATCCGCCCCGGACCGGACCTCCCGACCGTGAAGGGCGATTGGTACCTGTATGTCGTGAGTCGCAATCCCGGCAACCTGGCGTTCACCATTCTGGCCCAGGTGATCGACGCGGGCCCAACCACGGACATCGTGTATCTGGATCCCACCCTCACGTTCACTGCTACTGAGATCTGTCTCTCGTGGGGTTCATTGATTGGTTCCGAATACCAGGTAGAAGCGAAATCGGTCATTGAACAACCCTTCTGGCAGCCGATTACAGAGCGCTTCACCGCGAGTGCAACTGTAAGCAGTTTCTGTCTTCCGAAGTCGGCCGGTTTGAGCTTCTTCCGGATTGTCCAGTTCCCGACCGCGAAGCCGCCGGAGCCACCGATCGGTGGGATTGTAAATTCAACATTGACGGTGTCGGCGACGCAGGCATGTCTTGAGTGGGTGTCCGTGGCAGGGACCAATTATGTGGTGCAGGGCCGTGTGAACATCGAAGACACAACGTGGGACACGGTCGCGGGGCCGATCACCGCGACGGGGCTAAAGACAACGCATTGCGTTGATCTGACGAGTCCGTATCGGTATTTCCAGGTGGCCACTGTGGGAGGAGGCACCGAGCCGCCTCCTCCGCCTCCGCCTCCGGTTGGCGGGATTGTGGATTCGAAATTGACGGTGTCGGCGACGCAGGCATGTGTGGAATGGGTGTCTGTGGCGGGGACCAGCTATGTGGTGCAGGGCCGTGTGAACATCGAAGACACAACGTGGGACACGGTGGCGGGGCCGATCACCGCGACGGGGCTAAAGACAACGCATTGCGTTGATCTGACGAGTCCGTATCGGTTTTTCCAGGTGGCCACTGTGGGAGGAGGCACCGAGCCGCCACCCCCGCCGCCACCGGTTGGCGGGATTGTGGATTCGAAATTGACGGTGTTGGCGACGCAGGCATGTGTGGAATGGGTGTCTGTGGCGGGGACGAACTATGTGGTGCAGGGCCGCGTGAACATCGAAGACACGACGTGGGACACGGTCGCAGGGCCGATCACCGCGACGGGGACAAAGACAACGCATTGCGTTGATCTGACAAGTCCGTATCGGTTTTTCCAGGTAGCAACAGTGGGAGGAGGCACCGAGCC
>JAIPJX010000224.1 GCA_021733945.1 Verrucomicrobiota bacterium | reverse complement strand
CCCTGCAACCCGGCTCGCCGGGACGGTTCGCGCTACCCAAAAGCGGTAGAGGACTACCGCCGTCCAAGACGCTTCGCCTTGGTGGGGGGCGCGCACTAAACTTCGTTCGTCATCGACGAAGAATTCTGTCATGCACCCGTCAGCCAATGCGGGATCCGCGAAGATTCCAGGCCATGCGATCCATCGCCCCAGCCCCGGGACTCCAGGTACAACCTTTTGTTGCAGGTGCAACAAAAGGTTGTACCTCGCGCGCAATCCCCTCGGACTGGATCTTGACGCGCACCCGGCCGAACCGCTATCTTTTCGGCGTACCACCGGAACATATCCAGGACACAGGGGAACCGTGTGTCCGCAAAACACGATTGTCCTGACGCCAGGATTCAAGGAAAAACCAGACTATGCCGTTATCCGCCCCTTCCTTCCCGCTTCGCCCCCTCGGCAACCGAGCCCTGACCCGGCTCCTTGTGGCACTCACCGCAGCGGCCTCGACCGCTGCAGGCTACGCCCAGGGACTTTTGCTCAACCCCAGTTTCGAGGAAAATTTCAACGAAACCTGGCCGCACTACGGTTCGATCGAAGGCTGGACCGGTGGCAGCGGCGTCAATCTGGCGGACGGGCCCTTCCACAACGCGGGCACGCCGATCCCGGACCAGCTCCAGGTCGCGTTTCTCCAGGGAAGCACCTCCCTTTCCCAGGCGATCATCGGGCTTCAGCCGGGTCGGCAATACTGGATTCAGTTCGTGTATGATGCTCGAAACTGCTGCGGCGGCACCATCGATCTGGCAACCCAGTTCAACGGGATCGAACTGGACACCATCACCAACGTCAAACCGGTTTCCGGCGGAGAGGCGTATCACACGCGCAGCGTCGCATTCACTCCGGAGGAGGACTTCGGCACGCTCAGCTTTGCAACCAAGGCCAGCGGGGACGCCACCATCCTGATCGACGCTGTCTCCGTCGTGCAACGGGACGAAGGCAATCTCACGGTGATCAACCCCAGCTTCGAAGCCAGCGGAGTCCCGTTCGTGGAGTTTGACGGCTTGATCAGCCCGGGCGGTTTGGCGGGGTGGATCGGCGAAGGCGCTTACGGAGTCAACCTCAGCGGCCAGAGCCCCTATGCGGACAACGGCTCGGTCCCTGATCAGGAAGCGGTGGCCTTCCTTCAGGACGTGAGCTCGCTCAGCCAGCAGCTGGCCAATCTCGTGGTCGGCACAACCTACGAACTGACATTTTCCGCAAACGCACGCTCCGGCAATTCACCCCGACTCGAAGTCCGGGTCGGCGACGAACTCCTGCTGAGCGAGGATGTCAAACCGGTGGGAGGTGCGAATGCCTACCGGACGTTGACCACGACGTTCACCGCCACGGACAACTTCATGACCCTGGGCTTTGCGCAGACCAAGGCCGGGGACCACACCCTGCTTTTGGACAACATAAAAGTGGTCGGACAGGTGCAGGAAACACTTCCTCCAATGCGGTTCGAACCCAACGCCGCCGAGCTGGCTCCGGGCCAGTCCGCAACCATCAGCCTGACGGTTCCGACCCGACTGCTGGAAATCAAGGCAGCCGACATCCGTCTGCGCAGCCCGAACGCAACGGCGGTGCGGCTGGCCAACGCCGACGCCGAGGGAGTGCTTACCCTGCATTTTGAAAAGGGTGGCGCAAACACCGCCTCCTTCGAAGTCCGGGCCCTGGCACGCGGCGTCGTGCGGATCGAAGTCGTGGACTCGGCAAACCTGGATGTCGCCAACGACGTCGCAGTGAATGTCTCCACCTCGTTGGTGCGAAACTCCAGCTTCGAGAGCAATCCAAAACCCGAAGGCGTCGGATACGGCCCGATCCTGGCATGGACCGGCGGGTCCGGACTCAATACGGCCAGCGGCCCGTTCCACGACAACACGAGCATTCCGGACCGCGATCAGGTCGCATTCCTGCAAGGCGAAAAAAAGCTTTCCCAGGAGATTTCAGGCCTGAAACCCGGCTCGACCTACTGGCTTCAGTTCCGTTACAACGCCCGCAATTGCTGTGCCGGCGGGGTCGTCAACCTGACCGTGCAGTTCGCCGGCAGGGAACTGGTGGCAATCCCCGGCATCGAGGCGGCATCCGCACTCGGTCTCGAATCCTATTACACCAGGACCGTCGCCTTCGTTCCGGATGCTCCGACCGGGACCCTGGAATTCTCAACCACAGCCCAGGGAGACGCCACCCTGCTTCTGGACGCGGTCAACATTATTCAACGCGAAGCGACCGATGTCGTGGTGGAGAATTCGAGTTTTGAAGCTTCCGGAAATCCCGTCGGCGTTGGTTACATCCAGCCGCGCGCGATTTCGGGATGGCAGATGACCGGCGGATTCGGAGTCAACATCTCCGGCGTGGGGCCCTTTGCGGACAACGGGACTGCGATCGACCAGGACAAAGTCCTGTTCATGCAGGGACCGGGAAGCGCCACCCAGGTGATTACAGGGCTGGTTCCAGACAAGGATTACACACTGATCTACTACGCCAATGCCAGGAATTGCTGCGGGGACGGCGCGACCCGCTATTCCGTGGCTTTCGACGATGTCATCCTGCTGGAGGAAGACCTCCAACCGGTCACCGGCAACAACCCGTTCGAGCTTCGCTACATGGTCATTCGCCCCTTCGCAACCGAAGGCACCCTGACCTTCACCACCGCACCGGAGGGCGATCACACCTTCCTGTTGGACAACATCCGGATCGTGCCCGGCGTGGTCACTCCACCACCGCCGCCTCCACCAAGCATCGGACTGAGCATCGCATTGGAAAATCCGGCGTCCCTCCGGATCAGTTGGCCGACGACGACAACCCCCTATTTTCTCCAGGGCACCTCGGCAATCCCGGGCGGATGGACCGAACTCTTGGATCCCGTGGAGGTGCAGGGCAATGACAATGTCGTCATCCTGCCACTGGGCGGATCCCCGAAGTTTTTCAGGCTCTCGTCCCAGTAATCAGCCATTCATCGAGCACCACAATCCACCCAGATGAAACCCCAGATCTACCCAGCCACGCACCAGACGGGCCGACACCCGGCTGGTCCCGGTTTCACACTGATTGAACTGCTCGTGGTCATCGCCATCATCGCCATCCTGGCGGGCATGCTCCTCCCTGCCCTGTCGAAATCCAAGGCTCAGGCCGAGTCGGTTAAATGCAAAGGCAATCTCAAGCAGATGGGCATTGGAGTGGTGCTGTACGCCCAGGACAACGACGACAAACTCCCCTACGCCTGGGGGGAGGGCCCCGGAACCTTCATTCACGATCCGAACATCAACAACTTCGAAGCACTTCTTTACAGCTACTACGGGCGAAGCAAATTCGACGCCGGCGCGCAGGGCCAGAACTTTACCAACGGCATCTCCATCTGCCCCGTTCGACTCAGGGAAAATCACTGGCAGAAATCCAAGACCTACACCGGCACGGGCAACCCCTGGCGAATCAGCTACGGAATGAATCAGCACACCTCCATGAACTTCCCGAATGCCCAGGGCAAGTTCCCTTCCGCAAACACGGCCAAACTCTCCAGCATCCCGCAACCTTCGGACACCCACCTGGTCTCGGACCTGTCCTTCGAACTCAATCACCCGGCCATCATCATTCTCGGCAGCCATCCCAGCGGCTTCTACGACGTCGGCTACAAACACGGCAACGTGCATCCGGAAGGCGCGGCGAACATGCTTTTTATGGACACACACATCGGTGCCATCACCCGACGCCAGACCAACGGCATCATCATGGATTTCAAAAAGCGCTAGAGTCTGCGCGCACGAAAGACAAACCGGAGAGCGCTTCAAGAGAGGCCGGAACACGCCAGTTGCCGTAAAGATAGAGATAGGTCACGCCACCCACCTGCACTTTGAAGGGATGGGAGGAATCGTGAGGTTCGTGAATGTCCCAGCGTTTCACCGATTCGAACCGCCCGGCCGCATCATCGAACACCATCAGATGCCAGTCGATCGCCGCACCCAAATCCTTCATGTTCGCAACCCGCGCCACAAGTTGGAGTTCCCAGTCGAACTGCGTCCCTGCCGTCTCAACCGAGCCGGTAGGGTTGGCTGAGAGGAAAACTATTGGGAAGATGCCTCACCTCCCGCACGCAGCTCCCCTCCAGGATCACCTCGACAATATCAAAACGAATGCAGATTTGAGGATCGGGCAGCAGACGCAGATAATCGATCGCCGCACGCGATAATCGACGTCGTTTCTCCCGGTCCACCGCTGCCGCAGGTCGTTCCCAAGCATCCGGGGAACGGGTTTTGACCTCAACAAAAACCAGGCTTTGCCCATCCCGGAACACCAGATCGATCTCGCCCCGCTTGGATCGAAAGTTCGCCGCCAAAAACTTCAACCCCTTTCCCTTCAAATGCCGTTTGGCTGCGCTCTCCCCCAATCGACCCGCCCTCAAATGACTCGCCTCCGCCCGCCCCAAAATCAGCCGTTGGATGGGGAGCCAGAAGCGCATGGGGAGGGAGCGTTACCCGAACAATTCCAGTTCCGGTTGTTTCAACGGCGCAAAGCTGCGCCGGTGGAGCGGACAGGGCCCCTGCCTGGCAAGCGCAGCCAGATGCGCCGCGGTGCCGTACCCCTTGTGCGCGGCAAATCCATATCCGGGATACTCCCGGTCATAAGCCGTCATCAACCGGTCACGGGTCACCTTGGCAAGGACACTCGCCGCCGCTATCGAGTAACTCAGCGAATCTCCACGCACAACGGCCGTCTGGACGATGGTGAGTTCCGGGTTCGGATTTCCGTCCACCAACAAATGTTCCGGTGCCCCCGGCACCTGGCGCACCGCCTCGTTCATGGCACGCCATGTAGCGCGAAGGATATTGATGCCATCAATCTCCAGCGCTTCCACCTGGGCGACGCCGCATTGAACCTGCGGATCCCCCATGAGGATCTCAAAATACTCCTCCCGTTTCCGGGCCGAGAGCTGCTTGGAATCGTTCAGTTTCTCCAACGCCCCGGGGATTCCTTCCTGGATCCAGACCAGTGGCAACATCACCGCCGCAGCAACCACCGGCCCCGCCAATGGCCCGCGACCCGCCTCATCCACTCCCGCAATCCGCGTGATGCCTTTTCCGACGAGGGAACGTTCGTATGCGAATCGGTCTGATGCCACCTGCCACTTCTAGCTCAGAGCCGGGTTCGCGTCAATCGACCCGAAACACAGCCACCCTGTCAAAATCAGAACCGCTGCCGGAAAAGAGCGTGCACCCCC
>JAIPJX010000044.1 GCA_021733945.1 Verrucomicrobiota bacterium | reverse complement strand
GGACTGCATCTGACGCGTTCGGCGGCGAAGCTACCCCAAATCAGGAGAACAGGTCCCGAGGTTCAGCGGTAACCCGCACCGGTTCAAAATGAAAATCCGCACTCAAACCAGAAATCCATCCCATCATGCGGAATCGCTGATGGGCATTCCAGAGCCTTGACAACAGCCGCCAAAAGCGAACAATTGGGGATTATGAAAACGATTTCTTCGATGCGTTGGCAACCTTCAATGGCGGGACTGCTTTTCGGCACGCTTTGCCTGGCACCGTCGGCAGTGCAGGGCCATGTGCTCCCGGGAGCCGTCGGTGGTCTGGGGGCCGGGTTGGCGCATCCCCTGCAGGGCATGGACCATTTGCTCGCCATGGTGGCTGTGGGGTTGCTGGGCGCGCAGATTGGCGGTCGGGCATTATGGATTCTGCCTGCGGTCTTCGTGGGTGTGATGAGCGTTGGTGCGGTCGCGGGCGGAGCTGGAATGGCCTTGCCGTTGGTTGAACCGATGATACTGCTTTCCGTTTTGGTTCTGGGTGGATTGTTGGTCTCGGCGCGGGCGGCGGGTGTCGGCGTTACCGCTGCCTTGGTCGGTGCGTTGGCGTTGTTCCATGGCCACGCGCACGGCACGGAACTCGCGACTGCGGGTTCTTCTGTTCTGGTTGGTATGGTGGCATCGACCGCGGCACTGCATGGCGTTGGCCTGGCTCTTGGACTTGGTGCCCGCGCGCTGGCGCGTCATCAATGGATCCGACTTGCCGGTGGCGGCATTGCCGCTTGTGGTCTGATGCTTGGACTTTCCCTGCTGTAGTCAGCAGGGGGCCGGGGTTTTCCCGCGCACGATCGGTGAGAATCCGGTCGTGCGACACGAAGAGTGGTGGCACCGTTGTCATTGGATGAAGGCCGGGTCACGACAGGTTGCAGGTGGTTTGGCGTTTTTCGGTGTTTTCCGGGCCTTCTTCCGAAGGCTTCTTTTCCTCTCTTTCATTCTTTCTGCTTCGCCTGAATTCCAGGCTCATCAATTCAGCGAAAGTTACCTTGCGGTTACCCTTGAGGGGCGAACTCTGGGTGCCCACTGGGACATCGCCGTGCGGGATCTGGCTCATGTGATGACGCTCGCGCCCGGGGCGGATCAATCAGCCACGTGGGACGGATTGGCAGCCGATCCGGAGCTGGTAGACACCTACGTTCAGCAGCATCTCAAGTTCAAGGTCAACGACATTCCCCGTTCGCTTTCGGTGACCAACCGTTCGGTTCGGCTCTTTGTTGACGGTCCGTATGCGGTTATCGAATTCAACGTGATCAGTCCGATGGAGGTGTATTCGGTCGAGATGGAATACAGTGCGATTCTGGATCAGGATCCGCAACACCGCTGCATTTACATGCTGCAAAGCCCGGCTGGAGAGGAGACCGGGATCCTGAACGTCGATCAGCGGGCGCAACGGTTTGAGTTGGCGAAGCCGGATCGATGGAGGCAGTTCCTCGAGTTTACCACAGAAGGCTTGTGGCATATCTGGAAGGGGATCGACCATGTGCTGTTTCTCCTGGCGTTGCTGCTGCCGTCGGTCTTGGTGCGGGAGGGCGGGCGTTGGAGTGGCGTGCAGGCGTTTCGACAGGCGTTTCTGGATGTGCTCAAGATTGTCACGGCTTTTACGGTGGCGCATTCGGTGACGCTTACAATCGCATCCGTTGGATGGGTGCGTCTGCCGTCCCGTCCCGTGGAGGCGGTCATTGCACTTTCGGTGGCGGTGGCCGCGGGCAACAATCTGGTTCCGTTCTTTCGGGGACGCGCCTGGTTGGTCGCCTTCGGATTCGGTTTGGTGCACGGCTTTGGATTCGCGACAGTGCTTCAGGAACTTGGATTGCCACCCGCATCCCTGGCGCGGGCTCTGGTCGGTTTCAACATCGGCGTGGAGGCGGGGCAACTTGCGATTGTGGCTGTATTTCTGCCACTGGCCTACGTCTTTCGTCGTTCGTGGTTCTATCGCACGGGACTGTGCACGGTTGGGTCCGCGGGGATCGTGTTGGTTGCAGCTGCCTGGATGGTGGACAGAGTCTTGGGTGCGGGACGGATGCCCTTTTAGCCGGTTGGTTGGCGAAGTGGACCGGGGCGGCGGGTGGTTTTGATTTCGCGAAGATTGCAATGGCGGCAGGAATCGGGAATCATCGCGTTTGGGCCCGCAGTCCACGGTGGATCCGGTGACACGGATTCGGACCATCGAGGGTGTTGTGGGTGCGAGGGCGGAGCAAAGCGGCGACCTCGTTTTGGTTGGGTGCGGTGCTTGTGGGGACGGGAAAGGGTGGGTTGGTGAGGCGCAAAGCGGCGTCGGTGCCGCCGCACTCGACGGTGCAACGGGATTGCCAGAAAGTTTTACCATGATTAAGAAAACAGCCAGTGTTTCACCCGAACGGGAGGAGTCGTTGTGCCCATGCAAGAGTCGATTGACCTACGGGACCTGCTGCATGCCGCTGCACCATGGCAAGGTGAAGCCGGAGACCGCCGAGCAGTTGATGCGTTCGAGGTTCAGCGCTTATTTTTTTAGACAGGTCGATTATCTGGTGAATACGACGCATCCCGAGACCCGGGAACCCGGCCTGAAGCAGGAGCTGACGAAAGTGATTTACCAGGTGAACTGGAGTTACCTGACGATTCTGAATGTCTCCAAGGGAGGCAGGGAGGATAAGACCGGCAAGGTCGAATTCATTGCCAATTATTTCGTGAACGGTGAGCCGATGGAGCTGCACGAACACTCGCGCTTCAAACGATTTAAGGGGGTTTGGAAATACCTCGACGACAAGGGGTGAAGCGGAGAACCGAACGCCCCTTTCGGGGCGGCGTGTGAGTGTCGGCAACGGGAAGGAACCGGCTGCTTCAACGCGGGGAACCGGTGCGCCGGATGACCTCCTCGGGGCGGAGTTGCTTGTCGCCCGCGGTGGCATGCAGGATTTTCGGTTGAGCTGCGCGCCACTCCGGCTCGCCGACCGTGCGGGTCTGGTGGAGAAACACAAACGTGCCCTTTTTATTTCCGATGATGAAATCGGGTAGACCATCGCCGTTCGCGTCGGCAACACCGATCTGGCGGCCAACTCCGGAATCGTCGTCGATCAGGTGCGGGATCCAGTCAACGGTGCCGTCGGATGCCCGGGTGAGCTGGAACCAGTACAGGACAGCCGGCGAATTCGGGTCAGGGTCACCGGTGGGACCATGGGCCCAGAAGCATTTGCCGGTGATGATGTCCTTCAAACCGTCCCCGTCCACATCGGCGAGTTCGACGGCATGGAGTTGGGAGAAGGCCACCCCGTAACGGTTCTCGGCGGCGTCCTTGTTCATAAAGACATGCGGGCGGAACTGCGCATGGCCCTCGGGGGTGCTGTCGGCGAGCTGTTCATACCATGCCAATCCGTATCCGTGAGCGGCCATGCTGGTGATGAGGTCGTTCCGTCCGTCCCCGTTCACGTCGTAGGCGTACATCTGCGCGCCGCCACCCGGGCTGAAACCGGCGGGATGTCGGCGCCAGGGGGTGGTCAAATCGGACGGGTGCTCCCACCATCCGCCCTTGTCCAGAAGATCGGGTTTGCCGTCGTGGTTGATGTCTCCAAAGCCCAACCCATGGGTGTACTGGCCCCAGGCACCGCCGTTCGAAACCGGGGTGAAGGTCCATTTGGCGGTCGGGTGTGACCAGTCGGGAGACGCATACCCGAAGTTGCCCCCGGAGTTGGCAATGATCTCGGGTTTGCCGTCCCCGGTCAGATCGGAAAAGGTGGGGGATTCATTGTCCACCGCGTCAAAGACCTGGTGCCGGCTCCAATGGCCTGAAGCTCCCTGCGGGTTCAAATACAAATAGGCGGGTGTGCCGGGCAGCCCGTAGGTGAGCACATCGTTCCATCCGTCGGCATTGAAATCGTGAACGAACGAAAAGAAGTTGTCGCCCGAATAGGCGTTCTTCTTCCCGAACGCGCCCTCAAAGCCCGGCAGAGTTTGCGCGGTTCCGTGCTCGTCGGTGACCGTGAAAGTGGTTGCGGGGGGATAAATCTCATGCCGTTTGGCAAACGTGGGGGCTTCCCACCAATACGGACCCGAGATGGCATCCGGAAGACCGTCCCGGTTCAGGTCGCCGAAAGTGGCGCCTTCGCTCCAGTAATACTTCTCGAGGTGGAGTTTCTGGAAGGTATGCAGGGTGTGGGCGGCCGCGAAGGCGCTTGGGGGCAGGAGACAGAAGCCGCAAGCGAGCAAGGGGACGAGTTTCATGGTTGATTTGTCTCAGGGAGGCCGTCCGGGGTCAAGTGCTTCTCCGGACCGGTTCGCGATTTCGGGTCGTGTGACGGCCGGGTTACGATTCTGTGAAGGCTTCGAATCTTCTTGATCCGAGCCTTTGGAACCTTATCTTCTTGTGTCACGGATTCGGTTGGTTCACTGACACTATTCTTAAAACGACTACTCTTAAAAGCTATGATTCATGCAGCAAAACTCAGGACCGCACTTGCGGGTCTCGTCGCGGTTGCGGCCACCTCCGTGAGTGCACAGGTTTATCTATCGGAAAACTTCGATGCGGAAACATCGGAATCTCTGGTCGCCAAAGGCTGGGATCTCGGCAAGAACGAGTTCGCGTTGGAGGAGGGAACCGATTTTCATGTCGCGCCCCCGTACCTTCGGTCCGAACCGGGCGGGGATTTTGTAAATGCCGATGGGGCTGTGTATCTGTTTCCGCCCACGGCGGACGGCACCCAATCGACCGGACGATATCTGTTGTCGGACTCCGACGCGGGTGGTGGCTCCGATAACATCGGCTCGATGTCGGAATTCTGGGCAACCACCCCGAGCTTCAACACCACGGGCAGCAAGGAAGCCTGGGTGCATGTGGACGCGGAGATTGACAACAACAACAACGGGGAGTGCGTCGTTGATTTTGCGGTGTCGGTTGACGCCGGCAAGACCTGGTTGCCGGTTTGGCAGACGGCCGAGCCGCAGCGTCCGATCAAGGGCTACAACTACTACCTGAACAACGATCCCAATTACGAAGGGGGTGCCGCCACGGGAGGATATCCGGTGTTGGGAAGCGCGTCACAGACCAAGAGCTGGAGCGGTCTGCATGGCCGGGTTCACCTCAAGCTGCCTGCCGAAGCGAACAACAAACCCGACGTCCGGTTTCGGGTTCGCTACTTCGAACCGGCGGATGCCTGGTGGATTGCCTTGGACAATCTGGTGATCGACAACAATGCGGCCCCGATGGGAACCGACGTTGTGTTGACCGAGGATTTTAAAGCGGGAATTCCGGCCACCTGGAAAAACACTCCGACCATGACCCAGAAATGGGGAACGGAACCGCTCAAGGGCGCAAGCGGCTGGTTGAAACAAAGCAGTCAGCTCGGTGGGCCTCTCAATGTGGACCTTCTCAAGGCCGTCGCCGAGTACCGTCCGCTCTATGACGTGTCTGATGAAGCGATGAAACGCATGAGCAACGCGGATTTCGAGGCGTTTCCGGATCTGGTGGAGTTTTTCCATCCGAACGCGATGATCGACGGACGGTTTCTCATGATGCTTGCGGGTGGGGATTACGCCCTGTGGCAGGAAGGACTTTCGATTGAGGAATCCGCGAACCTGGATACGCCGTCCCTCGACTTGAGCGGTGCGACCGGGGTGTTCCTGGATTTCGATTCCGAGTGGCTTCATGGCAACGCATCCAGCATGTATGAAGTGTATGTCAGCGTGGATGGAGGAGCCAACTTCAGCCGGATCCTGACCTATCAGGAAGCGCTTTCCGACCGCACGGAAGCTTCGTATTTCATGCATCACTACCTCGAAGTGCCCGCTGCGGCCGGTGCTGCGAACGTGATCTTCCGGTTCCATACGCAGGGCGGAGACCCGGATCAGTTTGAAGGGTTTTGGGCCATCGACAATGTTCGTGTGACAGCGAACAAGGGAGGAAGCCCCGCTACGTTGAGTGCCAAACGACAGGGGGCGGCCATTTCGGTCGCCTGGGACGGCGGCGGGACGCTTGAATCCGCCACCAGCATCACCGGACCGTGGAGCGCAGTGGCAGGTGCCACATCTCCCCATAGCATCACGCCTTCCGGTGCCGGCATGTTCCTGCGGGTTCGGCGGTAACCTGCAGTTGTTTCTTTGAATCACAACCCGGACCAGCTTCGTGCGAGCGGGTCCGGGTTTTTTAAGTCAACGACCAGAAAATTATTATGAACAGAATTGCAAAAACTCTCAGCTTGTTGTCCATCGGCGGCAGCCTTTTATTTGTCGGATGCGTCAGCGTTCACCACGACCATCATGCGGCGGCGGCCAAGCCGTATCCTTTGGCGACGTGCATCGTTTCGGGCGAGGATTTCCACGGGGATCCCGTTGTTTTCGTGCACGAAGGGCAGGAGGTTAAACTGTGCTGCGACGACTGCTTGGACGCCTTCAAGAAGGATCCGTCCAAACATCTCGCGAAGATCGCTCCTGCGAAGAAATAACCTCCAACAATCGGATTCGGGCCTCAATGGCCTGGTCCGTGAATGACGAGCTGAGGCGGGGGGCACCCTCCTTGGCAGTCTGTCTGGAAACTCCCATAGGAGGTGCCGAGGTGACGAGGCTCCAACTGCTCTGGAAATCGCCCGGTTCGGCAGTTGAAAAGTGAGCCTTCTTACCTCGGCTCCTCCTTTTTATACAGGCTGCTCATAGGGCACGTTTAGAAGGCGATTGCGCGGCCAGTGGGTGCTGATTATGGTCGGTGCATGATTCCAAGAGGCTTTTGGATGGCTGCCGTCGCAGCCGCGACCACCATCGGCGCGACTGCGGCCGATTCGGACTGGAGCCACTACCTGGGTGACAGGACCAGCAGTCAGTTTTCCACGCTCAGGGAGATCACCCCCGCCAATGTGTCCCAACTGGAACTTGCCTGGAAGTTCGAGTCCGGGGGGGCGGACCCGCAGAACCGATCGCAGATCCAGTGCAATCCCTTGATCGTGGGTGGGGTGTTGTTCGGGACCAGTCCGGACCTGCAGTTGTTTGCTTTGAACGCGGCGACAGGGCAGGAGCTCTGGCGGTTCGACCCGGCAGGGGAGCCGGGCATTTCCAAGGGGGGCGTCAACCGTGGATTGGTCTACTGGACCGATGGTGCGGAACAGCGGATTCTTTTTGCGAACGACCATTTTCTTCATTCGATCGATGCGATCACCGGAAAACGCGTTGCGGGGTTTGGTCGCGACGGATCCGTGGATCTGAAGGAGGGGCTGGGGCGGGATGTGGCCGGGATGTCGCTTCAGGCGAATACGCCGGGGGTGCTTTTTGGCGATCTGTTGATTCTGGGGATGCGACTCGGGGAAGGGCCTGCTCCCGCGGGACCCGGGCATATCCGTGCCTACGATGTCCGAACGGGTCGGATTGTCTGGAGATTCAACACGATCCCGCAACCGGGTGAGTTTGGCTATGAGACGTGGCCTCCCAACGCCCATGAATATGTCGGCGGCGTCAATGTCTGGACGGGCTTCGCGCTGGACGAATCCAGAGGGCTGGTGTTTTGCCCGACCGGTTCCGCCGCATTTGATTTCTGGGGAGGCAACCGGCTTGGCGAGAATCTGTTTGCGAATTGCCTGATTGCGCTGGATGCAAGGACAGGCCGCCGGGTTTGGCATTTTCAGTTCGTGCACCACGATCTGTGGGATCGGGATCTGCCCGCACCTCCCAATCTGGTGACGGTGGTCCACGAGGGTCGGCGAATCGATGCGGTCGCGCAGGTGACCAAATCGGGGCACGTCTTTGTCTTTGAGCGGGAGACAGGCAAACCTCTGTTTCCGATCGATGAAGTGGCCGTGCCGATGTCGGATTTGCAGGGGGAATCGGCGTGGCCGACACAGCCGATTCCGCGCAAACCGGCACCGTTTGCGCGGCAGTTGTTCAGTTACGAGGAGATCACCGACATTTCTCCGGAAGCACACCGGGAGGTGTTGGATCGGTTCGTCGGGATCCGGCCCCATGCGCCGTTTATGCCGCCGAGCGCCGAAGGCACCATCATTCTGCCGGGTTTTGATGGTGGAGCCGAGTGGGGCGGAGCGGCGGCGGATCCGGGCGGAATTCTGTATGTAAATGCGAACGAGATGCCGTGGATTCTCACCATGGTGCCGAGCAAACAACAGGGGGCGACGCCGTTGGTGGGTGGAGAAGCGATTTTTACACAGATTTGTGCGGCCTGCCACGGGATGGATCGGAAGGGGAACGTGGCTCAAAACGTGCCTTCGCTCGTGGGTGTGGAGGAACGTTTGAAGAAACCGGATGTGCTGACGTTGCTGGAGACGGGCAAGGGAGTCATGCCTTCGTTTGCGTTCCTGAGCGACCCGCAGAAAAGGGCTGTGGCGGATCATTTGTTCGGGGACGTCACGGAGTCTCCGACCGAGGGGGCGCTGCGGCAGGGAACGGGAGCGGGTTTGGATGTTCTTGGGGTTGGGCCTTACACAACCACGGGTTACAACCGCTGGGAGGATACAAACGGGTTTCCTGCCATCAAACCTCCGTGGGGAACGCTGAACGCGATTGATCTGAACACCGGCGAGTACCGATGGCGGGTTCCGCTGGGTGAATGGCCCGAGCTCACGAAGCGGGGAGTGCCTCAGACCGGTACCGAGAATTACGGTGGTCCCGTTGTTACGGCGGGTGGGTTGGTGTTCATCGCCGCGAGTCGCGACGAGCATCTCCGTGCGTTCGATCGGGAGACGGGGCGGGAGCTCTGGAAGTTTAGACTGCCGGCAGCGGGTTACGCAACTCCGGCTGTCTATGCGACGGGCGGCAGGCAATACGTCGTCATTGCCTGTGGTGGCGGAAAGATCCGCACCCGCAGTGGCGATTCCTATCTGGCCTTCGCGTTGCCGCGGTAGCTTGAACCCGGAGGTTGGGGCGGAAAAAAAAGGCACACCCTGGCCGGAGCCGAGGTGTGCCCTGAATTGGAACGGTGTCGCGGGTTAACCGCCCACGTTGGCGATTTCTTCGTTTGAGGAAACGTTTACGATCTTGAACTGTTCGGCGTGCAGGCCGGGGTCGGCACGGAAGGAGAGTTTGCCGAAGTATCGTTTCTCCATTTCGATCAGGAGTTTCTCATCCTCTGTGCGGAGTCGATCCAGCACGGTCGGGTTGACAACGATTCGAAGTTGGAAATCCGATTCGTCACGCTGGCGTTTCTTGAGGATTTCGCTCAGGCGCCGCTGGATTTCGACGCTCATGGTGAGTGTGCTCTTGACCTTGCCGCGGCCCTTGCAATAGGGGCAATCGTCGTACACGGCAGCCCGGACGCTCTCGGAATGACGTTGGCGCGTCATCTCCATGAGTCCGAGCTGGGAGATTGGCAGCACGTGGGTTTTGGCCCGGTCGCGGCGCAGGCCTTCCTTGACCTTCTGATAGACCGATTGCTGGTCGCGGCGGGATTTCATGTCGATGAAATCCAGGACGATCAGTCCGCCCATGTTGCGGAGCCGCAGTTGGCGGGTGATCTCTTCGGCCGCCTCGAGGTTGACCCTGCAGATGGTGGAGTCCTGATCCTTGCCGCCGCCCTTGTGTCGGCCGGTGTTGACGTCGATGGCCACCAGAGCCTCGGTTTCGTCGATCACGATGTAGCCGCCGCTCTTGAGATGGACCTGACGGGAGAAGGCGGCTTCGAGCTGCCGGGTGACGTTGAACCGATCAAAGATCGGCTGGGAGTCGCTGTAATGTTTGAGCTTCTGAACCGAACGTTTGGAGATGCGGCCGATCATCTCGCGGATGCGGTCGGCTTCCTTCGGGTTGTCGACAACGATTCTCTCCACATCTTCGGTGAGGAAGTCGCGCACCGTACGTTCGACGAGATCCGGTTCCTGAAAGACACAGGTGGCGATCGGTTGTTTGTTGATCTTTTCCTGCACCTCTTTCCATTCCTCGAGCAGGAGCGCGAGATCGCGTACAAAATAGCGCGATTGCTGGCCTTCGCCGACCGTGCGGATGATGACCCCCATGCCGTCCGGAATGCTCAGGCCACGCAGGATTTTCTTGAGGCGCTGTCGTTCCTCGGGTGCTTCGATCTTGCGGGACACGCCACTTTGATCGGAGTTTGGCAGCAGGACCAGGTAGCGTCCGGGCAGAGCGAGGTTGGTGGTGACTCGGGGGCCCTTGGTTCCGATGGGGCCCTTGGTGACCTGGACGATGATTTCCGCGCCTGGCGGGTAGAGGCGTGGGATGTCCTTTTGAGTGATCCGTGGTTTGTCGCGTTTCTTGGGCGTTTCCCGCTCCACCACTTCGACGGCGTTGTCGAATCCGGCCGGAACAATGTCCCAGTAATGAAGGAAGGCGTTCTTCTCGAACCCGATATCGACAAATGCGGCTTTGAGGGCGTCCTCCAGGTTTCGGACCTTGCCCTTGAAGATGCTGCCGACGAGGCGTTCGTCGCTGGTGCGTTCAATGGTGAACTCTTCGAGTTTGCCTTCCTCGACCACGGCGACCCGGATTTCGAGGGATTCGGCATTGATGATCACCTCTTTGTGCATGCTCGTCTTCGGCTGGATCATGCGTCTGACCTTTTTCATCACCTTGGTGGCCGCGGCGCGAATCGATTCGACGATGTTTTGCGGAGCGGGTTCGGCGAGTGTCACGGGCTTGAACGCGGGCTGAGGCGGTTCGGGGACCTGTTTGCTACCGCCCGATGGAGTGGTTCGGGAACCGCCGCCGCGTCGGGAGCGACCTCCCTTGCGGGTGGAAGGCGGGGCTTCGGTTTTCGTTTCCGGCGGAAGGCCGGCGGCGATGTTCTCCGAACGTTCGATTTCACGTTCGTGTTTTGCCAGATCAAACAGCGGTTCCTCGACCGGCAGATCGGTTAGTGCGATCGCACGGGCCAGGGAGGCGGCTTGATCGGCTTTGGCACTACCGGCGCCCAGGCCCCCGCTTGGGCGGAAGCGCATGGCTCCGCGGCGCTGTTTGGAAAATTTTCTCTCACTCATAGTTTATAAAGACTTTCTGTAAATATAGATGTTCTGCAAAACGCCCGCGGCAATCAGGGTGCACAGGACCGAAGTCCCTCCATAACTCAGGAGGGGCAATTGGCTGCCCGTGACCGGCATGAGGCGGATGTTCATTCCGATGTTGATGAATATGTGACTGAAAAAAAGTGCGACGATGCCCGAGGCGATCAATCGGCCGAGGCGGTCGCGAGCCTGGCTGGCGATTCTGAGACCACTGAAAAGAATCACCCCGTAGAGAGAGAGAACCACGAGACTGCCCGTGAACCCGGACTCTTCGGCGATCACCGAGAAAATGAAATCGTTGTGAGCCACTCCGCGGGGGAGGTAGCCCAGTGTATTCTGAGTGCCTTCGCGCCATCCCTTGCCGGCGAGCCCCCCGGAGCCGACCGAAATCATGGCCTGCTCAATGTTGTAGGTCTTCGCCCGCTGGCGTTCCCGGGCGCGGCGTTGTTCGGCCGCCGGGGAATCCGGATCTGCGAAGCTGGCACCGAAATAGACCAGGATCCGCTCGCGTTGGTATTGGGCGAGGGGAATGAAGCGCCATTGAGGCGGCATCACCAGGACGTCCACGACGACAAATGTGACGAGGATCGCTCCTCCGAGAGCCAGACCTTTGAGATATCGGGCCGGAGCACCGGCGACAAACATGATGGTCAACCCGACCGGAATCAAAGTCAGCGCGGATCCCAGGTCCGGTTCCTTGAGGATCAGAACGAACGGCAGTGCCATCAGGGCCAGTGATTTGAAGAAAATGCGGGGCTCCTTGAGCTCCTCCAGCGGCCGGCTCAGGAAGTTGGCCAGCAGGAGCAGGAACGCGAGTTTGGCGAATTCAGACGGTTGGAAATTCAGGAAACCCAGATCGATCCAGCGCCGTGCGCCGAATCGGACCGAGCCAATTCCGGGGGTCAGGACCATGATCAGCAGCAGGATGCCGGCGCAGTACACCACGAGCGACCAGCGGGCAAGCGTGTGATAATCCACCAGGCAGATGGCACCGGCCGCGCCGAGCCCGAGCGCGAAAGCGATCAGTTGCCGGGTATAAAACTGCCGAAGCAGCCAGGAGAAGAACTCGAGCAAGGACGACTCCTGGAATCGTTGCCAGACGCCGAGGTCGCCCCGAGTCGACGTGGCGCTGTAGATGAAGGCGGTGCCCACCAGCATCAATCCCAGAATCGCCAGCCACATGGGCCAGTCGACTCGGGATTCGCGCGGGGTGAGAGTTGCGTTCAGCATGGTCGTCGGGGTTGGTTTATCCCGCGCGTTTGTGTTCCTTCTTGAGGATGGCCTGGTAAACCGCGCGAGCCATGGGGGCGCAGGTGGTGCCTCCCCCGTTGCCGCCTTCCACCACCGCCACCACGGCGTATTCCGGGTTTTCGTAGGGAGCGAACGAGACAAACCAGGTGATCAGGTATTTGGTGCTTTTGACGTATTTCTGAGCAGTGCCGGTTTTACCGCAAACCTGATAGTTGGGGATGTAGGCTGAGCGGCCGGTGCCCCAGCGGCCGCGGCTTTTGTCGTAGAAATGCACATCGGCGAGCATCGCGTCGCGAACGGTCGCCAAGTGGTCCGGATGTACATCGAGCTGGTGGGCAACGACAGGGGCTGGGAAAAGGACCGGGCTTTCCGTTTCGTCGGTGTTTTGGGATTGGACGGAAATCACGAGCCTGGGTTTCAGGACCTTGCCTCCGTTGGCGACTGCCGCCGTCAGCACCGCCATCTGCACGGGAGTGACCGTGATGTCACCCTGGCCGATGGACAGATTCGCGGTGTCACCGTCCATCCACTGGCCACCGTCGCTTTTCTTGAGGTCCTTGTCGTTTGGCAGGTAACCGCCGGCTTCCTGACCCCGCGTCAGGCCGGTTGGAGAGCCGAGCCCGAGCTGGCGTGCCATGGCGATGATCTTCCGGGGGCCGACTTCGAGGCCGTTCCTCTGGAAATACGGGTTGCTCGAAAATGCGAACGCTGTTCGGAAATTGAAATTGCCGGCCTTGGCCGTGTCGCCCCATGAGCTGCGGGAATTGAGGTGAAACCGGCCTGTACTATAGAAGTTTTCCTCCGGGTCGAGTCCGTCCTGGAGGCTTGCGAGGCCGACCACGATTTTGAACACCGAACCGGGAAGGTATTCGCCGTAGGCGGCGCGGTTGACCATGGGTTTGATCTCGGGATCGTTCATGCGGGCATTGGCCCACTCTTCAAGGGTGAAGCCCTGAACGAATTTGTTCGGGTCAAAACCCGGGGCGGAAGCCAGGGCGATGATGTCGCCCGTCTGGCAGTGCATGACCACGATGGCACCCCGGGAGTCGGCCCCGTTGTTGCGGAGAGCCTCTTCGGCCGCCTGCTGGATCTCGACGTCGATGGTGAGAACGACATTCTTGCCGGACACCGGTGGTTCGAGCAGTTCTTCCGATTCCCGATATTGTTTGCTGTTGACCAGGACGGTTTTGACACCGGGTCTGCCGCGCAGTTCACGGTCGAAGGCCAGTTCGATGCCTTTGACCCCCTCGTATCCGGGCACCCAGAAGCGGTAGTTAAACTCTTCGGATTCGTCCTGCTGGCGTTCGCGTCGGAGATGCCCGATGAGATGGGAAGCGGTGGTGCCGTGGGGGTACACCCGTATCGGTTCCACTTCAATGTCGACGCTGGAATCCAGGGAACCCGGTTCCAAAAGGCGTGCGGCTTCTTCGAAGGAGAGGTCCTCCAGAAGGGTCAGTGGGAGGGATCGTTTCTGATCGTAATGCTGGTGAAAGCGTTTTTCGATCAGGAGCTTTGGGTGGTCGAGCGATTGGCTGACCGTGAAGAGAAGGTTGCTGACGGCGCTGTAACGGGCCTGTCGCTCCAGGTCGCTGATTGTTTTCCGGGTCAGATGGACGTTTGGATTCTGGTTGGTGAAGGCCGGTTTGATGCTGTTGGTGTATTCGAAGTAGAACTGTGGCTGGAGCTCTTCGAGATAGAGATTGAGATTGTAGGTCGGCCGGTTGTCCGCCAGCGGGATTTGGTTGCGATCCAGAATTTTCCCCCGGACGGCGGGGATGCGGACCGTTCGAAACGTCTGGTTCTCGAGAAACTCCCGATAGGTTTTGGCGGAGATGATCTGCAGGTGCCAGAGGCGGCCGAGCAGAAGGAGCAGGCCGACGAAGACCGTGATGGCCAGCGCCTGGAGGCGGTGGTCGCTTTGTTTGAGTTTCTCAAAAACAAACATGACTCAGGCCCGCCTCCGTTTGATTTCGCGATCCGCCCGGAAGCTCGATTCCGGGACGGGACGAAAGTTGAGTTTGCGTTTGATCCGTTCGAAGGTTCCGAAGAGCACCGGTGTGGCCAGAGCTCCGAGGAGGGCGGTCGATACCAGCTGCCAGATTGATCCGAAACCCGTGAGAGGGGGGCGTCCCAGAAGCCACAGGAGCAGGAGCGACACGAGGGGAGTCGCCAGGGAGGCCATGAAACCGATGACGAGCTGGGCGAACGTCTGGTCTCGCAGGATGGTTTCGCGATTCACCCGGATCACGCAGCCGGATACAAAGAGCGAGGCGGTGGTCAGGCCGAGCGGATTGGCGGAGAGGGAATCGAACAGGTACCCTCCGAAAATCGTGATGCCGGCGAGGGTCGTCCATTTGCTTTGAAGCGCGCAGTAGACAACGAGCGGGGGCAGCAGGTCGATTTGGGTGCCGAGGGTGCTCCGGAAGCCATTCGGGTAGGCAGCCACGAAAACCGCCAGGTAGGCGGCGGCGTAAAGCGGCATTGAATTGAGATTCCAGCGCATCATGGGAAGAGAACCCAGACCGATTCGAGTTTGCGCAGGTTTGCCGCCAGGGTGATCTGAGCTTCGTATAATGGTCCGAAGTTGGCGGTGTTCGTGTCGATGATCCGGCCGATCGGAATGCCCTTTGGGAACACCGGCCCCAGGCCGCTGGTCTCCACCGCATCCCCCGGTTCCACGCGGGTCTGCCGGTCGACCATGGTCAGTCGCACGAGGGACGGATCGAGGATGTGAGCGGAGGAGCCCTTGATCATGCCGTAGGCGGCGAGTTCGCTGGTGCTGTTTTTTTTGACGCTTGCTGAGACGGGGCACTGGGGGTCCCCGATCAGGAGGACCAGGGAGCTGCGTCGGCCCACCTGCTCGATTTTTCCAATCAGTCCGGCGTCCGTGAGTACCGGCATGTTGGTGCGCACCCCGTCCATCGTGCCCAGGTCGATCTGAATGGTGCGCCACCAGCTGGCGGGATCGCGGAGGATGACGTTGGCGGGTTTCAGGGTCCAGGGGGATTTGGGCGCCCAATCGAGGGCTTCACGCAGGCGTTGATTCTCCTGCCAGAGCTGGGTCGACTGCATCATGTGGAGCGTGAGTTCCTGGTTTTGAGCCAGAAGTTCGCGCATCCGGCTCAGGAGGACCGATCTGGGGATGATGGAATCCCGCCCTTTGGAGAGGACCGTTTCCGTGGAGTGCACCAGACCCAGGATGGGCAGGAAGAAGTCTCGCAGCGCCAGCTTGATCTGCGAGGTGGTGTTGCGCGGAAGGCAAAACCCTGACAGCACCACCAGCAGGACTGAGGTGAAGGCAATTAAGTAAGGCCTTTTCAACATGGTTTCACCCGATCTTCCGACACGGGCGAACGCTGGAATCTTTATACCCGGCTTGTGAAGGCTACCCGTTTGAGAAATGAGAGTTCCTGCAAGACCCGGCCGGTGCCTTCGGCAACCGCCGTGAGCGGATCATCCGCCACATGGACGGGAAGCCCGGTCTCTTCAGCCACCAGACGGTCAATGCCGCGCAGCAGCGCGCCACCGCCGGCAATGACAATGCCGCGGTCAACCAGATCGGATGACAATTCGGGAGGGCACCGTTCCAGGGTGATGCGTATGGACTCTAAAATACTGGTAAGGGGTTCCTTGAGCGCTTCGCGAATCTCTTCAGAGCGAACTGTGAGCGTCTTGGGAAGTCCGGCGCTCAGATCGCGCCCTTTGACATCCATCGAAAGTTCCTGCTCGAGGGGAAACGCTGAGCCGATACGGATTTTGATTTCTTCCGCCGTGCGTTCGCCAATCATTAAATTATAAGCCCGCTTCATGTGACCAATGATGGTCTCGTCAAATTCATCTCCGCCCACCCGGAGGCTGCGGCTGAAAACGATTCCGGCGAGGGAGATGATGGCAATCTCACAGGTGCCGCCGCCGATATCCACAATCATGTTCCCGGCGGGTTCATGCACCGGGAGTCCGACTCCAATGGCCGAGGCCATTGGTTGTTCAATCAGGTAAACCTCACGGGCTCCGGCGTGGGTGGCGGAGTCTTTGACCGCCCGTTTTTCCACCTCTGTGATGCCGGAGGGGACGGCGACCACGACGCGCGGAGCGATCAGTTTGCGATTGTGGACCTTCTGGATAAAATGCCGGAGCATGGCCTCCGTGATTTCAAAATCGGCAATCACGCCGTCCTTCATCGGTCGGATGGCGACAATGTTGCCCGGAGTCCGTCCCAACATTCGTTTGGCTTCGTCTCCGACTGCCAGAACATTGGTGGTGCCCGCCTGAATGGCGACGACAGAGGGTTCGCGCAACACAATCCCGCGGTCTCGTACATAGACGAGGGAATTGGCTGTTCCTAGATCAATCCCAATGTCATTGGAAAACAGGCCTTTAAGTTGCGCTAACATGAAACGTGCCTAAACACGGTCGAACATTAGGGATCGGCAACCCGCAAGGTCAAGATCCATTTATGGGTTGGTGCAGCCCGGTCTTGCAACCGGTGGCAGATGCGATAAGTTTTCGCCATGGCATCTCTTGGCCCTTTCAACACCCGAACCAATGCTGGCGCGGTCCCTGCATTCGTTCCCGTCTTGCTCATGGCGATCCTCATGCCGTTGGCGGCCTGGTTCATTCTGGGGGAGATGGACAAGAAAGCGGCGGCCAGCAAGGTTCCAGAGGTAATCAAACCGAAGAAAATGTACGATGCACCCGCCAATTTGGCGGTGCCTGTTGTGCCCGGATTGCTGCATTTCCTCGAAGGGGACGCCAAGAGTGGGGCCGTGCCGCGTGTGGTTGCCACGAACGACATTGTGATGAAACGGAACCGGCTTGCGGAAATAGTGGTGACTCTGGCCGACAAGGATTCGGCACATCACGCGGTTTTCCAGCTTTATGTGACGGCGGAGGACACGGATCTTCTGATCCAGAAGATCAATGCCACCGTGAAGCAGGCGCTTGAGCTGAACGCGCCGGTCAGTTATTACGATCGAGTCACCAATTTGATTTCCTCCAAAACCATCAAGGAAGTTCAGGCCCTGAACTTTCGGCGGGGGGTTCGTGAAGAAATCATTAGTCTGAGCAACGAGGTGTTGGGTTCAAACGTTGTCAAGGAAGTGATTATCAGCAAATCGCTTTCAAAATGACAATTGCCAGGAATGCGGTCAATTGCCTTGACGGCCTCAGGCCCCAGCACGTAAGGAAATGAGATGAAACGAATTGCGCTGATCACCCTTCCGGCCTCGGGCTTGCCTCACTTTGACTCGATTTGATTTTACCACGTCGCGGTCGTGACCAACGATTGGGACTTTTCCTTTTATTGTGATGAGGCCAGCTGCCGCCAAG
The DNA here is from genome assembly GCA_021733945.1 of Verrucomicrobiota bacterium. Classification (GTDB taxonomy): domain Bacteria; phylum Verrucomicrobiota; class Verrucomicrobiia; order Limisphaerales; family SIBE01; genus JAIPJX01. Next base: position 15,983 of record JAIPJX010000044.1, on the reverse strand, counting down.
AAGCCCCGCTTTGATTCAATCGAATCGATCCTGGAAGATGTCGGTAAATGCAAGATGGTGATCCTGGTCGATGACGCCGACCGTGAGAACGAAGGGGACCTGATCATGGCTGCCGAGGCGGCTACCCCGGAGGCGATTAATTTCATGGCCAAGCACGGAAGGGGATTGATCTGCGCTCCAACGACTTCCGAACGACTGAGGCAACTTGGAATCGAGCAGATGGTGGTCCACAACCGGGATTCGTTTCGGACTGATTTTCAGGTGAGTGTCGATTCCGCCACTGGCATTACCACCGGCATCAGCGCCGCTGATCGGGCCCGGACCCTTCGCACCCTGGCGGATCCGACGGCTGTTCCGAGTGATTTGGTCCAGCCGGGACATGTTTTCCCGCTTCGATGCAAGCCGGGCGGGGTGCTTCAGCGGGCCGGGCATACCGAAGCGGCCGTGGACCTCGCACGTCTGGCCGGGAGACGTCCGGTGGCTGTGATCTGCGAGATCATGAGCGAGGATGGGTCGATGGCGCGGTTGCCCGAAATGCAGCGGTTTGCCAAACGATTTAAGCTGAAGATCGGCACCATCGAATCGCTCATCGAATTCCGGCGCACCCGCGAAAAGTTGGTGGAGCGGATCGAAGTCGTGAAAATGCCGACCGATCACGGCGATTTTATGTTGCACCTTTACCGGTCCAAGATTGACGGGCAACAGCATCTGGCACTGGTGAAAGGGGATGTGGAGCAGGGGCGGGATGTTCTGGTGCGGGTGCACAGCGAATGTCTGACCGGCGACGTGTTTGGCTCGAAACGATGCGACTGCGGATCGCAGCTTGATGAAACCATGCGTCTGATCGCGAAGGAGGGACGTGGTGTGGTCGTCTACATGCGCCAGGAAGGGCGGGGGATCGGGTTGGAATCCAAGATCCGGGCGTACAAACTCCAGGAGCAGGGATACGACACGGTGCAGGCCAATTTGAAACTCGGTTACCCGATGGATCTCCGGGAGTACGGTGTGGGAGCTCAGATTCTGGCCGATCTGGGCATTCGAACGATCCGGCTTTTGACCAATAATCCGAAAAAGATTGTCGGATTGGAAGGTTACGGACTGGAGGTTGTGGAGCAGGTGCCGATTCGGATTAAGCCTAACAAGCACAACCGGAAATACTTAACAACGAAACGGAAAAAACTCGGGCACCTCATTTAAGCTTCTCCGCCATGTTGAAACCCACCCGCCGCAGTCAGTCCTCGGCAGCGACCGAACGTTTTGCAATCGTCGCGTCGGAATACAACCGGCGTTATGTGGACGGCATGCTGCGTCAGGCGCGGGCAACGCTGCGTGAGGCGGGTGCCGCCACGGTGCAGGTTGTTCGAGTGCCTGGGGCTTTTGAGATTCCGGTGGTGGTTTCCCGCCTTGCGGAGATGCGGGATCCGGGGGTCTCCGCGATTCTGTGCCTGGGAGTGATCCTGCGGGGTGAGACGACCCATGCCCAGGCGATTGCGGATGCGGTCACGTGGGCCCTTGCGCGGATCCAGGTCGACCGGGGCATGCCGGTGATTCACGAGGTGCTGCTGTTCGAAAACGAAGAACAGGCCCGGGTCCGGTGCCTGGGCCGTCAATACAATCGCGGCGCCGAGGCTGCGCAGACAGCGATTCGAATGGCGCGCACGATTCGTGCTCTGATTAAAGGGTAAAGCGATTCGAAAGCTTGTGAAAGATTTCACAAAATCACTTGCAGGCCCAAAATCACGGTGATAGCGTTTGGTTCATTGTTAACTGGAATCCGGAAAACATCTTATGAGAAAAACGATCTTGCTTGCTCTGTCGGCTGTCGCAATAGCTTCAGTTTCAACCAATTACGCTGGTGATATCACCGGGAAAATTTCTCTGAAAGGCTCAGCTCCGGCAGAGAAGGACCTGCCGATTGCGAACGATCCTTTCTGCGGAAAGCTCTTTGCGGGCAAGCCAGTGACCACGACGCGGTTTTATTTGGCCGATTCCAGCGGGGGATTGGCGGACACCTTTGTGTTCATCAAATCGGGGTTGGAAGGCAAAACGATCCCGGCGGCAACCGGCGCTGTGCACGTTGATCAGAAAGGCTGTGAATACCTTCCCTACGTGTTCGGTTTGCAGACAGGTCAGACCTTGAACGTGAAGAACTCGGATCCGTTGATGCACAATGTGCATGTGACCCCCGGTGCCAAGAGCGGCAACAAGGAGTCGAACAAGGCGCAGATGGCCGGATCGAAGGATTACGAATATACATTCGAACATCCTGAAGTGTTTCTCCGCTTCAAATGCGATGTGCATCCCTGGATGTTTGCTTATGCCGGCGTGGTGGATCACCCCTATTTCGCAGTGTCCGCCGAGGACGGCAGTTTCAAGATTGCCAACGTTCCTCCGGGTGAATACGTGGTGGAAGCGGTGCATCGCAAGACGCACCCGCGCGGAACCGGAATCACCCAGACCGTCAAGGTGGGGGCGGACGGGGCAAAGGCCGATTTTACGATCGAAGTGCCCGCCAACTAAAGCGTTGAGTCCGAAGTCAATTGTTCGTATGCCGCTGTGGCAGATTGTTGCAGCGGCATTTCGTTAGTCTCCGAATGGGTGAATTCAGGAAGAACCGTTGGTTGAATCGTTTCGCAATCTTCTCAGCGGTTGCGACGTGGTTCCTGATCGGCCTTGGTGGCCTGGTCACCAGTCATGAGGCCGGAATGGCCGTGCCCGATTGGCCGACCACCTACGGATACAACATGTTTCTGTTCCCACCGTCCCAATGGATCGGTGGCATCCTTTACGAGCATTCCCATCGGTTGCTCGCTTCGTTTGTCGGGTTGTTGACCACCATTCTGGCGATCTGGCTCTGGCTCACCGAAGACCGACGCTGGCTGCGATGGCTGGGGGTGGCGGCGTTCCTGGCAGTCGTGTTGCAGGGCATTCTGGGAGGTCTGCGGGTCAAATTGATGATTGATCAGTTGGGAATTTTTCACGCGGCGCTTGCCCATGTTTTTCTGGTCCTGCTGTGTTTCATCGCACTGGTGACATCGCGCGCCTGGGAACCTGTTCGGTTTACCGGTTGGTCCGTGCCTGGTGCCACGGTGTCCCTCATTTGGATTGCGACCGGATTGATCTTCACACAACTCGTATTGGGAGCCTCGATGAGGCATCAGCATGCGGGGTTGGCGGTCCCTGATTTTCCACTCGCCTACGGGCAGCTTTGGCCCTCGACAGACGAGGTGTTTCTCGAAAAAATTAATCGCGAACGCATCGATCCCCTGGAGCCCAACCCGATCCGGGCCTCCCATATCCACCTGCACATGACCCATCGTCTCGGAGCTCTGACGGCGCTCTCCGTGGTGGTCGCTCTGGCGTGGCGCACCCGACGGTCCGTCATGGGCACCGCGCCCGTCCGGCGATATGCGATGGGATTGCTGGTTCTGATGGTGATCCAGGCCGGTTTTGGTGCCTGGACCGTCTGGAGCAACAAAGCTGCCGATGTGGCCACGGTCCACGTGTTGCTGGGGGCGACCGGTCTCGTCGCTGCGTCCCTGACCGGTGTGCTCTCCGCCCGGTCCGGTGTTTTGGCCCGAATCGGTTCATCCCGGGCGCCATTCGTCCGGAACGTCGGAGTGAAGATCAATGGAGAGAACCTGGCAGCCAACACCCTGTGATCCCGAAGATGAAAGCATCGGTTCCTCCGCTCACCGCCGCGCACACGGGGGACCGACTGGGCATTGGGATATTCCTTGAGCTCGCGAAGGCCCGATTGACGGCGTTGGTTCTTTTTACAACGCTGGTGGGCTTTTACATGGGGTCCCCCGGTTCGCCAAACCTGGTGTTGATGTTCAGTGCCATCGTTGGCACGGCGCTGGTGGCCGCCGGGTCGGCCGCGCTGAACCAGGTGATCGAAAAGGATCACGATTTGCGAATGGTGCGCACGGAATCCCGGCCATTGCCCTCAGGGCGCTTATCACCGGAGTCGGCGCGGTTCTTTGGACTGGTTTGCGCCGGGGTCGGTTTGATTTGGCTGGCTCTGGCTGTGAACCTCATTACCTGCCTGCTGGGCCTGATTACCCTGCTGAGTTATCTCTTTGTTTACACGCCGTTGAAACGCATCAGCCCCTTGAACACGGTGGTGGGAGCCCTGGCTGGGGGCTTGCCTCCGTTGATGGGATGGACGGCGGCCCGGGGTGAAGTGTCGGCGGGGGGGTGGGCTCTGTTTGTAATCCTGTTTCTCTGGCAGTTGCCTCATTTTTTCGCGATCGCCTGGATTTATCGCGAGGAGTACGCGAATGCGGGATTCAGAATGCTTCCCGTGGTCGATCCCTCGGGAATACGCACGGGACGCCAGGCGCTCGTGCACAGTGTCGGACTTTTGGCCGTGAGCGTCGGACCGTTTCTCCTGGGTTTATCCGGGACGCTGTACCTGGTCGTTTCGCTCCTTATGGGCGCGGCATTCCTGGGCTTCGCGTTTCGGTTTTGGCAGGATCTGACCCATTGCAGGGCCAGGCAGCTCTTTTTTATGTCCATCATCTACCTCCCGATCCTTTTGGGAGTAATGGTTTTTGACAAAATCGGATAAAAAAATGACCGAGTCTCTGGTTCTGCCGTTGACAGAGGTCCTTGCTCAAAGTTTACTAACGCGCCGAAATGCTGAGGGCGGATGCAAGTGCGCCGTGGCGTTGAATCGAACGAACAGAAATCAAAATCATCATGCAGTCAACGACATCCCAGACAGGCCATACGGAGGCCCACGACGCTCACCATGAAGAGCCGGGGTTCTGGCGCGCCTACGTTTTCTCCACCGACCACAAGGTCATCGGAATCCAGTACGGCGTTACATCGCTGATTTTCCTGCTGTTTGGTTTCTTCTTGATGATGATGATGCGGTGGCAGATCGCCTATCCGGGGCATCCGATTCCGGTTATGGGACCGATTCTTGAGAAGGTCCTCGGGGATGTGGCTTCGGGGGGCGTGATGTCCTCCGATCTTTACAATTCGTTCGGGGCAATGCACGGAACCATCATGGTGTTTTTGGCCGTCGTGCCGCTGGCCTTTGCGGCTTTCGGGAATTATGTGGTGCCGCTTCAGATTGGGGCGGTCGATATGGCGTTCCCACGCATCAACATGGTCAGTTACCAATGCTTTGTGGTTGGTGGCGTGGTCATGATGGTCAGTTTCTTTATTCCGGGCGGTGCCGCCCAGGCCGGTTGGACCTCCTACTCCCCGCTGGCCACGTCGATTCCGACCGATGGTCAGACCTTCTGGATTCTCGGAATGGTGTTCCTGATTACTTCCTCGCTCCTGGGGGCTGTCAATTTCATCGCCACCATCATTCAGTTGCGTGCGCCGGGCATGACCTGGATGCGGTTGCCGTTTTTCGTCTGGGCCCAGTTTGTAACGGCGTTCCTGCTCCTTCTCGCGTTTCCTCCCCTGGAAGCTGCCGCGGTCATGCAGTTGATGGACAAGGTGGCGCACACGAGTTTCTTTCTTCCCACTGGCCTCGCAATTGGCGGAAACCTCGCCAATGTGAGCGGCGGAGGAAGTCCGCTGCTTTGGCAGCATCTGTTTTGGTTTCTTGGGCATCCGGAGGTCTACGTGTTGATCCTTCCGGCGTTGGGTATTGTGGCTGAGGTCGTCGCGAACAACACCCGCAAACCGCTCTGGGGTTACAAGTCGCTGGTTTACGCGTCCCTCGCGATCGGGTTCCTCTCGTTCATCGTATGGGCCCATCACATGTATTTGACCGGCATGGGCACGGCCATCAGTACGTTCTTCCAGACCACCACGATGATCATTTCAATTCCGTCCGTGGTGATCCTCACCTGTCTGTTGATCTCCCTGTGGGGTGGGTCCATTCGAATCAACACGCCGATGCTCTTCGCGCTCGGATTTCTACCGATGTTCGGAATCGGGGGGTTGACGGGATTGCCGCTCGGTTTGAACTACAGCGATATTCACCTGCACGACACGTATTATGTGATCGCGCATTTCCATTACGTGGTGGCGCCTGGAACCATTTTTGGATTGATGGCGGGGATTTACTACTGGTATCCCAAGGCCACAGGCCGTTTTATGAGCGAGTTTTGGGGGAAGGTGCATTTTTGGACCTCGCTGGTGTTCATGAATCTCATCTTCCAGCCAATGTTCGCCCAGGGCATGGCGGGCATGCTGCGCCGCATGGTTGACGGCGGAGTGAACTACTCGCTCGCGAAGGTCGGAAACGATGCGATTGGCGGATTGAGTGACACGATGATCGGGATGAACGTCGGCATCTCCCATGCCGCCTGGCTGCTCGGTGTCTCGCAGATTCCATTCATCATCAATTTTTTCTGGAGCATTACCCATGGCAAGAAGGTCACGTCCGATAATCCGTGGGATGCGACGACGCTGGAATGGCAGACCCCGACGCCGCCGCCGCACGGAAATTTTGCGACGGCTATGAAGGTCTATCACGGACCCTACGAGTACAGTGCTCCCGGGCAATCCAAGGATTTTGCGCCCCAGAACGAACCGATGCGCTGAGGCTTTAACTGAAACAACCCTTTTCATTCATGGAAATTCCTTACGTAGTTCAACCCCGGCCGGATACGGGTCTGTATAACGCGAAGCTCGGAATCTGGCTGTTCCTGGCCTCCGAAGTCATGCTCTTCGGCGCGCTGTTCTCATCCTATATCCTCCTGAGGATTGGGGCGGCACCCGGTGCGTGGCCCCATGGGTTGCTCAATATTCCCATCGGCACGGTCAATACACTCGTGCTGATTACCTCAAGTATCACGGTTGTGATGGCGTGGGCGTCCCTGAAGCTCAACCAGTTTAACCGGTTCAAAATGTTTCAGGGCATTACCCTGGTTTGTGCGATGCTGTTCGTCTGCATCAAGTCCTACGAATATTACGACAAGTTCACCCACTACGAGGTGATCATGACGGACGGAATGGTTGCTGACGGGCATCTGGTCGAAAAAAGCGATACTCACATCACCCTCAAACACGTTGCGGTGTTTCACGAAGGGGAGGGGACCGCCGGCGATCATCACGGCGAGCACCGGGAGGAGATGCGGATTGAGGCGGCCCAGATCCGCAAGATGGAAAATTATGGTCCCTGGCACAATACCTACCTGGCCATTTATTTCACGCTGACCGCGCTGCACGCACTGCACGTCATTGGCGGGGCTGCCGTGATTGCTTATCTTTGGGGTCCGGGCAGTCGGATGTGGAAGACGGATCCCGAGCGGTTCACGAACCGGATCGAGATTTCGGGCTTGTTCTGGCATTTTGTTGACTTGGTTTGGATTTTTCTCTTCCCAGTTCTTTATTTGCTGTAATTATCTAAAGACTTATGAGTGGACATTCTCCTCACGAAATTAAGGCATCGGTCCGCCGTTACCTGTTGGTTTTCGGCGCGTTGATTGTGGGAACCGCCGTCACGGTCGGAGCCTACTACATCGATATTCCCAGCGTGGCCATGACGGTGGCGCTCGCGATGCTCATAGCCAGTGTGAAGGCCTTCCTTGTGGCCGGATATTTCATGCATCTGATGTCTGAGCGCAAAATGATTTATGGAATTCTGGGTTCCACGGCGTTCTTTTTCAGTGTGCTCATGTATCTGACGGTCTGGGCGCATGGACAAGCCCCTCCAGGAACGGTCTATCTGGGGGCGAGCATTGCGGCGGCTCAGCATGCGCCAGCGGCGCACCCTCCCGCGTCGCATTGATCCCATGTCACTCAAGGCATTCCATATCGTTTTCATCACTGCCTCGACCCTTTTGTCGTTCGGGTTCGGTGCCTGGGCCTTGCGCGAGTATCTCTCGGAAGGCGCCTCTCCCACCAATCTGACCATGGCGGCCCTGTCCGTCGCTTCCGGTGTCGGGCTGATTGTTTACGGGCGTTATTTTCTCAAGAAACTCAAGACCGTGGGTTACCTATGACACGGGTTCTGGGAAAACTTGGTTTGGTGGCCTGTCTGCTGGCGCTGGGTCGGACTTCCTCGCTGGCGTGTTCCGTCTGTTTCGGTGATCCCAATTCGGCGCTCGGGCAGGGCGCACGGTGGGGTGTGTTCTCGATGATTGTGATTGTCGCTTGTGTCTTGAGCGGCATTGGCGCTTTTTTTGTGTTTCTTGGAAAACGTTCGGCGGCTGTGGCGGAGATGGATTCTTCGTCAGCCGATACCGACCCAACTAGCAAGGTTTGATCATGGATGGTTTTGTTGATTTTTGGCGAGCGGTGATGGGGATGCCGATTCTGGCTTCCGAGCACGGGCACAAGGTGGACTACCTGGTCGTGGTGATGCACTGGCTGATGGCTGCGCTGTTTGTCGGGTGGATCCTGTTTTTCGGTTATGTGTTGGTGAGGTTCCGCAAATCGAAGAATCCGAAGGCGAGCTACCAAGGCGTCAAGAGCCACGCTTCCAGCTACATTGAGGTCGCTGTGGCGGTGGTGGAAATGGTTCTTCTCTTCGGTCTGGCCATTCCGCTCTGGTCCCAGATGGTTGATAAAGTCCCCGCCGAAAATGAATCGACGGTCATGCGGGTGATCGCCCAACAGTTTGGCTGGAACGCCCGGTACCCCGGCAAGGATGGAGTGTTCGGACGGCAGGATGCCAAACGAATCAGCCTCGACAACAAGTGGGGCGATGTGCCCGACGACGAGAACGGCAAGGACGACATCAAGGTCTATAACGATCTCAAAGTCGTGGTCAACAAGCCGGTGGTCGTTCACTTGAGTTCCATGGATGTCATCCACTCGTTCAAGGTGATCGCGCTTCGGGTCTGTCAGGATGCCATTCCTGGAATGAACATCCCGCTCTGGTTTAAACCGATCAAGGAAGGGCGTTATCAGATCAACTGTGCGCAGCTCTGCGGTACCGGTCACTACACCATGTCGGGCGGATTCCTGACGGTTCTCAGCCAGGCCGAATTCGACGCCTGGGAAGCCTCGCAGGGCGGCGGGGGAACCACAGCCACGAGCTTCGAGTGATCGTTGACTCGGTTCAGTCGGGTGGCGTTCGGCCCGTGTTGAGCGGTTCTGAAACATTGCCTTGCCGCATTTTTACCTTCGATCTGTCGGTTCAATCGCATGGCTAGATCCGCTTTTCGGGGTGTTTGGGTTGGCCTGGTACTCATCGCCCTGACTTTGGGAGCGATCTTCCTGGCGTGGCGCGTGCAGCAGATCGAGGTCGAGTCCACCGCCCTGCCGATCTATTCCAAGGTAGCTGATTTCACCCTCACGAATCAGATTAACAAGGTTGTTACCATGGAGGACCTCCGTGGAAAGATCTGGATCGCGGACATCATCTTCACGCGGTGCGCCGGGCCGTGTCCTCAGATGACCCGGAACATGCGAGCTTTGCAGGATGCCTTGGATGGAGATGGTTCCGTGATGTTTATTTCCCTGACCACCGATCCCGGTTTTGATACTCCCGAAGTGCTGGAACGATACGGCAAAAAGTTCGATGTGGATCCTGACGAATGGTGGTTGCTAACGGGTTCCAAGGTGGAGATTGCCCGGTTGGCAGTGGACGGATTGAAGCTCACGGCGATTCAAAAGGAGGCGGGACAACAAGAGGACCCCAACGATCTCTTTATCCATAGCACCTTGTTTGTGGTCGTGGATCAGCAGGGACGCCTGCGCGCCGCGATTGAGGGCATGGAGCCCCAGGCGGAACAAAAGACAGTGGAGGCGGTTCGAAAACTGCAGATGGAGAGCGGATTATGAATCTTTCAGATCTCCCCGCAATAAACGCCTGCCTGAATTCCCTGAGTGCCGTGTTCCTCGCCCTGGGTTACTGGTTCATCCGGCGCAACAACCGCATCGCTCATCGGAACTGCATGGTCGCCGCCACGATCACCTCGGCCGTGTTCCTGGTTTGTTACCTCGTTTACCACTATTTTGCCGGGCGAACCGTTTTCCAGAATCCGCCCTGGTTCAGGCCAGTTTATCTGGGAATCCTGCTCACGCACACCGTGCTGGCAGTCGCGGTGGTGCCGCTGGTCCTGACAACTCTCTGGCGCGCCGTCAAAACCGACTTCAAGGGGCATCGGAAGATCGCCCGTTGGACGTGGCCGATCTGGATGTATGTTTCAGTGACCGGAGTGGTGATTTACCTGCTGCTTTATCAGGTGTTTCCCCAGTCGTGAACTGGGTTCCTCCAGCCGTGGGTCAGGAGGATTCCTTCAGGCTTTTCAGCGTGTCGCGCACATGTGCGGCTTTTTCGTAATCCTCCCGCTGGAGCGCGTCGCTCAGAGCTTTTTCAAGGGCTTCCTTCTTGGTGAGAGGCCGTTCGTCGTTAAGCTCCTCCAGCCATTGTTCGAGCGACTTGATTTCGCCGCTCTGCTCAGCCATCTCAAAACGGTCGTGCTCCCTGAAAAAGTCGCGAATCTCCTCGATGCCCTCGCGGGTCAGTTCCATGGCCTGCACATAATCCCCCTCTTCAAGCGCGATGGACGCTCGCGCCCGGGTTTGGATCATCAGAAGCTGGGGACGAAACTGTTGCATGGAGAATGACAACTCGTCCGATTCCGCGTATTCTTCCACGAATTCGAACACTTCAAGGTTTCGTTCGGTATCCCGCAGCACGTCGTCGAAATCCTTGAGCTGGAACAGGCAGATATACCGGTGATGATACTGAATCGATTCGTGGAATATGCGGGCACAATCCTCCGCATTCAGGGCAAACTCTTCATCGCTGCCGCCGTGTTTGGAAATATGGTCCGCCAGCCTGGATTCGTAATGCTCCAACAGAGATTCATGCCCGTACGGTTGTTTGCCGTCCGGCCGACCTTCTGCATTCATCTGCAAAACTCCCAGATCAATGCGGAGCTGAATCTTTTCAATCTTGTCCTTACCGACAAAGCGCCTCACATCAATCTGTCCGGGACGGTACTCCCAATCCGCCAACAGAGATGATATGTCAAATTTCATGCTAAGGCACTATGTCCATGGATCGTTTTGAAGTCAATGCGATCGGTTCTGTGTTCGAACGGGCGTTTGTCTCAAGTCCATGACACGGAACCGGGCGATCCGCTCAAACATTTCAACTCTATGCCACCCCTTGTCGGCCTGAAAGTTCATCCCTCGCTGTTTCCTTCCCGGTTGGGACCTGATCTTCTCGGTTCCATTCGGGACCGCTTTATCAAGGGACGGCTTCATTATGATTCGATCAAGCAGGCAAGCCGGTGGTTGGCGGTGCATCAAAAGCACTCTCCGTGGATCAACGATCCCGAATGCCGGGTGATCTACGACGCGGCGGCACGCGCTGTCAACGAGCTGCTGTCACCCCGGTCTCCGGTTGAATGGCATGGCCTCGGGTGCGGAAGTGGCGAAAAGGATATCCTCATGCTTCGGCGGCTTCGGTCAACGGGGCGCCCGGTCGACTATTTCCCGAGTGACTCCAGTTTGCCCCTGGTTCTCACGGCATACGAACGGGCGCGGAACGAAGTGCCTCCCTTGCCGTGTATTCCCGCGTTATGTGATCTGGGTGGGATCGGGAACCTCGGCGAATTGTTGGGGGTGGATCCTTCTGCGGCATCAACGCGTGTGATCAGCTTTTTCGGAATGCTGCCGAATCTGGAACCGGAGCAGGCCATGGGTCTGTTTCATGGCGTTCTTGGGCCAGCGGACCTTCTCCTGTTGAGCGCAAATCTCGCGACGGAACAGGATGTGTGCAACGGATTACACCGGATCCGTGCCCAATACGATAATCTTGAGACCCGCCGCTGGCTGATGACTTTCCTGTTGGATCTCGGCTTTGAAGCATCCGACGGAGATTTGGACTTCGTTGTCGAGGTATCTCCGGCCGTCCCGGATCTCCGACGAATCGTTGCCCGGTTCACCCTCAACCAACCGCGCCGACTGGAAATTGAAGGAGAGGAATTCCTTTTTCCCAGTGGGGAGAGATGGCGTCTGTTCTTTTCCTATCGATACACTCCCGAGGGTTTGCGGTGTCTCCTTCGGGAATCGCATCTCGAGCTTGTCGGGGAATGGGTGGTTCAGTCGGGCGAGGAGGGTGTTTTTCTCTGCCGCCCAGGTGGTTCGTAGGCGTCCAGTGTGTCGAGCACGGCTTTTACCCTCGATACCTCGTGCGTGCGAAACAGGTGGGTGCCTCCCAAAGCCGCCAGGCTGGCGAAAAACGGTTCCGCACTCCTGACTTCCTCCCCAAAAAACTCAAATGCGTGGGGCAGGGCGTTGCAGATGGGAAAACCGAGCGGACGCAGTCGGAACGAGTTGAGAAAAGCGTCCATCTGGTATCGGACCCGGGTGGGGCCGTCTGTCAGGTTTCGATAATAAAACCCCAGCCCCGGGTCGAGGATCAATTTGTGGACGCCGAATCGGTTCGCTCGCTCGCATTCCCTTGCAAAATACTCATACAGGGTCCCGATCGGGTCGGTCGGAAATTCGAAGTCGTTGACGGCCCGCGCTGTTTCCCCCTGGACATAGCACAGAATAATGCCTGCACCGGTCTCAGCCGCCATCGGATAGATTTCCTCGATCTGTGCCAATCCTGTCAGGTTTAGAATGTTCGCCCCCGCCTGCAGGCAGGCGCGGGCCACCGGAGCCAGGTAGGTTTCGACCGAAACAGGGATGCCGGCGCGACGCAGCCCCTGAATCACGGGCGTGAGTTTCTGGATCTGCTCGGTCTGATCAGCCAGCGACGCGTGGGCCAGGGTCGATTCCGCACCCAGATCCAAAATTCGCGCCCCCTGCGAATGCAACACGATGCCTCGTTCGATCGCTCGGTCCGGGCTGAGACAGACGCTTTCACGATACCACGAATCCGGGGACAGATTGATGACTCCCATGAGCGTGGGGCCTTTTTGAAAATCGAAAGACTCACCGCCAAGGGCGAACCCGCGCACCGGGTGGACGAGACTGTCCCCGTAATTGAGATACAGATCGGAGAGGTGCTCCAGAAGTAGCATGGGTTCGGTATTCCAGACTTCAAGCCGGCGGCGGGGCTTCCGTGCTCGAATCGATCCAGTTCAGATACTGTTGATTCCCGCCCTGCACGGGGAGGAAGATGACTTCAGGTGTGTCGTAGGGATGATGCTCAAGAACCACCCGTTCCAATCGCTTCGCCAGCCCGGAGCGTGTTTTGAAGACGATCAATACCTCGGAACTCCGCTCCAATTTCTTCTGCCACCAATAATGGGACTCTATCCCCGGCACCAGATTGGCGCATGCGGCCACCCGGGCCTCAAGCGCCTTCCCTGCGAGTTTCCGTGCGGTCCGGAGATTCGGGGCTGTAACCATTACAACCACGTGCTTGGAACGAACGGTCATGATCAGGATCCAAACTGGTCGTGTTTGTTCTTGAAGAGAATGTTGAAGGTCGTCATGGAGCCATGGCAGCGCGAGACATACTGCTGCAGTTCCACTTTGTCGGCGTCCGTCAGTTGCGGGTTGCTGTTGATCTTCTGTTCCAGCACCCGGAGATTGTTGCGCATCATCACGATCTTGTGAAAAAACGTTTCCAGAGGCACTTCCTTGCTTTGGAGCGATGGGTCCGCAGGGTGCAACGTGACGCGACCCCGGTGCCATCGTGCGCCGAGTTCCTCCACCACCGCGTCTGGTTTCTCGAAACCCAGCGATTTCAGGATTGCTTGAGTCGTCTGATCGATCAGTTGGTCCAGCGGAATCTCCAGACCGGTGAGTGCGGCCTGGGGTTCGGCTGGTTCGAGTCCGCTGGTTTCCGGGGCGATGGTTTTGAGCCCCTCCTCGAACTGAATCTCGGTGGCGTGAGACTGGATCTTTTTCACGGTGCCGACGCCGTACTGGGGATGCCTTACCCGCATGTGAAGGTGCAGAGCTTCGATCTTCATAAGTATACTCTTCCAACCATAACCATCCCGCCCGGAACCGCAATCCAAACAAAGGGACAGGCTCAAAATAGTTGACCTCTGCCCGATCCCGGACGATCTTGCCCCCCACGTTTCAAGGAGCCGCCCATGCGAAGACCCAGGTTTACCCTCTCACAGGCATCTTCCGTCCAGCACTGCATCTCTCGTATCGTTGCCGGCGAGTTTCTTTTGGCGCGGGATCCGGAGAAGGATGCCCTCCGCGGGATGATGCGCCGCCAGGCGGCGTTCTGCGGTGTGGAGATCGTGACCTACTGTCTCATGTCCAACCATTTTCACATGAATAACGTATCGGTGTTCATGAAAGAGCTCAAACAGACGTTCACCGTCTGGTATAACAAGAAACACAAACGGTTCGGTACTCTTTGGTCGGAGCGCTTCCGAAACGTGCTCGTGGAGGATCGACCCGAAGTTGTGCAAACCGTTGCGGCTTACATCGACCTGAATCCGGTGCGGGCCGGATTGGTGCTGGATCCCTCGGATTACCGGTTCTGCGGCTATGCCGAGGCGGCGGCGGGCAATGCCATGGCGATCGCCGGAATCGCAAGTTTCACGGGCGCGGAGGGTGGGGAATGGCGTCGGGTCGTGGGCAAATACCGGGAGGCACTCTTCACGAAAGGGGTTGGTGATGGTTCAGAAGGGAAGCCCGGCATTCCTGTTGAAAAGGTCCGGGAAATCTGGAGGACAAACGGTGAGTTGAGTGAATCGGATGCTCTGAGGTTGAAGATTCGTTACATGAAGGATGGGGCCGTGCTGGGGGCGAGGGTTTTTGTTGAAGGTGTTTTTCAGACATTTCGCGATCGATTCGGTCCACGGCGAACCACCGGTGCCCGGCCGATGCGTCATCTGCCTTTCAAGGGATTGTTCACATTGAGAGATCTGCGGGTGTCGGTGGTCGGTTGAGTCAGATCTAGGGACTCGGTTTCAGGGACCTCGAAACGGGCCGATCGAGGTTTTGGTGAATGATGAGGGATTTCGGCAGTCCCAGGAATCATGGCTGATCCTCCGGAGTCGTCTCCGCGACGCCCCCCAAGTTGCCGTTTTCGTTCTTAAATCGCCTTCAGATCGAGATTGTTCTCTCTTCCAGTGTCTGAAAAACAACGAGCCTGTCCCTTTGTTTCTTTTTGTTAGGGGGAACGGAAAACGGGGAGACAATAAGCCTGTCCCTTTATTTGGAGAACAAGGGGACAGGTTCGTTGTTTTTCAGGTTTTTTGGCGTGCCAAGTGGGGATTCGGTATTTAAGGTGCCCGCACGATTTATGGCATTGGTTAAACCTTTTTGCGCGTTGCGCCCCAAACCGGAACTCGCAGCCCGGGTCTGTGAGCTACCCTACGACGTCATGTCTTCCGCGGAGGCCCGGCAGGTGGCGGACGGAAACGAGTTGAGCTTTTTGCATGTCAGCAAGCCGGAGATCGATTTGCCGGTGGAGACGGACCCTTATGCGCCAGAGGTTTATCGGAAAGGAAGGGAGAACCTGGAGCAATTGATCAGCAAAGGGGCTCTCCAACAGGATCCGACGCCTGGGTTTTATCTCTACCGCCAGGTGATGGGTACGCACAGCCAAACGGGCCTCGTCGCGGTGACGAGTTGCCAGGAGTATCTTGACGGGATCATCAAGAAACACGAATTCACCCGGCCCGAGAAAGAGGATGACCGGGTGCGGCACATTGAATCGTTGGATGCTCAAACGGGACCCGTCTTTCTGACGTGTCGCATTTCGGAGGGGCTTCGGGAAATTTTCAGCTCAGGGACTTCAGGAACTCCGTCGGTGGATTTCGTGGCGGCGGATGGTGTGCGACACACGGCGTGGTTGATCGAGCCGTCCGAGACTCTGGAACGTATCGAATCTGAGTTTCGGCAGATCCCGTTTTTGTACATCGCCGATGGCCATCATCGGAGCGCGGCGGCGGCGCGGGTTTTCCAGACACGCGGGGGAGCGGGAGGGAGTGGGTGGTTCCTGAGCGTGATTTTTCCCCACGACCAGATGCAGATCCTGGCCTACAACCGGGCGTTGCGAGACCTGAACGGACTTGATCCGGCGGGGTTGCTCGACCGGTTGAGCGGTGTGTTTGAAATCAAGAAAGAGGGCGACGGGCGAACGGGACGGAAGCATCGGCTTGGCCTTTATCTGGACGGGG
>JAIPJX010000043.1 GCA_021733945.1 Verrucomicrobiota bacterium | reverse complement strand
CTCCTTCAGCTTTCAAACCGGGCGTTTTCCGAGGCATATGGAGCCTCGTCACCTCGGCACCTACCAGGGTGATTGGAATTCTCAGCCAGGCCCTGAGAAGGAATATATCCCGCAGAGACGCGGAGACGCAGAGAAAAAATCCACTCCCCCCTCTGCGTCTCTGCGCCTCTGCGGGAGAACCCTTCACTTATCTGATTGGTCCGTTTGGGAGTTGGGGGGGGCGTTCGTTGTGAGTCACTGCCCGCGGATGATCGAACACCGTATCCCCCCGCTTCTTGAATCCTGAGCGTGTTTGAAAAGTAGGAGCCGACGTCAGAAGGCTCTCTCCTTCAGCTTTCAAACCGGGCGTTTTCCGAGGCATATGGAGCCTCGTCACCTCGGCACCTACCAGGGTGATTGGAATTCTCAGCCAGGCCCTGAGAAGGAATATATCCCGCAGAGACGCGGAGACGCGGAGAGAAAAAATCCACTCCCCCCTCTGCGTCTCTGCGCCTCTGCGGGAGAACCCTTCACTTACCTGATTCGTCCGTTTTGGATTTTGGGGGGGCGTTCGTTGCGAGTCACTGCCCACGGATGATCGAACACCGTATCCCCCCGCTTCTTGAATCCTGAGCGTGTTTGAAAAGTAGGAGCCGACGTCAGAAGGTCCTCTTCTTCAGCATTCAAACCGGGCGTTTTCCGAGGCATATGGAGCCTCGTCACATCGGCTCCTACCATGGGATTGGAATTTTCAGACAGGCCCTGAGAAGGAATATATCCCGCAGAGACGCGGAGACGCAGAGAGAAAAAATCCACTCCCCCCTCTGCGTCTCTGCGCCTCTGCGGGAGAACCCTTCACTTACCTGATTCGTCCGTTTGGGAGTTGGGTGGCAAATTCGTGGTCACGTGGGTGTTGGCATTGCCGAGGTTTGAACCGTAGAGGATCATGGTGCGATCCAGCAGCGTTTCGCCGTCTTCCTCAACCAGGTTCAATCCGCCCTTGCTGACTTCGCTCTCGTGGCAGTCGGAACAATACTTCAGAACGAAGTCCCGAACAGGATCCGCCGGAGCCGCACCTGTCTGAAGGACGGCAAATCCAAGGATCCATCCCATCAAAAGCCATCGTGCAGTGAGTATCATTTTCGGGTAAACGTCGGTCCAGGCTGTGCCGTCTTTCAGGGACGATCACAATCGGGAAAAAATGCAGGGACGGTTCGCGCGGATATTCCTGATCCGACGAGAGGCCCGTCCGGCATCCTGATTGTTCGCGACAGAACCCGCAGACGTTGGTGGGAAGAACGATGGGTTCGCTTCGCAAAGGGGACTTGAGGATCCTAGCCCGTGACGCGGTCCGGTTCGTGGGCTTGCCCTAATTGCCTGTTCTGTCATGATCCTGCAACGAGACTTTGAACCGTTTAACAATAGACACATGAAATTCGATACAGTCTGTCTCCACGGGGGACAACAGGCGGATCCCACCACCACCGCCCGGGCGGTGCCCATTTACCGTACCGCTGCATTTCAATTTCCCAGCACGGAACGCGCCGCCAATCTGTTTGCGCTCAAGGAACTGGGCAACGTGTACACGCGGCTGATGAACCCGACGACGGATGTCCTGGAAAAGCGGGTGGCCATGCTGGAGGGAGCCCACGAGATGGGCGGCCTGGGTCTGGCCTCGGGAACCAGCGCGGTGTTTTACTCAATCATCAACCTGGCTCAGGCGGGCGATAACATTGTCAGTGCAAGAAATCTGTACGGCGGGTCCTACACCCAGTTCAACGACATCCTCCCCAAACTCGGGATCACGGTGAAACTTGTGGATTCGAATGATCCGCAGAATTTCGCTGGCGCGATTGACGAAAAGACACGCGCGGTCTTCTGCGAATCCGTATCCAATCCGGCCCTCGAAATTGTCGATCTGGAAGCCGTGGCCAAGGTTGCCCACGACGCGGGAATTCCCCTGATTGTGGATTCGACGTTCTCAACGCCCTACCTGACGCAACCCATCGCGCACGGCGCGGACATTGTGGTGCATTCCCTGACCAAATGGTTTGGCGGACACGGCACGGGCCTGGGCGGCATTGTCGTCGACAGCGGTCGCTTCAAATGGAACACGGGCAAACATCCGCTTTTTGACGAACCCGACACCTCCTATCACGGTTTGCGATGGGGGCATGATCTGCCGGCAGAACTTGCGCCGCTCGCGTTCATCCTGCGGATGCGGACCGTGCCATTGAGAAACCTCGGTGCCTGCATCGCCCCGGACAACTCCTGGATGTTCCTGCAGGGCATCGAAACCCTGCCGCTCCGGATGGAGAAACACTGTCAGAACGCAAACGCCGTGGCCCGATACCTGAAGGCGCATTCGGATGTCGAATGGGTTCGTTTTCCCGGACTCGAGGACGATCCGATGTTCGCGCTGAATCAAAAGTACCTCAAGGGCAAGGGCGGGGCGATGGTGATCTTCGGCATCAAGGGTGGCAAAGTCGCTGGAAGCCGGTTCATCGAAGGCCTGAAGTTGTTCTCGCACCTGGCGAATGTCGGTGATGCGAAAAGTCTCGCCATTCATCCTGCCACCACCACCCATTCGCAGTTGAACGAAACCCAGCAGCGGGACGCCGGGATCACTCCCGAAATGGTGCGACTGAGTGTCGGCATCGAAGATCCACAGGATATCATCGCCGATCTCGAACAGGCGTTGCGGGCAGCTCAAGCCTGAGAAATCAGTCACAAAAAAAACCGGCTGGTGCAAAAGCCCAACCGGACTCCTTCGCCATTGCACAACGCCGAAACCAGATTCCTCAAATTCGCGACCCCCGACGAACCATTCCCGTTGGCCGGAGGCGATTCGTTGTCCGAGGGTGTGCTCGCGTACGAGACGTACGGTCAACTCAACGAGGCGCGTTCCAACGCCCTGCTTGTGTTCCACGCCCTGAGCGGAAGCCAGCATGCGGCCGGCTGGAATCCCGCAGTCGAAGGATTGGGCGAGCGCTGGACCGACGAATGCCAGACCGGTTGGTGGAACGACTTTGTGGGACCGGACAAAGCAATCGACACGGATTCCTTCTTTGTCATCTGCTGCAATTACCTGGGCGGGTGCTATGGATCGACCGGCCCGAGTTCGATCAACCCTGAAACCAACCGGCCCTATGGCGCCGGGTTTCCGAGAATCACATTCTCCGACATTGTCGGCTCCCAGATGCGTCTGCTCGACCAGTTGGGAATTCAAAAGCTCCATGCCGCAGTCGGCGCTTCCCTGGGAGGCATTCTCGCATTGAACCTGGCGACGCGTTATCCGGACCGGGTGGCGAAAGTGGTTCAGATCGCGACCGGCGCCACCACGACCCCGCTGCAACGGATCCACAACTTCGAGCAGGTATATGCCATCGAAAACGATCCCGCGTTCAACGGTGGGGATTATGATCCGGCCGCCCAACCCAATCGCGGTCTGGCCGTCGCGCGCATGATCGGGCACAAGACCTATGTGTCCCTCACGGCGATGCAGGAACGCGCGCGCGATGAGCTTGTTTCTCCAGCAGACAACCTGGCCTGGTATCAACTCTCGAGCACGCTCGAATCCTACATGCTTCATCAGGCTCAAAAGTTCACGAGACGATTTGATGCCAATACCTACCTGAGGATCATCAGCGCCTGGCAGCGGTTCGATCTGGCTGCGGACTGCCGGACCGCTTCGCTGGAGGACGCGTTCGTGCGATGCCGGGGGCAGAAATTCCTGATTTTCTCCATTGATTCCGATGTCTGTTTTTATCCCGAAGAACAGGCTCTGCTGGCGGAACATCTGAAGAATGCCGGAGTCGATGCAACCCGGATCACCGTTCATTCCGACAAGGGACACGATGCGTTCCTGCTTGAGCCCACGCTCTTTCAGGCGTATCTCCGCGCCTTCCTTTCGGAGAACAATGGGTTTTGAACAATCGCACCGTTTGATGAGTTGAGACAGGGCGTGTTCAGGGTTGTGCCGTGATCTTGGTTCCGGAGCCCCCTGAAGGGCTTGCTTCGCGTTCGCCCATACCGGGAACCCTCCGTTCCCAGGCTCCAGCTCGGGACGCCGGTGCCACCTTGAAACGCTCTGGGAACCGGACCTTCCAAAAAATCCCCATCAATAAACGTGTAGTGATTGCCACGATTCGGCGAGCACGGTGGATCCGGCTTATGGAGGTTGGCTAAAACAGGGCAACCAACGCGATGACCGACAAGTCCAACTGCATCAGTCCGTACCAATGCAACGGCAACGCCTGCACCGACAGGGTCGGAGTTGTCACCGGCCCAGGTCTTCGACCGGTCGAAGGCTTTCGCCGGAGACCGAGCCCGGGTGCCGCTACAACTCCCAGGTGCCATGAGTGCTTCATCCCCAATTCAATCCACCGACTCGTTGATGCAGGAAACACGCACGTTTCCGCCATCCGATCAGGTGCGGCAAAACGCCCTCCTCAATGAGGCGCAATACAAGGAATGGTATCAACGGTCGATTCACGACCCCAACGGGTTCTGGCTCGAGCAGGCAAAAACCCTGGCCTGGATGAAGGTGCCCACGCGCGGCCGGCGGTATGTCTGGGACACCGTCGATCGTCGCATTCAGCACGCGTGGTTTGAGAACGGACAGCTCAACGCCAGCGTGAATTGTCTCGACCGGCATCTCCAAACCGATCGCAGGACAAAGCCCGCGCTCGTTTGGCAGGGTGAACCGGATGAAGAGACTCGCATCCTGAGCTACGAGGAACTGCACGCGCAGGTTTGCAGGTTCGCCAATGGGTTGAAGTCACTGGGCGTGCACAAGGGCGATCGCGTGGCTGTTTACCTCCCCATGATTCCCGAACTGCCAATCGTGATGCTGGCCTGCGCGCGTATCGGCGCGATTCATTCCGTGGTCTTTGGTGGGTTCAGCGCCGAGGCGCTGGCCGATCGGATCAACGACTCCACCTGCCGGCTCTTGATCACGTCCAACGTCTCCCTGCGGGCCGGCAAACAAATCCCTCTCAAGGCGCTTTCGGATGAAGCCCTGAAGCACACCCCGGGCATCGAAAAAGTCGTCGTCGTCAGGCGCAACGAGTCCCCATGCTCCATGGTCCCGAACCGCGACGTCTGGTACCATGACCTGATGGCGGGCGCTCCCGCCGAGTGCGCTCCCGCCGTCATGAATGCGGAAGATCCGTTGTTCATCCTGTACACCTCCGGCTCCACCGGCAAACCCAAGGGTCTCCTTCATACAACGGCCGGATATCTTTTGTACGCCAGCATCACGCACAAATACGTCTTCGATGTGCACGAGGAAGACATCTACTGGTGCACCGCCGATATCGGTTGGGTCACGGGCCACAGCTACATCGTCTATGGTCCGCTCTGCAACGGTGCCACCAGCGTGATGTTCGAGGGCGTTCCGACGTATCCGCAACCCGACCGGTTCTGGCAGGTGGCGGCAAAACATCGGGTGACGATTTTCTACACCGCGCCGACCGCCATCCGTTCCCTGATCCGGCTCGGCGACGCATGGCCCGAAAAACAGGACTTAAGCACGCTCCGCATCCTGGGAACGGTTGGGGAACCCATCAATCCAGAAGCGTGGTTGTGGTATCACCGTGTGATTGGAAAAGGCCGATGCCCAATCGTCGATACCTGGTGGCAAACCGAAACCGGCGGCATTCTGATCTCGCCGCTCCCGGGGGTGCATACGCTGAAGCCGGGCAGTGCGAACAAACCCTTTTTCGGGGTCGAACCTGTTGTCCTGCGGGATGACGGCTCGGAATGCGCCCCAAACGAGGGTGGCAAATTGTGCATCAAAAAACCCTGGCCCGGAATGGCGCGATCCATGTGGGGGGATCACGACCGGTTTGTCGAAACCTACTTCACAATGTTCCCGAATCTCTACTTCACCGGGGACGGATGCCGCGTGGATCCGGATTCTGATTATTGGCTCATGGGACGCATCGACGATGTCGTCAACGTTTCGGGTCACCGGATCGGCACTGCCGAGGTGGAGAGCGCGTTTGTGAGTCATCCGAAGGTGGCAGAAGCCGCGGTCGCACCCATGCCCCACGATATCAAGGGGCAATCTCTCTATGCCTTTGTCACCTTGAAGGACGGAGTGCATCCCAGCGATGATCTGAAAAGGGAGCTGGCTCTCCATGTCCGCAGGGAGATCGGCCCGATCGCAGTGCCGGATAGGATCCAGTTTGCGCCGGCGCTTCCGAAAACCCGGTCCGGAAAAATCATGCGGCGTATTCTGCGCAAGATCGCCGAAGGCCAATCCGAGCAGATCGGCGACACCACGACCCTGGCCGAACCCCAGGTTGTGGACGCGCTCGTACGGGGACGGCAGTAGACTGGAGTTCCCGTCATCCGCGGAGTGTTCCTGTGGAAACCAAACTCCGCCAGGCACCATGCACCATTCGGTCACGAATCCGAGCCCGGGGTTAAGCAGTGAAACATTCCGCCTCGCGCCACCACCCACGCCGGGCTCTCAGTTCCTTGATCCTGGTACTCTGAAGCGCATTCTTTTGATCCTGTTGTCACTGGGATGGCTTGTGCCCGGGACCGCATCCACTCTGAATCCATTCTCCAGCAACTTCACTTATAAGGCGGAGATCGCCTTGCGTGAGGCGTTCGACAGCAATGTCTATTTGCAGGACTTGAAACCGGATCTTGATCTCGTGCCGAAGGCCGCGCCATCCAGGCAGGGTTCCTGGGTGACTTCCGTGGTCCCTCATCTGGGCTTCACCCTCACTCCAAACCCGATGGTTCATCTGGCGGCAGGTTACGAGCCGGAAGTCGTTTTTTACCACTCGGAATCCTCCGAAGATCATGTGACCCACCGGGGCATGCTGCGCTTGGGAGGCACGATTCGCGATGCCGCATGGGAGTTGCCCAACCACGTCACGTGGATCGATGGAAGTGACCTGGGGCTGTTCTTCGGAGGACCGGGCGGTGCCCCCGCGATTGGCGGAATTCCAATACGGGATCGGCGTGCGGCCTTCCTCTATCGGGGCGGATTCGAAATCACCCTGAAGTTCGGCGAATGGTTCTTCAGGCCGATCGGCAGCGTGTTCCTTCACCATTTTTTCACAAAGCAGCTGGACACGCGGCTTCCTGAAAACCGCGGTTATCTGAACTACGTGGATCGGAGCGATTTCAACGGCGGCTTCGATGCCGGCTATCGCGTTCTTCCTCACACGGACTTTGTTTTCGGGTATCGCAACGGTTATCAGGATGAGGGCCGGTTGATCGGGGTACCGTTTGAATACGACAACACATACCAGCGCCTGCTGGTCGGTTTGGAAGGCAAACCCGTCTCCTGGATGGAGCTTGGAATTTCCCTTGGCCCTGATTTCCGGAGATTCGGCCCGAACATCGACCCTCGCTCCGAAGCGGATCATGTCGTTTTGTATGTGGACTCGTTCGTTTCTCTCAAACCGACCGATCGTGATGCGATCACCCTCAAAATCCGGCAGTTCGAACAACCTGCGTTTGCCAGTTGTTCCGTTTACCGGGACACCAGTTACGATCTGTCCTGGCGGCACGGCCTTGGTCCCGGTCTCGGTTCCACAATGGGTTTCCGCGCGTATCAGGCCGATTGGATGGCTCCGGTGGCGCGGGATGACTGGATTTTTACTCCCAGCGCGTCGTTCACCTTCGCGATCAGCCCTCATGGGAAGGGTGAGATCGGTTATTCCTACGATTGGTCTCAAAGCCGGGTGGCCATGACGGACGGCCGCGA
Organism: Verrucomicrobiota bacterium; assembly: GCA_021733945.1. Lineage (GTDB taxonomy): Bacteria > Verrucomicrobiota > Verrucomicrobiia > Limisphaerales > SIBE01 > JAIPJX01. Next base: position 25,874 of record JAIPJX010000043.1, on the reverse strand, counting down.
ATTCACAAGGCATCTGATCTGGTTCGGATGTAAATACTCATTGTGAATCACAGCGCCCGACGATGCGCGTTCGGAAAAAAAGCGGACTTCTCAGGGCAAAGGATGGCGTTTCGCCCGCGTGCCGCGTAGTCCGGTAGTCCCGTAACGACGTAACGCCGATTGGCAATCGGCCGTATCGCGGATTGGTAATCCGCATCCCGCTTGCAGTCCACTCAACGCCACTCCAGAATCCCAAAGCGCGACCACGCTGTGCGACTTAACATCGTTGCTCAAATAAAAATCCGGTCTTCCGGGTTCCACGGCTCCGCACCGTGCACTCCGGCCGTGCGTTGGCCCCCACTGCGGGAATATCAAGCGCCTCCACGGATCAGCTGTTCCGCCTCCCTTTTCAGAACTTCATAAAAAACCCCGTCGTGCCACTGCTCACCAAAGCCGAAGACAGCGTTTTCATTCTGATTCAAAAGCGTCTCCGCCTTGAGCAACGCGTTCGACGCGGCTTCGGCATGATCCATCTGGAATTCGCTCATGGCCAAAACCACATGGGCATGTAACATTCGCCACGCGCCAGCCTCCGCTCCTTCGATGCATTGCAACGACCAACGCCTGGCTTCGCTGTAGTTCCCCAAGCGATACTCCGCCAACCCCATGACGAAGGTGCCCCAAGGCAGGATCCAATGTTCCGGGTCTGAGACGGTCCGATGAGCCAGGTCCATGACAGCCTGAACATCCTCCTCTTTTGGAGGAATAACGAGGCGCGTCTTGCAGAGTTTTTCCGTGACAGCCAACTCCTGGGATCCGCCAAATCGCCTCGCCATCTCGGATGAGATCGCCTGATAATCCGCAGACAAACCACCGAGGGCCAACAGCGCTGCCTCCTTCATCCAGAGGATTGGATCATTCGCCCGGATCTGATGAACTTCTTCGGCAAACAAACCCGCGTGCGCCCAGTCCTGCAGTTCCAGACATTGGACCACCCGCTTGTCGAGCTCTGAGGGCGACATGTGGATTTCTTCAGGATCCGCAGCGGTCCATATTTTTACATACCCAGCCTGATCCAGGGATGCCAGGGAATGCGTCTCAGCCATCCAGGCAACGGATTTGACCTGCGCCCTGTGGCCCGTCAAGGTGGCAAGCAAACGGCCCGGCGCCGGATCCCAAATGCGGACCGTTTGATCGTCGGACCCAGAGGCAAGCCGTCTGCCATCTCCGGAGTAAGCGACCGAAATCACGGGTTTGGTATGGCCCCTGATATTCTGCAGGAGCTGGCCGGATTGCGCGTCGTGAATACGAATGTTGTTGTTGTAGCTCCCGATCGCCACCTGGCTTCCGTCCGGCGAATAGGTCGCGCAATATTCAGGCCCCCATCCACTGACGTCCCAGAGCCTCACCGGCGGATCGTTGGAAATGTCATAGGCCCTGGTATTCATAAACTGACACACCACGACGTGTTGACCCGATGGAGAGAGGACCGGAACCACGTCCACATTACCGATCGGGATCATCCGGCCTTCCTGAGTTTCGAAGTTCCAGGAATGCACCCCCTCCGGACTTGTCCAGATTGCCGTGGGACCCGTCTCCGAAATGCACAAACGACGAATTGTTGGGGGAGCCGGTAGGTTCGCGGTTTGAACCCTGTCCCCCCGCCTGTTCCAACAAGCCAGAAGCCCGTCGGATGTTGTTCCCGCGATCAGGTTGCCTTCCGGTGATGAAGCCAGGGCGCGGAGACCGTTTGCGGAGTCCAAAGGTTCCATGAGGCGTTCCGCGCCCGTGTCCCACCGGTAAACATCTCCAACTTCCGGAGCAATCAACAACTCCTTGCGATCCGCGGCAAAAAAGAGATGCGAAGCGCCGGGGATCGGGTCCAGGCTGATGAAGGGCTCGCCGTACTTCAAATTCCATTCCTTCAGATACGAATCTTCACCACCCGAATAAGCCGTTTTGAAATCTTTCCCGAAAGCGAGCCCGTTGATTTCCTTGGAATGCCCCTTGATGGATTGCGTCAACCGCAGGCCCGGAGGTGTGGACTGAACCTCATAAACAAGCATGCTGTTCTGACTCGAGGTCCCCACCAGCAGCCGGGATCCATCTTTCGAAAAAACAAGATCATGGATGTCGCCGCCCAGATAATAGCGTCCCACGACTTCGGAGTCCCCGTTCCATAACAGCAGGACATCGTCCCTTCCTCCACTCACCCAGGTATCGGAGACGGGTGACACCGCGAGCGTCGAGACACTCTCGCTGTGTTCCCTCAATGTTTTCCGCAGGGTGCCATCGGCGAGGTTCCAGATGAGGATCCTGGAATCGTTCAGGGCTGCATACAGGGAACGGCCCGAGGAATCGAAGGTGATGTCATGCACCTGTCCCCCGCATTCCAGGAAGGGACGCACAGGTTCCCATGTGTCCGTATTCCAAAAGACAATGGTCTCCGTGGCGACGGAGGCGGCCATCAACGGCTCCGAAGGCGAAAAGGCCATGCTGGTGATTCGCCCGGGAATTGGAGCTGGAAGCGGTGTGGGTTCCCAGTCGGTTCCTTCGAACAGATCGTACCGGTGGATGACGCCCGGATCGCTTGCCTCGAAGAGGAGAAAGGCACCGTCGGGAGTGATGGCGGCGGGTGAATCTGCGGCTTTCGCCCGCAGCCTTTTGATCAGTTCAAAACCCGGTGGTTTCCATATAAAAACTTCCGAGGGATAGCTGAGACTCACGATTTTTGTGTTGTCCGGCGTCACGAGCAGTTCCCGCACCGGTCCCACCACGGACGTGCGGGCTCTGTCCCTCTGACCGGCCTGCCACAGGTGATACCACTCCCACGCCCGCAGATCCGTCTCCCATGGATTCGGCCAATGGGTATTCAGGAGCGTGTACATGGCCTCCAGCCGGCCTTCGTTGAAACTCTGCGAAGCCAGACTCATGTCGGACTGATAGGCATGTTTCTGAAACTGCGCCTTCAATCGCTCGGCGGTGCTTCGGGCTGCCTCGGCATCCTTTTGGTTTTGCACAGCCAGACGGCGCGCCCTGTCGGCGTCATCCCTTTGCAACTCGACTTCCTTCCGGGCTTCGATCGCCTCCCCCTCACTCCTTTCCGCCAATTCCCGGGCCTGTTTTTCTCGTGCGAACGAGAAGATCGAAAGACCCAGCCCTCCCAGGAGCGCCACCGTCACGGCAGCCCCGGCTGCGAAGGCAAGTTTGTTTCGTTGGGCGAATTTTCGAACCTTGTAGAAAACACTGGGGGCGACCGCAAGCACGGGCTCGTTGTCGAGGTAACGCCTGATGTCCGATGCCAGGGCATTGGCGGTTTCGTATCTTCGGGTCCGGTCCTTTTCCAGGGTCTTCAGCACGATCCAGTCGAGCTCGCCACGCAGGAAGCGACTCAGCTGATCGGCGTCCAGCTTCCGTTTGCCGGCGATCACAGCCCGTTCCTGACGATTCAGGGAACTGATCTTGGTGGAGGGTTTGGTTGGCTCCTCCTCCTTGATCCGACGAAGCATCTCGTCATAACCCGCACTCATCAACGTGTTCGAATCCAGAGGAGTTCTCCCTGTGAGCAGTTCATAGAGAAGCACGCCCAGGCTGTAGATATCGCTGCGCGTGTCGATGTCGAGGCCGCTTGTCCCCGCCTGTTCCGGGCTCATGTAAGCGGGAGTCCCCATGAACTGGCTGTGCTGCGTGTACACCGTCCTTTCCGTGAGCTCCTGATGCGTGGCCTTGGAGATGCCGAAATCAATGACTTTGGGCACGGGCTCGCCGTCATGCAGGGTCACCAGGACATTGGAAGGTTTGATGTCCCGGTGGATGATTCCCTTCTGATGCGCATGTTGGATGGCCTGACACACCTTGATGAAAAGTTCCAGCCGACCCACCGCGCCCATCTGGAATTCATCGCAGTACCGGGTGATCGGAACGCCCTTGACCAACTCCATCGCAAAAAACGGCCGGCCGGTCTCCGTTGCGCCGGCATCCAACACCTTGGCGATGTTCGGGTGATCCATCATCGCCAGGGCCTGGCGCTCCGCCTCAAAGCGCGCAACCACCTGCTGGGTATCCATGCCCAGCTTGATGATTTTGAGAGCCACCCGACGCCTGACCGGCTCCCGTTGTTCGGCCGCCCAAACGGAACCGAACCCACCTTCCCCGAGCTTTTCCAGCAGCTTGTAGGGGCCTATCTGATATCCTGGGGTCTCGAAACCCCGCGTGTCCTCCATCCGCGGCGGTAGTTTGTTGAAATCCAGATTGCCGGACGGACCCGCCTCCGTGGGGCCTTCCGCCAGATAAGCGTCCACCTTCCTCCGCAGTTCGGGATTGCCGTCACAGGCCGCCTGGAGGAAAGCTGCGCGATCTTCCGCGTCGTGAATCGCGGTTGCTTTCGAGAATAGGTCTTGTTCGTTCATGGCTGGGCTCTTGAGAATGACAGGTCACCCGGTCCATCATCGGGCCCGGCGTCGAATACACACCGCCCCCGCCGGGAGGGTCGGACGGTGACGGAGGGGTTGCACCGGCGGTCTATCCGGTGGGTTTTCCGGGTTGACGGGTGCCCGCATTCAAGCCGGGATTTTGGGAAAAGCAGGCAACGATGGCCGCCTGCCTTTCCGTGCCGCGTCCCGCCGCTATACCTTCAGCGGTGTCCAGCGGGCGTTTGCTTTCGATGACTTGACGACGGCCTCGATGAAGGCCATGCCGCGGATGCCGTCCGTGATCGTCGGGTAATCCAGCGCCGGATCGTCCTTCGCGAGTTTTGTCTTCTCGATCTTCGACCGGATGTGTGCGGCGAAATTCCTGTAAATGTTCGCAAAGGCTTCCAGGTAGCCTTCCGGATGCGATGGCGGGGTGCGGGTTGCAGCGGCGGCATTCGCACCGAGGTAACCATTGCCCGTGCGGAACACCTGCATGGGCTGGTCGAGCCATTTCACGAGCATTGTGTTCGGCTCGTTCTGATGCCATTCGATGCCGCCGATCTCGCCGTAGACGCGGATGTTCAGGTTGTTTTCTTCGCCGACAGAAATTTGCGAGCAGTGGAGAATGCCCTTGGCACCCCCTTTGAACCGAAGCAGCACATTGGCGTCGTCATCCAGTTTCCGGCCGGGAACAAAGGCCGTGATGTCCGCCGCCAGTTCCTTGATCTGCAGGCCGGAAATGTACTCGGCCAGATTCTCCGCGTGGGTGCCGATGTCGCCGATGCTGCCGGCGGCGCCGGATCGCTTGGGATCGGTGCGCCAGGAAGCCTGCTTCTGGCCGGACTCCTCGAGCCGCGTCGCCAGCCAGCCCTGGGGATACTCGACCACGACCTTGCGGATCTTGCCGAGTTTGCCGGCGCGGATCATGTCCCGGGCCTGCTTCACCAGGGGATAGCCGGTGTAATTGTGTGTGAGCCCGTAGAGCAGTTTGCTCTGCTTGACGATCTTTCCCAGCGCCTTCGACTCGGCGAGATCGAACGTCGCGGGCTTGTCGCTCAGCACGTGAAAACCGTTTTCCAGTGCCATCTTGGCCGGCGGAAAGTGCATGTGATTCGGCGTAACGATCGAAACGAAATCCATGCGCTCGCCCTCGGGCAGTTGAGCTTCCTTCTCGAACATCTCCTGGTAGCTCCCGTAGCAGCGGTTTGGCGGGAGAAAGAGGTCCCCGCCACTGGCCCGGGACTTCTTGGGATCGGACGAGAACGCGCCGCAAACGAGTTCTATCTGTCCGTCAATGCCCGCCGCGATGCGATGCACGCCGCCGATGAAGGCGCCCTGTCCGCCGCCCACCATGCCGAAACGAATTTTTCTGCTCATATACTTGTGCGTGATTGTTTGTTTGGAAATTGTCAATTGATATCTGGCCGTTTATAGGGGCAATCGGTATGGAGGTCAACGGGAACAAGGCAGCGCCAACCGGGTCCTGATGTGGGTATCGGTTGAACGGCGACGAAACAATGGCACGTGATCCGGCGTCGTTTCGTCGTTGCCCGGCGTCGTCCTGATCTTTCACGCTGGCAAGCTGCGAGATTCTCCATTACTTTCAAAGCATGAGCGACATCACCCGCGTTCTTCAGCTTGTCGAGCAAGGCGACTCCCGCGCGACGGCGGAATTGATGCCTCTGGTGTACGAGGAGTTGCGAAGGCTGGCGGCGCACAAGATGTTCCTGGAGCGCTCCAACCACACCCTGCAGCCGACCGCACTCGTCCATGAAGCGTGGTTGCGCCTGAACCAGTCCAATCGCCAGAGCTGGCGCGGGCGGGAGCACTTCTTCAGCGCCGCCGCCGAGGCCATGCGCCGAATCCTCGTGGAAAACGCGAGACGCAAGCTGCGGCTTCGCCACGGCGGTCAGTTCGAACGGGTTGACTATGAAGTGATCAACCTACCCATCGCCGCGGACGACGAAAAGTGCCTCCAGGTGAACGAAGCTCTTGAGCGTTTGGCAGAGGTCGATCCCAGAAAAGCGGACGTGGTGAAGATGCGCATTTTCGTTGGCCTGGAAATTCAGGAGATTGCCTCGGCCCTCGATGCTTCCGAAAAAACGGTTCAACGGGACTGGACCTTCGCCAAAGCGTGGCTATCCCGCGAGCTCCTGAGGAGCTGATAAATTTTTCTAATCAGATGTCTGTTTTGCCCCGCGAATATCGCCAGATAGTGTGACGCGATGAACCGCACGCGCAAATGAGCAGTCCTTTCGACAAGATCGAAGCCATTTTCGAAGCCGCCGTGGCCTTGGAGACCGAGGCGCAGCGGGCGGACTACCTGAGCCGGTCGTGCCCCGATCCCGAGTTGCGCCGGGAAGTGGAATCCCTCCTCGCGAGCCACGAGACTCCGGACCGCATCTTTCTGGAGGAAGCCCCGACCATGGCGTCGCCTGCTCCGGAAAGCGTCGGCACGCTGGTCGGTCGCTATAAACTGCTGGAGCAGATCGGCGAAGGCGGCTGCGGCGTGGTCTATGTGGCGGAACAGACCGAGCCCGTCCGTCGTCGAGTGGCCTTGAAAGTCATCAAGCTGGGCATGGACACCAGGGCGGTCGTCGCGCGCTTCGAGGCGGAGCGGCAGGCTCTGGCCATGATGGACCATCCCAACATCGCCAAAGTGCTGGATGCCGGAGCAACGGAAAATGGCTTCAGCCTGGATCAAGAGTCCCCGGCACAGGATGCCCCTGAATCCAAGGTGGAGGGTGTTGCGCTGCGACAACCTGGCCTGTCGCAACGCGACAGGCCCTGCCACGGACCCCACCACAGGGCCCACCCTGGAGAGGGCCGTCTGTCCGCCCGCAGCTGGAATGGAATCGGTGCCGGCCGTCCCTATTTCGTCATGGAACTGGTGCGCGGCGTGCCGATCACCGAGTACTGCGACAACAACAGACTCTCGACCCAGGAACGGCTCGAACTGTTTATTCCGGTTTGCCACGCCATCCAGCACGCACACCAGAAGGGCATCATTCACCGCGACATCAAGCCGTCGAACATCCTCGTCACGCTCCATGACGGCGTGCCCGTACCAAAGGTCATTGATTTCGGAATCGCCAAAGCCACCGAAGGCCGTCTGACAGACGCGACCGTTTACACGCAATGGCACCAGTTTATTGGCACCCCGGCGTATATGAGTCCGGAACAAGCCGAGATGAGCGGGTTGGATATCGATACCCGCAGCGACATCTACAGCCTGGGGGTGTTGCTGTACGAATTGCTGGTGGGCGCGCCCCCGTTTGACGGCAAAGAACTCGTGTCGATGGGAATCGAGGCGATGCGCAAGACGATCCGACAGACGGAACCGGTTCGCCCGAGCACACGGCTAAGCAAGACGCTTGCAGGAGCCGGCGTCAGGAGGCTCAAATCTGGTTCGACGGATACCCGGGGTTCCGAGGAGGATGTCAGAGCCTCCTCACGTCGGCTCCTACGCCTCAAGGAAACGATCTCGCAGCTTCAGGGCGACCTGGATTGGATTGTGATGAAGTGCCTGGAGAAAGACCGGGCGCGGCGTTACGAGACGGCCAACGGCCTTGCGTCGGACATCGAGAGGCACCTGCAGTGCGAGCCCGTCACCGCCCGGCCGCCCAGCGCGGCCTACCGGTTCCGGAAAACCCTGCGCCGAAACAAGCTCGTGTTCATGGCGGCGGCGGCCGTGGCGGCAGCATTGATGATCGGTGCCGCGGTCAGCACCTGGCAGGCGATCCGGGCCACGCGGGCGGAGCGGGAGCAGAACAGTCTGCGCGAAGTGGCGGTCCAGGCGTTGGAGAGTGAAACGGCGCAACGAAAAATCGCCGAGATCGAGCATGAGCGTGCCGACGCGCAGGCACTCAAGGCCGTCGAAAACCAGCGGCGATCCCAACGGTTGCTCTATGCGGCGGACATGAATCTCGCCCAACAGTCATTCAAGCAGAACAATCTGGGCCGGGCGCGCAGCCTGCTCGATCGGCATCGGCCGCAACGCGGCGAGGAAGACCTCCGCGGCTGGGAATGGCGTTATCTCTGGCAGCTGACCCGCAGCAGCGCCCTGGTCACGCTCACCAACAAGCCGACGATGGGTTTCTCTGTCAGTTTCTCTCCGGATGGCAAGCACCTCGCCGCGGGCTGGGCCGAGGGTTCCGGCAATCCACAGGTGGATTTGTGGGATGTCCCGAGCCGGCGGCTGGTTCGCTCGTGGGAGGATCGCGGGAATCCCAGCCCCGGCCATCCCAACTATCAGGGGCGCGCGGTCTTTTCGCCGGTTCGCAACCTTCTCGCCGCCACCACCGCCTACAAGACGCTCTCCTTGTACGACCTGGATTCGGGTCGGGAATCAATCCTGTGGCAGGCACCCGAGGAAGGTTGGTGGAGCGTCCGCGATCTGTCGTTTTCACGGGACGGTTCCAAGCTGGCCATCTATGCAGGGTCCAGCCCCAACCGCGGTGCCGCTGTCTAGGTGGTTCATGTGTCCTCGGGCAAAATTCAAAAGCGCTACCCTACCGTTTGTCCCATTTCGTGGTGGCTTGGGGCCGCCCAGTTGTCTCCCGATGGCCAGCGCCTCTATCTTTCACGTTCCGAACCTTCGAACAACGGCTACCGCATCCAGTGCCTCGATCTCGAGTCGGACCGCGAACTTTGGCAGACGGAACTGCAAACGGATGATGCGTTGGGGACCCTGGCGGTCTCGCCGGACGGGCGTGTTCTGGCTTCGGGATCGGGATATGGTGACCGTAGCATCCGGCTCTGGGAGGCCTCGACCGGCCGGTTCCTGCGCCAACTCGAAGGACACAATGCCCGGATCTGCGGACTGGCATTTTCCGAAGACGGGCGGCACTTGACCTCCGCCTCGGCCGACCAAACCCTTCGCATCTGGGATACGGACACCTGGACCGAAACTCGCGTGCGGTTCGGCCACAACGCCCCGGTTTTTGACGTCGCGATCTCGCAGAGCGCGGGACTGGTCGCCAGTGCCGCCATGAACGGCGACCTCATGCTCTGGAATACCGACGAACAGAACCGCGCCAGCGGATACATCCGACTGCCGAAAGGAACGGGCAACGATCGATTCGTTCCGCTGGACCATTCGCGCGTGTTGTTGCTGCCGCAGGATCATTCGCCTCAAATCATTGATCTCAAACGCAATTCCGCCCCTGTGCCACTGCCCGAGCTTGGCCCTTCCACCCATGTGCTGGACTATTCCGCCAGCAATCTCCTGTTCACTTGGAACGGAACAAATCAGATTCTCGTCCGCGAACTGCAGGGCGCGGACTTCGTGCTCCTCGGAGAAATCACGGTGGAACCCGGACGGCGACCGGGGGCGTTCGCCTACAACCCCGCAAGCCAACTCCTGGCCTGGACCGAATCGTCCTCCCCAAACTCCGTTTATCTCGCGACGCTCACCGCACCGGGCCGGCGGATAGAGCTGAAGAGCAATGCCGGTGAGGTGGTTTCCATGTTCTTCAGTGAGGACGGAAACCATTTGGCGGCCCGAACCCTGGACGGAAAAACGCAGGGCGCACGTGTTTGGAACGTCGAAACCGGTCAGATCGTGGTTTCCGTCAATGAGTGGATCACCGCGGCAACCTTTGCTGCGGGCGGGCGGGCGCTGTTCATGAGCCTGCAGGCGGGTAACGATACCCTGTTCTTTGATTTAAACCATCCGAACCCGCCACCCCGCCGCCTCAAGGGGAAGTATCCATGCTGGACGCTGGCGGTGACGCCGGATGGGCGGCTGGTGGCTGGTAATACGCTCGGCGGCGAGGTGCGGTTGTGGGATGCCGCCACCGGGGACCTGGTTGATTCCATTCACGGGCACAAGAGCGCCGTCAACAGTTCCGCCTTTTCACCCGATGGACAGCGGATGATTTCGACGAGTGGTGCCGCGAAAGAAACGGTCAGACTCTGGGACGTGGGCACGCGGCAGGAGCTGCTGACCTTGGATGGCGTCGCGGGGCGTGGTTACTGGACCGCCGATGGCGATGTGATTCTTGTCGGCGGTCCGCAGCCGGATGCCGGCGGAATCCTTGCAGGCGAAGGTCTGCAGGCTTGGGCCGCGCCGTCCTGGGAGGAAATCACCGCCGCAGAGGCGCAGAACAACGCGGAGGACAGGCAGCCCTGAAACTCCGCGGTTCAAGGGCGGGGAAGACGCCAGCCGAGTTGACACAAACCGCCGTGCACGGCAGCTCCGCAGCCCGCAGCGCCGATTGGTAATCGGCCGTATCGCAGACTGCCAGTCTGCGCCACGAGGGCATTCGCTCCTTCCGGTTCATGGAGAGGGAGAATCAGGGGCGGAACGACAGTTCATCGGGGGGATTTCGACCACAGAGACAGCGCGCTGCACAGCGTCTCTGCCAGGCCGGTGATTAACCTGGAATTTCTTTTGAGAGCCAACACGGCTTGTCCGCCAAAAGACGAGACAGTCCGGCGATTGACCGAAAGGAACCTCGGCCCTTTCTCTTAAAATAAATGTCCGTTCTGACCTCCGAGTGTCGCCAGATGGTATGGAATGATTTGCCAGCATCGCCTGGGGAGATCGAAGCCCGGTGTTTCGAGACGAGCATCCAAGCACCAAATCACAAGAGAGAAAAGACATATGAAAACCACCATCACACCGAAAACCATGGTTCGGATCGACGGACGTTTTACAGCGCTCGCATTCATCCTCACGCTGGGAGTGTTCCTGGTTCCCCGAATCGCGAATGCAAACTGGGCTCCCACACTGTTTTTTCCATATGCATCCTTTGCGGACAACTTCGACGGATCCATCGAGGACGATAATCCGGTGACCTGGAAGAACTCCTGGCAAATCACGATGGCCACTCAAGACGGCCACCTGATCCTCTCAGACCCTATTCCGCTCGGTCCCGAGCTTGCCCTGGGACTGAATGAAGTCTGGAAAGATGGCCGTCGCATCATGGTCAAGGACACCTCGATTCAGGCCGTGATCAAGCTGGGCAACCCCAACTCTTTTGTCGGGATCTACACACGAGCCCAAGATGGATCCGGGGACGGGGGTGCTTACGTGGGAAATATGTTTCCCGACGGTGAAATCTCCGTGAGCAGCTTCGGCGGTGCGCGGCACTCGGTGAAAACTCCTTTGAAGCCGGTTGACAGCGAAGTTGTCCTCCAGTTCGAAACCATCGGCAACAGGATCAAGCTCAGTGCCTGGGATGCGCGACGACCCACTGACGTCTACTCGACCAGCTGGACATACCGGCGTCCGCCGCCGCCGGATTCTTCCAACTCCGCAGCCAATAATCCCAGCGGGATCACTTCCACTCCGAGTTGTGAGCCCCCGCGGGTTCCGTGTGACAATGAGAAACGCCCCACGCGTGGGCATGGAATTCCTGGAAGCCCCCTTACACCAATTGAGCCTCGTATTTCACAGTCGGAGCGTGTCTGATTAGCAAAGAAGCTGCCCCCCGCAAGGGGCAGCCCGAGAACCCACTTTCACCGAATGTTACAGGACCATCTCCTTGAGTTTTTTGAGAGGGCGCACCTTCACTGCCGTGGAGGCCGGCTTTGCCTTGAACATGACCTCTTCCTTCGTGAACGGGTTGATGCCCTTGCGAGCCTTGGTGGCTGGTTTGCGAATCGTCTGAATCTTGAGAATGCCGGGGAGGACAAATTCGCCGACCGACTTTTTGTTGATATGGGCCTGGATGACATTGCCCAGCTCATCCAAAACGGCACCGACTTGTTTACGCGTGAGTTCGGTCTGCTCGGCGATATGATCGAGGATTTGAGTCTTGTTGTATTTCGCGGTTAAGCTTTTCGGTTGTTTTGCCATAAAACTGGTTTTTTTGAGTTTGTTTGTTTCGAAAAGGCGTTTTGTAAATGCCTGACCGTTCCTAAGAGAGCTGAGATTTTGAAATTATACAAGAGAACTAGTGCGCGGAGGAGCAGGTCGTGTTCTGCCGGAGGAGCGGCTTCCGGGAATTGTACTTGCTGAAAACCGAATCCCGTTAGATCAAATGGGATCACATGAAGAGTCGCTGGTTCTTGTTCCTGTTTGGTTTTGTCTTGGGCGTCGCCGCCGGATTCGGCCTGGCCCGCGAGGAGACCCGCGCTCAGCTCACTTCGACCCTTTCCCGGTTCGCCTCCCAGGCGGATCAGCGATTGCGTGAACTGCTGCCTTCCATGGCCCCCGACCCCGAGTCGGCCAGTCCCGCAGGCCCGCCGGTTCCGCCGCCCTCGGTTCCCAGTCGGCCGCCACCGCCTGATAAAACGGGATACATCCGCGAGTCCCTGCTCCTGTTGGGGGTTCAGGCCCAGATGGACCCATCCCTTGGAAACGTGGCGATCATCCGTGGCCAGGTGCAAAACTCAGGCGACCAGACGCTCCAAAGCGTCTCTGTCACGGTCTATTTCATGGGTGAAACCGACATTATCTTCGACAAAAACATTCCGATCCTGGGTGAAAGCGTGTTGGGCGGGAAAAAGGAGCGAAAATTCGAAGTGCGCGTGACGGATGTGCCCGAACGCTGGACCGGCGGGCGTGTGCGAACGGCGATCACGGACATCGAATTCGCGAATTGAACGCGGTCCCACTCCCACGGAATCGGTGCGCCGGTGGTTGACGATGTCCGATCCTGGTCCTGGGAGTTTACGGCTTGAACCCGGCAAGCGCTTCCAGTTTGGCTGCTGCCAGGCCCTTGTCCAGAAGCTCGCCTGCGAGCTCCATGCCTTCCGTCAGCGAGGGGCAGGCACCGGCGACCATCAGGGCGGCCGCCGAATTGAACACCACCGCGTCCCGCATCGGTCCGCGCTCCGAGCCGTCGAGAATGGATCGGATGATGGCGGCGTTGCGCTGGCTGTCCCCACCCTCCAGATCCGACGGCTGAGCTTTGGAAAACCCGAAATGTTCCGGGGAAAGCACGGAGCTCGAAAACCCTTTGTCGTGGTAAAACTCCGCCACCGTGTTCTCACCGAGGGTCGACAGCTCGTCGATCGAGCCCTCTCCGAACCGGCCACTCACCACCATGCCCCGCCGGAGACCCAGCGACTGCAGGACCTGGGCAATCGGGTCGCAAAGGGAGGCCAGAGGCACACCGATCAACTGAGCCGTGGGTCGCGCCGGATTCAGGAGCGGCCCCAGAAAATTGAAGATCGTCCGTTGTCCCCGGGAGGCGCACAGCTTTCGCGCCGGGGCGATGTGTTTGAAGGCCGGATGATACAAGGGTGCAAAGAAAAAGGCGAAATCGTGGGCCCGAAGCGATTCCGCGGCTTCCTCGGGTTTCAGGTTGGTCGCGATGCCGAGCGCTTCAAGCACATCCGCGCTGCCCGACTTCGAGGTAACCGCCCGGTTGCCGTGTTTGGCCACCGGGATGCCGGCCGAAGCCGCAACCAGGGCAACGGTTGTCGAGATGTTGAACGTGTTCTGGTGATCCCCTCCGGTGCCGCACACATCAAGGATCTCCCGGGCGCGGGTCGCCGGGTGGAGCTCCGGTTCCAATGATTTGCCCCGAAGCTCGCGGGCAAACGCGGCGATTTCCCGGACGGTTTCTCCCTTGCGCGCCAGCGCCGAAAGGAAATCGGACTTCAATTCCACGGGAATATCCTCGCGGACCAGCAGTTCGACCGCCTGACTCGTTTCGGATCCGGTCAGTTCGGTCCCATGGGACAGGCGGGTGATCAGTTCAGCAAACACAACCGCAGGCTAGGCTGGCGGAACAAAAAGTTCAAAGCTGGATTTTGACACGGCTCCTGCTCTGCGGCTAGAGTCCGGACGTTTTCCGGGGAGGCGGCCAACCCGATCCAACCAATGACACCCGGGCGGGATCCCGGCACAACGATGGACAATTCCGGCAACATCTTATCGATCGAAACCCGCGACGCTTTCGAGGCTGCGGTGGAAGCGGTGTGCGCACGGTTGAAGGCCGGGGACGTCGCGGCGCTCCCGACCGAGACCGTCTACGGCCTTGCTGCTAATGCGTTTGATCCTGCTGCCGTGGCCCGGATCTATGCCCTCAAGGGTCGCCCGCCGTCCAATCCGGTGATTGTGCATGTGGCGGATCTGGAAATGGCCCGTGCCTGTGTGGCGGACTGGCCCCTCCAGGCTCAACGACTCGCCGAGGCGTTCTGGCCGGGACCGCTCACCCTGGTGTTGCGCCGTTCCGAACGGATCCCGGCCATCGTCACCGCCGGGGGCGATACGGTCGGGATCCGGTGGCCCCTACATCCGTTTATTCAGGCGGTGATTCGGCGGTGCGGATTTCCTCTGGCCGCCCCCAGTGCCAATCGTTCCAACCAGATCTCGCCCACCCACCCGGAGCATGTCCGAGGTCAGTGGGACGATCCAACGCTCCTGATCGTGGATGGCGGCCAGTCTCAGGTTGGCATTGAATCAACCGTGCTGGACCTGACCGTCACGCCGGCCCGCGTGCTTCGCCCCGGCATGATCAGGCTCGAATCCCTCATCGCGGTGGCCGGAGACATCGACCTGCATTCGGGACAGTCGGGATCCGGACCGGGTCCGTTGCGCAGCCCGGGGCAGCTGTCCAAACATTATGCCCCGAAAGCCAGGCTCGTGGCCTGGACCTGGCGGGATGCGGGAGATCTGGAGCGTCAGGTCGCGGCCACGGGCATTGCTTTCTCCGCCTGCCATGTGATCGCGCACGGAATCATTCTGACCGGCGGAAAGCTGGCCCACGTCTGCGTCCTGCCCCACGACTCGGAGGCCTACGCCCGGGCCTTCTACGCTCAACTCCATCAGTGCGACGCAGCTGGTGCGGAGTTGATCGTGGTTGAATCCGTCCCGCCGGACGCCGAATGGCACGGAGTGCGGGACCGGATTGCGCGCGCTTCGAGCAGCGGTTAGTCTTCCGAATCGATGGTGCCCTGTCCCCGGTGGGTTTGTCGCAGCGCGACAAACCCTACCCGCGAACGATTTCGGTGCACCATGGATCCCTGGCCGAGCGAGCCGCCAACCATGGTAGAGTCTGTCGCGCTGCGACAGACAAGTGGGTGTGGAGGAGGGTGGAGTTAGGGTGGAGTTAGGGTGGAGTTAGGGTGGAGTTAGGGTGGAGTTAGGGTGGAGTTAGGGTGGAGTTAGGGTGGAGTCTGTCGCGCTGCGACAGACAGGTGCCGCGTCCAGCGGCACAACAAACCGAGGGAGAACCCAAGCCCGCGAAACCGGGTGATGCCGCCGGGACCGTCCGCTGAACGCGGACAGGTTTGTCGCAGCGCGACAAACCCTCCCGTACCTGTTCTGATGCGAGGAATCGATCCCCAGAAGATTATTCCGCGAACTCCGGTTTCCTCCCATCGGCGAAATACACAAAAGGCCAGTCCTCAGGCCGTGCCACCAATCCGGCCCGGACCGGATTGGCCAAAATGTAGTCGGCTTTTGCCCGCCGACTTTCATCGCGACGCAGCCGGTGTTCGAAGAAATCGAGCTGCCAGTCAATGCCCACTTGTTTGGCCGTCCACTCCTTCCACTTGCTGATCACCCCACGAAACGGCTTCCCCGGAAGAGGGAACGAAAGCAGGGCGTGGAGGTGATCGGGCATGAGAAGAAACAGCCAGGGCCACCAGAAAGACGCTTGCTGCCGGTGGCGCACTGTTTCAAACAAGAATGCGGCGACATCGTTCCGAGCCAGCTGGTTCAGTCCGCGTGTGCGGCAGTTGATCGTGATGAAATAGGTTTCCTTGTTCGGATCCACCCACAAGGGGACCTCGTGCGGAAGGTGCCGAATTCTCCGCCGGGACATGGCCTGAAGTTACCAGGCATCCGGGTTTTCTGCAACACCCGGGCCTTTCAGAAAACAGTGCTCGATTCCCGACAAACCGACGATTGAGGAAGAAGGTGGAGTTAGGGTGGAGTTAGGGTGGAGTTAGGGTGGAGTCTGTCGCGCTGCGACAGACAGGTGCCGCGTCCAGCGGCACAACAAACCGAGGGAGAACCCAAGCCCGCGAAACCGGGTGATGCCACCGGGACCGTCCGCTGAACGCGGCCAGGTTTGTCGCAGCGCGACAAACGCTACCCGTGAACGACCTGGGTGCACCATGGATCCCTGGTCCAGGGAGCCGCCAACCATGGTGGAGTCTGTCGCGCTGCGACAGACAGGTGCCGCGTCCAGCGACACAACAAACCGAGGGAGAACCCAAGCCCGCGAAACCCGGTGATGCCACCGGGACCGTCCGCTGAACGCGGCCGGGTTTGTCGCAGCGCGACAAACGCTACCCGTTGGCGGGCTCGGCCACACCCCGTTGACTTAGATTTTGTCCGATTTCCTCCGGAACGGGTGGGGAAACCAGGCGAACGACGATGGGTTTGCCTGTGAATGTTGGTTTTCAAAATCGAATCCGGTCGTTAGGCTTTAGAAGGATGAACGAGTTCGACAGTCCAAATCATCATATTCTTTCGTCGGCAGTGGGTTGGCTGGAGCTGGGCAACCCGGCCGAGGCCGCGCTTGAGTTGTCGCATCTCCCCAGGGAAGTATGGGAGCATCCCGACGTCCTGGAAGTGCGCTGGTTGATGCATGCACAGGACAACCAATGGACGTTGGGGCTGGAGGTCGCACAACTCCTGGTCGAGAATTCCCCCGGCCGCGCGAGTGGCTGGCTGCACAGGGCTTATGCCTTGCGGCGTGTCCCGGGAGGCGGGTTGGAGAAGGCATGGGATGCCCTGCTGCCTGCAGCCGCGCTGTTTCCGCAGGACGCAATCATCCCGTACAATCTCTCCTGTTACGCCTGCCAGATGCTGCGATTGGATGACGCCCGGGACTGGCTTCGGCGTTCGATCGAATCCGGCAGCAAGGGCAGCATCAGGCAGATGGCGCTGCGCGACGACGATCTGGAGGTGTTGTGGCCCGAGATCCAGGGCTGGTGAGCGCGGCATACGCCGGGTGGACGGCCACCCGCCCCAGTGCCTCGTTGAGCAGGGAGCGACCGGGCTCCATGCGATGCCACGGAGAGGCACCCGAAGGATGCGGCAGCGGGATCAGATCAAATCGCCGCCCAAACCCACGCGCCTGAAACTGTCGGCCGATCACCCGGTCGAGCCTGGGTTCCGCCAGGAACTGTCCGATGGCGAGTTTGCCCACGGGAATCACCAGGGTGGGTTTCAGCAGCGAAAACTCCGCTTCCAGCCAGGCACTGCAATTGGAAATCTCCTCCCGGGTGGGCACACGGTCGCCTCCGGTCTCTTTTTTTCCGGGAAAACACCGGCAGACGGCCGCCATGTAAACCCGGGCGCGAAACTGTTCCTCGCTGATCCCGGTCGCTTCCGCAAACCATCGGAACAGGGTTTTCCCCGCAGTCCACGCGAAGGGCCTTCCGAGGACTGGTTCCTTGTCGCCCGGTGCCTGGCCGATCAGCAGGACTTTGCTTTGCACCGGACCGCCCGATACCACCGGCTTGTGCATGAGGTCACAGCGACGACAGGCATGCAGACGGCGCACGTGTTTCTCGAGGGGAGACAGGGTGGCTGCTGGGCGTCGATCCGTCATGATGCGTAGGGGCGTGTTGATTTCACAGCGGCGAAGTATCGTGGGAACCGGCCCCACTGGAAAGACCAAAGCCGCAGACCAATGCCATGCCCGCCCCCCTCCCCGTGAAAGGGGATTGTGGGGCGGCTCCGGAGCGATCCGTTCACGGAACCCAGAGCTTTGGCGCGGCATTTTCCGGAGGTGCTGAAGTGCGGCGGGCTTTGAGGCGGATGTAGGGGGGGATGTAGGCGCTGCGGTGGGCGAAGCTCCCGGGTGTCGCCAGCGGATCGCCATGCCGGGGTTCGGCGACGTTTTCGATGACGAATCCCGCGGTGCAGAGACCTCCGAGCAACTGATCCCAGCGATGGAGAAACTCCACGGTGCCTGATTCCCGGTGCCACGAGCCGTGCGGTGCGGGCGGCAGGGGCCCCGAGCGATGGTAGGGTTCACCAACCGGGTAGCCCTGGGCGGTGGGTGTGCTGCCGGCCTGCAGGTTCAGGGGCTGTTTGTGCTGGCTGATGTAGAGGGCACCTGGACGCGTGACCCGGGCCACTTCGCGGTACACCGGCGCGATGTCCGGCACGTAGCATGTGCTGACGGGCTGAAATACCAAATCGAACGTCGAATCGCCCAGCTCGGAGAGATTGTCCATGGACGATTCGATCAACCGCACGTTCAGACCACGTTCCGTGGCGAGCTTTTGGTCCAGCGCCAGCATGGCGGGGCTGAGGTCCACGACGGTCACCCGGGCACCCAGGGACGCGAACAGAACGCCGTGGCGTCCGCCTCCCGCAGCCAGGCACAACACCTGACGGCCGTCCCAGTCCCGCTCCAGCCAGCCACATGGATCCAGGACCGCCCAGGGATCGTTGAAATCGGATTCCGTCGCGGTGTCGATGTACCAGTCCTTTCGGTGGACCCGGTCGTCCCAGGCGCGGCGGTTGTGCTGGATGGAAGAATGCATGCTCCAGCTAATCTGAAAAGCCCCGCCGCAATTGTCGAGTTCGGCGATTTCCGGGTGTTGGTGAAAGGCACCCGGTTTCAGCCTCCGGGATTCCTCTTGACGGATGACTCGGTAATCTCGGAGATTCGACCCTTCTGAACAAGCGGGCCGACGGAGGATTGCTTATTCCGGGGCTTTCAAACAGCTGCGTCACCTCGTGGGCGTGGAACGGACGATCGAATCAGGCGTGAGAACGTTGCATCTCTATTTGGCGAAGCAGACCGTGGCCGCACTGTTGATGACCATCGCAGTGTTCACGTTTGTGCTGCTGCTTGGCAACGTGCTCAAGGAGATCATGGTGCTGCTGGTCAACCAGCAGGCCTCGTTCGGCACCCTTCTCAAGGCCGTCGCCCTGCTCATGCCGTATGTGCTGGCATTTGCCCTGCCGATGGGAATGTTGACGGCCAGCCTGCTGGTGTTCGGGAGATTCAGTGCGGACCAGGAGCTGACGGCGGCGCGGGCGGGAGGCGTGAGTCTGGTTTCGCTGATCATGCCCGTGGTCCTGATGAGCATCTTTGTCAGCGGCTTGAGCGCGTTGATGACGCTGGAGATTGCTCCGAAATGCCGGGTGCTCTACAAGGAGCTTCTTTACCGGGCGGGTTTGGAGCGGGCCGCAACCTTTCTGCCCGAAGACCAGTTTGTGGATTCCCTTCCGGGTTACATCCTCTACGTGGGGGAACGCGAGGGAAACCTTCTCAAGGATGTCCTGATCTACGAGCTGGAGGACGAGGTGACCGTGAAGAAAATCTCCGCCTCGGAAGGAACTTTGACGATCGACGCGGGCAGCGAATCGGCCAACCTGGATTTGAGGAACGTGATCATGGAGAGGCGAAATGTCACGTCGCCGGGGCGTGGGGGCGGATCGGTCGACGAGGAGGAAAACCTCGATACCGAAATGGCTGCCGTCCGGGTTGAACCCGTGTTTCGACTGGATGCCGAAGGCAATCGGGTGGAATGGCACGTTGTGAAGATGAAAGCGTTTCGGCTGGGTCCGTTCCCCTTGCGCGCGTCCGCCAGGGAAATCGGCAAGCCGCGACTCAGCTGGATGAGTTTCCGGGAGCTCCTCACGGAGATCAAGGCGCTGGAAGCCAGCGGAGTCGATCCCACTCCGGCCAGGGTGCAGCTGCACCGGCAGGTGGCCTTCTCGTTCGCGAGTATCGGGTTCACGCTGATCGGGATCCCTCTGGGAATCCGGGCGCACCGGCGTGAGACTTCGGTTGGCATAGCCATCGCGCTGGTTCTGGTCCTGTTTTATTACGGTTTTTTAATTCTCGCCCAATCGCTGGACACTCACGCGGAATTCCATCCCCACCTGATCCTCTGGATCCCGAATCTGGTGTTCCAGGCAGGGGGCGCGGCATTGATCTGGCGGAGCAATCGATCCTGAGCCCCGGGAATTCCGGAACTCGAGGGAGACGGTGGAAACAAAGGCGCTTCCACCGATGTACAGGCGGCCGTTGGAATGGCGACTCCAACCAATTTTCACAGCTTCAATTCCGAGGCCGCAGCGTTTTTCAAGGAAAAGCTGCCGCCATAGCCCCCCTGCCTTTGCGGGGTAATCCCATGGCCCTTTTGAGGGCATCTTCTTCGGCCGGCCGGGATCAATCGACACTCGACATTCCCGGACGGGTCGTGTTACGTCACTGCGTTTGGACTGGACACCGCTTTTGGAATTATGAATAGGGAACTGCTCGCCAAGGCAAAATCTTACGGTTTTTCGGATAAACAGATCGCGCACCTCACCGGAACCACCGAGGACGCGGTGCGCGCGGAGCGTAAACAGACCGGGCTGATCCCCAGCTTCCGGCTTGTGGATACGTGTGCCGCCGAATTTGAGGCCTACACGCCGTATTTCTACTCGACCTATGATCGTGGGGACGACGAGTCCACGCCATCCACCAAACGCAAGATCATGATCCTGGGCGGCGGACCGAACCGGATCGGCCAGGGCATTGAATTTGACTACTGCTGTGTGCATGCCGCGTTTGCCCTCAAGGAGGACGGGTTCGAGACCATCATGATCAACTCCAATCCGGAGACGGTCTCGACCGATTACGACACGAGTGATAAACTTTATTTCGAACCGTTGACCCTGGAGGATGTGCTGCACATCTACGAACGGGAGAAGTGCGACGGGGCAATCGCGCAATTCGGAGGCCAGACCCCGCTCAATCTGGCGCTTGGACTTCAGGCGAACGGTGTCACGATCATTGGAACATCCCCGCAGAACATCGAGGTGGCCGAAGACCGGAAGCTCTTCTCGGCGATGCTCGAGAAGCTGAATATTCCGCAGCCCTCCAACGGTACCGCGACCAACGAAACCGAGGCCGTCGCCATCGCTGCGAGGCTGGGGTATCCGGTGCTGGTCCGTCCCTCGTTCGTGCTCGGAGGGCGCGCGATGCAAATCGTGTATTCAGACGTGGAGCTCTCGCAGTACATGCGGTTTGCCGTGGAGGCTTCCCCCGAACGCCCCGTGTTGGTGGACAAATTCCTCGAGGACGCAACGGAGGTGGATGTCGACTGTATTTCCGATGTGGGGCAGTTCGAGGATCCCGCCCAGGGCACCACGGTCGTGGGCGGCATGTTGGAGCACATTGAATTCGCCGGTGTGCATTCGGGCGACGCCGCCATGGTCCTGCCTCCGCACACGCTTTCCCAGAAAGTGATCGGAGTGATCCGGGATTACACCCACGCGATGGCCAGGGAACTCAAAGTCATCGGGTTGATGAACGTGCAGTACGCCGTGAAGGGCGACACGGTCTATGTGCTCGAGGTCAACCCGCGCGCTTCGCGCACGATCCCGTTTGTGAGCAAGGCCATCGGCGTGCCGCTCGCCAAGCTGGCGGCGAAGGTGATGGCGGGGCAAACGCTGACCGCCCTGGGGTTCACCCAGGAAATCTGGCCAACCTACTGGGCGGTCAAGGAATCGGTTTTTCCGTTTAATCGGTTTCATGGGCAGGACATCCTTCTTTCACCGGAGATGCGGTCCACGGGCGAGGTCATGGGTCTGGACGCGGACCTCGGAGTGGCGTATGCCAAGTCTCAGATTGCCGCGGGCAGCCCCCTCCCGATGGGTGGCAAGGTTTTTATCAGCGTGAGCAATGCGCACAAACGGGAGCTCGCCGCGATTGGCAAACTGTACGTGGATCTGGGTTTCGAGCTGGTATCCACCAGTGGCACGGCTGCGGTCCTGATGGAAGCCGGACTGAAGGTGCAAAAGGTTCACAAACTCTCCGAGGGCCGCCCCAACGCGATCGATCTGCTCAAGAACCGTGAGATTCAACTCGTGATCAACACGCCTTCGGGCCAGACACCGCGTTCAGACGAAGTAAAAATCAGAACCACGGCGGTCTACACCAACACTCCGATCATGACGACGCTCAGTGGTGCCAAAGCGGCCGCGCTGGGCATCGCGGCTCTCAAGAGGGCCGGGTACGCCGTTCGCACGGTTCAGGAGTATTACCCGACGGAAGTGGCCCGGCCGGGCACCGGGAAGTGAGCCGGCTCCGCATCCGGGAATACGGTGGCCCGCACGGGTCCCTTCCCGGTTGAGCTCGCCATTCGGGACCGGGTCAACTAGATTCGGGCTGACCGTGGATCCCGAGAATGAAGCCTTCTTCACACAGCACCCGGCTCCGATCCGGCGTCAAACGACTCCAGTGCGTGTTGGGGATCTTCCTCCTGGGTGGTGGGATCCTTCCGAGCGCGGCCGATTCACCGGTTCATTTGAGCGTCTTCAGTGCGGCTGATGGACTGAGTGATTCCTACGCAATGTCCATCACCTGGAGTCCCCGGGGCAATGTCTGGGTGAAACATCGGGACGGCGATCAGATCTCGGTGATGGACGGATACAGCATCCAGAGGCTTCCTTCCCCCGGACGTGACAGCTACCGGATTTATGAAAGCCGCACCGGGCAATTGTGGTCTCTGTATCCCGACGGCCTGGCCCAATACGTGGCCAAAGGCTGGGACCATCACTATGTGCCGGAGATACGCGCGGAAATTCAGTCGCACATGCTGCGTCGGGTCCGTCAGATCCCGCTCCTGCCGGCCGAGCACAACCGCGTGTTGTTCCTGCTCTCGGATCAGCTGATGGAATTTGTCTCGGGCAAACGCGCGCTGGTCCTCAAGCGGGTGAACGAGACCGGGCTGGGACGGTTCATCGAAATGGCGGAGGCGCGGGACGGAGGGCTGTGGATCACGGGTGCGAATGGTCTGGCGAAAGTCGAGGGTCCGTTGCGCCAGATTTCCAACAAATCCGAGTGGCGGATCGAGAATCTCCAGGAATCGCTCGGGGTGGTCAACCTGCAGCGACCTTTCGAGGGTGCCAATGGATCGATGGTAACCGTGGCCACGGAAGAGGGGGAGGCGGGTCAACGCCTTCTGCTGGAGTTTGACGGAGTGAGTTGGAGAAAAGAACGGGCACCCGGAAAAAACCTCCTCCAGGCCTGGCCGGGCTGGGATGGCAATCCCTGGGCCCACACCATCAACGCGCTGCTCCGGTTTGAGGAGGGTGTCCCGTTCGAACAATCGAAGGATCCCACCTGGATGGGGCAGTATCGGGATGTGATCGTCGAACCCAGCGGAGCGTTCTGGTTGGCGACTTCCGAGGGGGTCGCCCGGCATGCTCCCTATCTCTGGCGCAGTCCCCGGTCGGCCGACCCGGATCCGTCGGTTGTTCACACCGTGTTCGAGTCGGGCGATGGCACCGTTTGGTTTGTTCTCTCCGACGGTCTGCTCAGTCTGAGAGGCGACCACTTCGAATCCGTTGGCTGGCCTGCGGGGTTTGATCCGGATTCCCAAACACCTGCCAAAATGTACGAACTGGCGGACGGCCGCCTTGTCATCACAGGGGGTGAGCAGGCGCTTCTGTTTCGTCCGAACACGGCCCGGTTCGAGCAGGTGCCGCACCCTGAAGGACGACGGATCAGAATTCTGGGTGCCCGGCCTGACGGGACGCTTTGGACGCAGACCAGCCTGGGTTCTCCGGACGCACCGAATTCACACCGCCTGGAACAGTTTGACGGAGACACGTTTCTCCCGCTGGAGCTCTACCCGGCCATTGATCGGACACGGGAACTGGATTTCGTTTTCACAAGCCGGAATGGAGATCAATGGTTTGGAAGTACCGGAGCACTCACCCGAATTCGTAACGGACAGATCGAAACCTACGGTGAGTCGGAAGGGTTTTACGGGTACCAGGCTTCCTGCGTGATGGAAATCGATGACACACGAATTTGGTTTGCGGGTGGGGGTCGGATCCTGCAGTTCGACGGGGCGGAGTGGAGCGTGATCCGGACCGGACTGGACCGGGTGAGCCGCATGATCCATTCCAGCTCGGGAAAGGTCTGGGTGGCGGCCTCGGACGGAATTTACGCCTACTTCGGGGGCAGCTGGGTTTCCAACGGCGTTGAGGAGGGGTTGCCCAGCCAGGTGGCGACCGAGGTGTTCGAGGACCGCCGGGGCAGGCTTTGGGTGGGGACCACGCGGGGACTGAGTCTCCACCAGCCGGAGGCGGATCTGAGCCCGCCCGAAACGTTGTCTCCTGAAATGGATGATTCAGACGGAACGAGCCCTCAGGGAACAGCGCGGTTTCGGCTCCGGGCGATCGACAAATGGGATTATACGCGTCCCGAACGCCTGCTGTTTTCCTTCCGGATCGATGAAGGTTCCTGGGCCGCGTATACGAACACCACCACGGCGTCGTTTGAAAATCTGCGCGCCGGAAAACACCGGTTTGAGGTGCGATCGATGGACCGCAACTGGAATCAGGACATTGTCACCACGTTCTTCGATTTCTCCGTGGTCACACCCTGGCACAAGGAACCGCGCATCCTGGTGGTTCTGGTGAGTGGTCTGGTGCTGGTGCTCTTTTTCGCCGGTCTGGCGGTGAACCGGCATCTGCAGCTCATTCGAAGTTATGCCGAGGTGGAAAAGATCGTCGGTATCCGAACGCGGGAACTTGAGAAAGCCACCGCTGAGCTCGTGCAAAGCCAGAAGATGCGCGCCCTGGGCACGCTGGCGGCTGGAATTTCCCACGATTTCAACAGCATTCTTTCCATCATCAAGGGATCCGCGCAGATCATTGAGAACCATATCGATGACAAGGAGAAAATCCTGACGCGCGTCGGCAGGATCAAGACCATGGTCGATCAAGGCAGCGGCATCGTGAAATCGATCCTCGGCCTGAGCCGGGTGGCGGAACAGGGACTGGGCCTGTGCGATCTGAACGCTCTGACGGAGGAAACACTGCGGGTGCTTGGGGATGAATTCCTCCGGGGCGCGCAGGTCCGGTTCGAACCCGCAGCGGATTTGCCCCGGGTGCGTGGCGTGAACGAGATGATCCAGCAGATTTTGCTGAATCTGCTGATCAATGCGGTGGACGCCATGCCGGATGGCGGAGACATCCAGATCCGAACGTCGCTGACGACGCGGCCACCGCCCAACCCGGCACTGTCACCCGCCGAAGGATCGCAGTACGTCTGCGTAACCGTTCGCGACTCCGGATGTGGCATTCCCGAAGAGATTCAACAACGGATCTTTGAACCTTTCTTCACCACGAAGGCGCTGTCCACGCGGCGTGGCACCGGCCTGGGCTTGAGCATGGTGTATGAACTTGCCAAGGAACTTCAGTATGGTTTGCACGTCGATTCCCAAGTGGGTCGGGGAACCGCCTTCACGATCGTCGCTCCGGTCGCCGACCCGTTGAAAGGAACTTCCTGAGGCACTGGATTCAGGCAACGGTTGAAGTTTCGCCCGGAGTCCCGGCTTCAGCCGGTTGGTGCCGATCCGCAAGTTCAAACCGGTTCAAACCGGGACTACGAACGGGCCAAATCGACGGTTGCCGTGGGGCGGTGCGTGCTTGAAGCCGACGGGTCTGTGGTGTTAAATGAACTTGAACCTCGGCACTGGTTATGAACAAGCCCCGCATCCTCGTCGTTGAGGACGACGATTTTCAGTATGAAATCTATGAAGACGCCCTTGAAGCGTTTGAATTGGTGCGTGCGGTGTCCGCCTCGGAAGCCCTGGCTGCCA